>BDUA01000040.1 GCA_002897715.1 bacterium BMS3Abin01
TCTGGCGTTGGAGATCTTGCCTCCGACCCAGATGGATACACCGTCGTTCAGCGGGTCGGCCAGCGGCATCGCCGGGCAGACCGTGTAGCAGTTACCGCAGTACATGCACTTGTCCTCGTCCACCGTCACCGTGGTCTTGCCCTCGATCGACGTGGGCTTGATGGCGTTGTTGGGGCACGAGGCGACGGTGGTCGGGATCTCGCACTGGTTGGGCAGCTTCTCGTTATCGATCACCGGCGGCGTCCGGTGGACACCCAGTATGGCGATATCGGAAGCGTGCACGGCGCCGCACATGTTCAGGCAGCAGGCCACGGCCAGGCGGATCCTGGCCGGCAGCTTCTCAGAGGTGAAGTAATCGGTCAGCTCATCCATGACCGCTTTGACCAGGCCGGAAGCATCCGTCGCCGATGAATGGCAATGGACCCAGCCCTGGGTATGGACTACGTTGGAGATGGCGTTGTTGGTGCCGCCTACCGGGATTTTGAGGTCCGCCAGATCCTTCTTCAGCGGCTCGATGTTGCCCTTGTCGCTCAGCAGGAACTCCACGTTGTTGCGGCTGGTGAACCGCAGGTAGCCGTCGCAGTACTTGTCCGCCAGCGCCGTCAGGTTGCGGATGAAGTCGGTGGTGGCCAGCCGCGGCGAAGCACAGCGCACGCTATACAGAGTGCCGGCATCGCCGGTATGGGCCAGTACTCCCGGCTCCAGTGTCTCGTGGTACTTCCACTTGCCGTAGTTCTCCTTCATCAGGGGATGAAGGAACTGCTCAAAATGAGGCGGTCCTATGTCTGTTTTTCTTTCTACATCTGTTGCCATCAGGCTATACCTCCTGTTACTTCAAAGTTTACTCAGGACTCTTACCGGGGGAAACCGTCCCCGTCAGGCCGCCCTGCTGATTGCTTTATTCGTCCGATCCCTCTTCCTTATCTTCCTCGGCGTAGTACTCTTCGTAGAAGATGTAAGGATTATCACGCGGTTGCGTGACCATCTGGGGAAGCGGTTCCAGCCCTGTGTTCTCCAGGAAGGTAGCCAGGCTGACGCGCTCGATGAACTCGCCGATGCGCTCGCGGGCCTTGCCGTGATCGTCCCAGAACTCCCAGATCCTCTCAATGAGGTCATGCAGTTCCTCGTAGGGTTCCTCCATCGCTATGAAGGGGATGATGTTCTGCGCTATCAGGGCGCCCTCGACGATGGGGGCCTTGGCACCCAGGCTGATGGTGGCGCCGCGCTCCTTGCCCGGGGAAAGCGCCTTGGGCATGCGGGCGATGCAGTGCATGCACTTGACGCAGTCGCTGTCATCTATCTCGATATCGTTCTCATCGGCGGTGATGCAGCCGGTGGGGCACATATCGACAACATGGTCCTTGATGTTGAAGCCGTTCTTCATGTACTCGGCATAGGCATCCTTGTCAATCTGGATCTCGTCCTTCCAGATGCCGATGATGGCCATGTCGGAACGGGCCTGGGAAGCCACACAGTCATTGGGGCAGCCCGACATCTTGATCTTGAACTTGTAGTTGAACATGGGACGGTGCAGCTCGTCCTGGTAAGCCTGGGTGAGGTTATAGCAGAGGTCCAGCGTGTCGTAGCAGGCCCATTCGCAACGCGCCGGGCCGATGCAGCAACTGGGCGTCCGCATGTCCGAACCGGAGCCGCCCAGGTCCCAGCCCTTCTGGGTGAGTGCCCGGAAGGTGGGCTCCAGCTCCTCGGTCCGGGTGCCCAGCAGCACCATGTCGCCGGTGGAGCCGTGCATATTGGTCAGTCCGGAACCATGCTCGTCCCAGATGTCCATGATCTCGTTGAGTGCCTTGGAGGTATAGACCCATCCGGAGGTCTGGTTGACACGGACGGTGTGGAAATGCGAGACGCCCGGGAACTCTTCCGGCAGGGAGGAGTACCGGCCGATAACGCCACCGCCGTAGCCCAGCACGCCCACCAGACCGCCATGCTTCCAGTAGCCTCTTTTGTCTTCGTAGGATTTTTCGAGCTGGCGGAGCAGATCGTGAGCCATCTCAGACCTGTCGGCGATACTCCTGATATCGCTGACAAAGCTTGGCCACGGCCCCTTCTCCAACTCTTCCAAGAGTGGGATTTTCAGGTCATCTGCCATTTCGTGTTCTCCTTTTCCTTTGCTTGTATTTCGTTTAGCCTCGCGCCTGCGGGCTTAATAACATGACGGTGTGCAGGTATTTAAGCCGGGGCCTCCGCCTCCGCCGAACCTGCGACGATATTGGTGTCCCCCTCCGCCACTTCTCCGCTCTCCTCTATCAGCAGATCCTCCGGGGGCTTGGGCTTGATCAGCTTGGCCTCCTGGGGCAGCAACGGCAGCCACTTGATCAGCAACAGGTACGCGAGGGCCACGAAAGCGATCACGCCGATATACTGAACCCAGGCGGTGAACATCGGGAAATAGTTGATGGTGGCGCCGTCGCCATAGGCGGCGCTGGAAAACTCGTATCCGGGCAGCAGAGGGATATGCAGGAACTGGCCCGGCAGGATGAACAGGATCCTCTCGCCGACGATGCCGAAAACGTGCAGCCCCGACGCGAACAGGATCCATCCCAGCCGCGACCTGGTCCTGGGATACAGCAGGATGAAGATCGGTGAAAGAAAGCCGATCAGATACAGCTGTATCCAGAACACGTAGGTGAAGAAGCTGCCGCTGAACAGCACATATTTCTCGCCTTCATAATGCTCCGGTGCGTACATGTGAATCAGGTGCTCGATGCTGACGATGAACATGACGAACATGATCAGGCCGAGCATCACCCGGCTGAGCTGCAGGAAGAAGCGCTTGTCGATCTTCCGGTGGGTAGCCTTGAAGCTGTAGTGCAGGATGATCATCGCCAGCGCCGTACCCGAGGAGAGGGCGGCGATGACGAAGGCCAGCGGCGTCAGCGAGGAGAAATACATTTCCCTGCCGTTGATCACACCGAATATGAAGCCGGTGCCGGAATGGACGAAGATAGCGGTGCATACCGCGGCGATAGCCAGAACCCGTGACCATTTCTCGCTGTTCTTCAACTGAGCCCACAGATATATGATACCGACAGCGATGTAGGACGAATAGACGAACGCGTTCAGGGAGAGCATCGAGCGCGGATTGATGTTGTAGAACGGCAGGAGGATGCGGTCGGGGCGGCCCCAGGAGGAGATGAGCATCATCAGCGCCGCCGACATGAACAGTACCGAGTTCAGCGCCGCTACCCGCGACAGCACTTTATATTCGGTCTGCCCGAATATGGACCCCAGGGCGGAGATGAGCAGCGAGCCGGCGCTCAACCCCACGAACAGTACGAACAATACCTCCGAACCACCCCAGGTGATGGAGTGGTTAAGGCCGGTGATCCAGAAGCCCAGCTTGAACCTGATAGCCGTGGCTATGAACCAGCTGAAAACGAGCAGGCTGAGGATGACCACCGCCCAGTGATACTTACTTGATTTGCCCTCGATCGGTGCGAAAAAATATTTTGCCACGTTAGCCTCGCAATCCTCTAGTCAGATTCATCTCTACAGTCCCAGATAGAATACGTTGGGCCCGACCCTCAGATTGGGCCTGAGTGCCTGCGCCGTACCCGGCTCAAGCAGCTGCGCGACCTCGGTCTCCGGATCGTTGCGGTCGCCGAAGGTGAGCGCGTTCTCCGGACAGTCCACCACGCACCGCGGCAGCTTGCCGTCATCGATGCGGTGGACGCAGAAAGTACACTTGGAGGCTACTCCCCGCATCAGCTTGGGAACCTTGCGGTTGGTCCACTGGTCGTCCGGGGTATCCTTGAATATCATGAACCTGACCCGGTAGGGACAGGCGATCACGCAGTACCGGCAACCGATACAGCGGTGCTCATCGATCATCACCAGGCCGTCGGGCCGGATGAAGGAGGCCTTGGTGGGACAGACGTGGGTGCATGGGGGCTTATCGCACATCATGCACATGACCGGCAGTGACAGAGCCTTGTTGTCCACCCCGGAGAGCTCCTTTTTGGCCTCGATTATGCGCAGCCAGTACGGGTCAAACCTTGAAAGCTTGCCGGGAAAGCGGGGAAGGTTGTTCTCATCCGCGCAGGCATCCTCGCAAATGGTGCAATCCGGCGAACACTTGCTCACGTCGGCCACCATCGTCCAGCTGACGTCCGTCGCCGCCGATAACTCCTTGCCGCTCGATGCCAGACCTGACGGCGCAAATATCTGTGAGGCGGCGGGAATCGTCACGCCGGCGGCTGCGATCAGCCCGCCCATCTTCAAGAAAGTTCTTCTATCCAATCGGTCATTCCCCATAGCCAGAGCCCTACTTCCTTTGGTCTTTGTTTGACATCCGCTCCATGTCCCTACATACCCTCGGGTTTCTTCAAGCCCGGCTGTTCCGTCGAATGACAACCACCGGTCCCGGTGGAGCCGCCGAAGCAGCCCGGTTCTACCGTGTTATATTCATGGCATTTCTCGCAGAATTTCTTGTATTCGTGGCAGGTGAAGCACTCCTTGATGCTGTCCTTGTCGGTGCGTTCACCGTGCCTGACCGCCCGCGTCCGTTCGTCCTTGAGCAGGTCCATGTGGTTGACCCGCATGTAATCCACATCACGGACGCAGCGGCTTCCCGCGTCAGCCTTGATGCCCGGATCGAGGTCCGGCTTGGTGGGCGTGTTGCCCCAGTCGCCGCTGGCGGCGCTAACGATGAACGGCGACAACAGAACCAACGTAAAAATGATGAGTGCTGCTACAGCTCTTCTCATTCCTTAGCTCCCAACTCGATTGCCTTGGCGACAAGCTGGTGGATACCCCCGACTTCGATCATTGGTATCCCGTATTTGGGGAAGACCTTGGTGAACTGTGCCTTGCAGATGGCACATATGAGGGCGAAGAAATTGGCCCCGTTCTCTTCCTTGATCGCATGGTAAGCCTGCATCCGCGGCATGGCCCCCTGGACACGGACATCGAGGATCTCGTCCGACAGTAGTCCGCCGCCGCCGCCGCAGCAGAAGGTCTTCTCCTTGATGGTATCGGAATCCATCTCCACATAGCGGTTGCAGGCGGCATTGATCAGCGCCCGCGGTATCTCGAACTGTCCGCCGGGACGGTCACCCATGCGCGTGGCGCGG
Source organism: bacterium BMS3Abin01 (assembly GCA_002897715.1). Lineage (GTDB taxonomy): Bacteria > Actinomycetota > Thermoleophilia > BMS3ABIN01 > BMS3ABIN01 > BMS3ABIN01. The sequence continues at coordinate 5,091 of BDUA01000040.1, forward strand.
GCTACGTTGCATGAATCGTGGAAAGTGGGTATGACATCGTCGTTGGCCGACTTGTCGAGCTTGATGGCGCCGCGCTCCACCAGGTCCAGGGTGTATTCACAGATATGCTGCGGCCGGGGATATTCCAGCTTGAGCCCCAGGCTGTTGTCCAGCGGCCCGATCATGGTGTTCCAGAAAGCGTAGGCGATGCGCCAGGCGTGGCCGCATTCGCCGACGATAAGGCGCTTGGGCTTGAGCTCCTCGATGGCTTTCCTGATGCGCATGGCTGCCTTCTGCATGTGCTCGTAACTGCCGATGAACATGCCGAAGTTGCCGGCCTCGGAGGCGGTGGAGCTGAGGGTCCAGCTGATGCCCGCCTGGTGGAAGACTTTGGCGTAGCCGATGAGGGACTCTATATGAGGCGTCGCGAAGAAATCCGCCGAAGGAGTGATCAGCAGCACCTCGGCCCCCACCTGGTCTACGGGAAGCTTGACGGCGACGCCGTCCTCCTCCTGGATATCCTCCTCGGTGGACTCCATGGTCGCCTTGAGCGCCTTGGGGTTCATGCCCAGGTTGTTGCCGATCTCGTGCAGCTTTACCAGGACGGTGTTGACGTACTTCTGGCCGATACCGATGCTGTCCATGATCTCGCGGGCCGCCATGGAGATCTCGGCGGTGTCGATGCCATAAGGGCAGAACACCGAGCAGCGCCGGCACTGGGAGCACTGGTGGAAGTAGGTGTACCATTCGCCCAGCAGCTCCAGGTCCAGTTTGGCGGCGCCGGCCAGGGAACCGAAGATCTTTCCCTCGGTGGTGAAATATTTCTTATAAACCTTGCGAAGCAGGTCGGCCCGGGCCACGGGCATGTTCTTGGGGTCTTTGGATCCGAGGAAGAACTGACACTTATCGGTACAGGAACCGCAGCGGACACAGATGTCCAGATATACCTGGAGTGACTTGTACTTGGTCAGCAGCTCGCCCAGTTTCTTGACAGCCGCTTCCTCCCAGTTGTCCACCAGGCGCCCCGGGAAGCCCATGGCCTCCATGGTCTCCGGCTTGGCGGCGTGGCATTTGGATTTGGCCATCGCCCCCTTTACCAGATGGGGTATCTGGATATCGCCCGTAAGTTCGGGGGCCTTGACGTCTGCAGGCTTGAGCGAAGGCTCCTTGGCCCCGGTGACAATGTCCTGGTCGGTTAAAACTTCTTCCTGTTCTGCAGCTGTATCTGCCGTTTCTGCCATCTCGTTTCCTTTCACAGTCCTGAAGAACCGCTGCCCTTCTTTTTGCCGGCCGGTGGCGGTAAACAACCACCTGACCGGACTCCGGGGCTAAACAATACCGCCGTTTGGCAATGCCCACGGCGGGTTAACAGTGACTTACAAGTGCCCCGCCTCACAAGCCGGTCATCGGGACCGGCCGATTGTTTCCGGCTCGGCCCGCGGCCGCGGGCCGAGCCGGAGAGATTCCTATTTACACACAGCCTGTCGGCTTGGGCAGGCCCGCGATCTTGCAAGCCTGGAGTGCCGGGCCGGCCGGATAGAGATCGTAGAGATAAGCGCTGTTGCCCTTCTCGGGGCCGAACATCTTCTTCATCTCCTTGATCAGGATCTTGATGGCCGGCGCGATGTTGTACTCCTGGTAGTAATCCCTCAGGAAGTTAACGACCTCCCAGTGTGCCTCGGTCATATCGATACCTTCCTGCTCGGCCATGTAGCCGGCGACACCTTCGTTCCACTCATCAAGATTTACCAGGTACCCGTCATCATCTGTCTCATAGGTCTTTCCATCTAATTCAAAGCTCATTCTGTCTCCTCCTTGTGGAAATAGTTGCTTGAGCCAAGTCTTTAGGTGTTACCCCTCATCCTGTGTCATATTCGAAGCTATCTCAATGTTCTCCGGAGCCTTGCCCCAGGGATTCACCCAGCGCCGGTCGCGCGGGTTATCGACCTGGTTGCGCGTCGGGCTGAAGAAGACGCCACCGGAGTGCATCAGCTTGCTGAAGGGGAAATATATAAACAGCAGGAAAACCAGGGAAATATGGATAATGAACATCACCTCGGAAGGCATCTCCTGCGGGTTAAAGGAAACGATCCCCAAAATGAATTCCTTGACGGTCGTTAGATTGGTGCGCGAAAAATGCTTGATGATCAAGCCGCTGGAGGCGATCGCCGCCAGCAGTATCAGCAGCAGGTAGTCGTTCATCACCGAGATGAAGGCCGTGCGGTCCACGACCAGCCTCAGCACGAACAGCATGATAAGTCCGAACAGCATGATAAGTCCGGCGTAGATCTCGAAGGTGGTGATGTAGGCGATCCAGCCGGGACCGTAAGCGAAGAAGAAACGGAAGTGCTTCAACAGGGCGAGAAACAGGCCGATATGGAACATGTAGCCGAACAGCCAGATGATGCGGTTGCTCTTCAGCAGGCTTTTGAAGACACCCACTTCCAGAATCATCCTGCCGACTACACCGCCGTCGCTGGTGGGAGCGGGGGTCTGATCTATCTTCAACGGGGCGGGGGTCTTGCCGAATTTCCAGATACGGTAGAGGAACCCGAGGATGAAGACAGCGATAGCAACATAAGCATAAATCACAAAGAAGATCGTCAATCCGCTCATATCACATCCCTTTGGTCATGAGTGTTCGCACTCTACGCTGATACCTGGAAAAAACCCGTAACAGGTATATACCCCCTGAAGTATTCGCAACGATAGCACGGTAAATCAGAAGCTGTCAAACAGACTGATAAGCCCCCATCGCTTTTGTTCCAAAAAACAATACCTTAGTGGGTATTTAGGACAAGTGGAAATCTAACACCCTTTTTTATCGCTTGTCAATAGCTGCGAGGGGATAATCCCGGTTTTTTTTCAGAGGTCCGCCGGCGGCAGGGATCCGGGGCGTGGCGGCGGGCCGCCGGCAACCGTTGTCAGGCCCGTCCCATGCGGGACACCAGGTCCTCCGCCCACCGGGACGAACCCAGACTGTGAAGGTGGGCATAGGAGGCCAGTACATTGCGGTGGATGATGCCGTCATGCCGTCCGTCGACACCGGTGCCGCGCAGTACCTCCCAGGCGAACTCCAGGTCGCCGGCACCGGTTATCTCCGAATAATGGAACTCGTGGCCCCTTACCTCGGTCCCGGGGGAGAACCAGCCGCCGTTGCCCGTGGCCTTCAGCCTCATATAACCGTGGCCCTGCGGCTTTTGATGCATGACGATATCGCAGGGCAGGGCGCCCACCATCTCCCGGGTCCTGTCCTGCCAGGTCATGCTGCGCGCCAGGTACATCAGGCCGCCACACTCGGCGTAGACCGGCATACCCGCCTCGATGGCCTCCCTTATCTCCCGGCGTAGCGGTTCGTTGCCCTGCAGCTCATCCATGAACACCTCGGGAAAGCCGCCGCCGATATAGAGACCCTGCACGTCGGGGAGAGCACCGTCGGCCAGCGGGCTGAAGGGGACCAGCTGGGCACCGGCCCGGGTCAGCGCTTCCAGGTTTTCCGGATAATAGAAGGTGAAGGCCCGGTCGCGGGCGATGCCGATACGTACCCGGGCGTCTCCGGACCCGGCCGCCGGGAGCTCCATGTCCGGCAGCGGCGGCGCCGTGGCGGCGATCTGCCGCACCTTCTCCAGGTCCACATATCCGGCGATGGCCCGGCCGATGGCGTCGATGACATCATCGGCGGCCAGATGCTCCTGCGCCGGCTCCAGGCCCAGGTGACGCATGATGATACCCATGTCTGAACGCCGGGGTATGGCGCCGGCGATGGCAATGTCCGTATATTCCTCCACCGCCGCCCGCAGCTTGGCCTCGTGGCGCGGACCGAAGACCTTGTTGAGGATGACGCCGGCGATGGGCACGTCCGGCTCGAACTGCTGGAAGCCCATCAGCAGGGGGGCGATGCTGCGGTTCATGCTCCTGGTGTCCACAATCAGTATCACCGGCGCCTTCAGCAGGCGCGCCATGTCGGAGGTGCTGCCGCGGCCGTCCACCTCCAGGCTGTCGTACAGGCCCATGTTGCCTTCAATGATACCCATGTCCGCCGTGGCGGCCGCTGTCTGGAAGGAAGTCATGATGTTCTCCTCGCCCATCATGAACAGGTCCAGGTTGCGGCAGTCGCGCCCGGCGGCGGCGCTCAACCACATGGGATCGATGAAGTCCGGCCCTTTCTTGTAGGGCTGCACTGCCAGTCCCGAGATGCTGAGGGCACGGCACAGGCCGGTGCTGAGCGTAGTTTTGCCGGAACTCCGGTGAGGTCCGGATATCACTATCCTGGGAAAATTCAAGGAAGCCTCCGTACGGGGTGGCCACAGAGCCTTTCCGTATTCTTGCACGGCCGAAGCGCGGAAGCCAATATGGGGCCGCCGGGCCGGCGGCTCAGCCGGACCCCTGCTCCAGCCGGTCCAGTACCGACTGCAGGTCGTCCGGCAACGGCGACTGGACCTCGATAGTCTCACCGGTTTGGGGATGGCTGAAGGTCAGCCGCGTCGCGTGCAGGAACTGGCGGCCGATGCCCAGCCGGTCGCGCCGGCGGCTATAGGTCGTGTCCCCGGCCACCGGATGGCCGATGGCCTCCAGGTGGACCCTGATCTGGTGGGTGCGGCCGGTATCCAGCCTCACCTCCAGCAGAGAGAGCCCGGCTCCGGGCTCCTTCCGGCGGCCGCGGCCCGATCCGTCACCGGCCCAGCTCCGTATAACCCGGAAGTGGGTAACGGCCGCCCGGCCGGCTGTCCCCGCCACTGACATCCGTTGCCGGTTGGCGGCGTCCCGGCCCACCGGGGCGTCGATGGTGCCCTCCCTGGTCTCGAAATATCCGTGGACCAGGGCGATGTAGGTACGCTCGATCTGGTGACGGCGCAGCATCTCCACCAGCAACCGGTGGGTGGCGTCGTCTCGGGCCACTACCAGCAGGCCCGAGGTGTCCTTGTCCAGACGGTGGACGATACCCGGGCGGTGCGGGCTCTCGCCGCCCGCCACCTGATGGGCCAGCAGCCCGTGAACCAGGGTGCCGTGGTCATGCCCCCGGCCCGGATGGGTGACGACCCCCGCCGGCTTGTCCACCACCAGCAGCCACCGGTCCTCGTAGGGAATGCTCAGACCCAGGTCCTCGGGCTGGAGGGAGAGTTCCTCCGGCGGCTCCATCACCGCCTCGATCTCCTCGCCCGGGCGGACCCTGTGCTTCTTGCTGCCGGCGACTCCGTCGACCAGCACGCGGCCGGCGGCAATCAGCCGCTGCGCCGCCGCGCGCGAGCCTATCTCCGGCACCGATGCCAGCAGTTTGTCCAGGCGGATCCCCTGCTCGTCGGCGCCGGCCTGGATGGTAATCCTGCTCTGTGGGGAAGCATCATCCATGGCAGAAGGCCGGTTCCACCCCCGTCAGTCCCCTTCACTCTCCTGCAGCCGCAGGCCTTTGGGAAAGAGATAACGCAGCAGTATCAGCCCCACCCCCATGGCGATAAAGATGTCCGCCATATTGAAGGCGGGCCAATGGGGGACGCGGATAAAGTCGGTCACGCTGCCCAGGCGCAGGCGGTCGATGAGGTTGCCCAGGCTGCCCGCCAGCAACAGCGCCATGGGCACCACCATCGGTTCGTTGTGCCGAACCACGGCGGCGGCAACCAGCAGCAGGAAAACGATGAAACCGCCGACGATGAGGATAATGCCGTCGTGCCCGTTGAACATGCCGAAGGCGATACCGTTGTTCTGTATGAGTTGCAGCCTGAACAGTGGCAGTACGGCGATGTTGTCGCCGTAACTCATGCTGTTGCGGATTATCGCCTTGAACAGCTGATCCACAGCCAGGAGCGACAAGGTCCAGATCACGAGCCTACCGGTTGGGTTGAACAGATACTTCAGCTATCTCGTCTCCTGTTCACGCTGGCAATCGATGCACCGCTCGACATAGGGGAGAAACTCCAGCCGCTCCGGCGATATGGGTTTACCGCAGGACTTGCAGATACCGTATTCTCCCTTCTGGAACTCCTTGATGGCCTCGTTGACCCGGGTCAGCAGCATGTTAACCTTCTCCTCCAGGGAAAGGTCCAGCTCACGATCCTGGGCCAGGGCCGCCAGCCCGGCGACACGGTCATCGTAGCTGAGCCCCGCCGTCAGTTCCTGTTCCGTCTCGTCCGTATCGCGCGCCAGACGCTCCAGGTCCTGTTCCAGCTTATCCCTGACTTCGTGAAGTTTCTTGAGCAGTTTTTTAGATTCTTCCGGTTCCATGTAAAAATGAAAACCCCCCGCGACAGTCCTGTTACTCTACGCGGAGGAATTTTTTCAACCTCTCTTCAGCGTCCGCTACCGGTAACCCGGCCAACAGGACTATTTTATCACGAGAGCGCTCACCGTGTCGCAACCGCACCCTGTTTTTGCTGAGACCCAGTTCGCGGGCCAGCAACTTCAGCAGGGCCTTGTTCGCCTTGCCCTCTACGGGAGGAGCCTGCAGGCGCACCCGCAACCGTCCATCCCGCCTCCCCATTATCTGGGATTTCTTCGCCCCGGGCACCGCCCTGACCGCCAGCAGAACACCCTCCGGCGACTCCGTCAGCAGCTTACCACTTGAAGTTTTTCTCGTCGGTGTCAATCTCTACATCGGCGAAAGGGTCGTCTTCGTCACCGGTGCCTCCGCCGTGGAGGGCAGGAAAGCTGACCTCTTCCGCTTCCGCTTCCATGCCGCCATCAACCGTATCCGTTGCCTCGGCGGCATCGCCGCCGGCCAGCTCCGTCGATACCGCCTGGTCAATACCCATACCCTCATCCGCCGTTTCTTTCACGGCGTCAGCTGTTCCGGCCCCGGACTCCATACCCTCGATTTCGACATCTTCGAGCACCGAATCGTCGTCCTGGTCGAGGACGTTCATATAGCTCTCCAGCAGGGACTTGAGCTGGTAGCGCAGGTCTTCGTGTCTCTGCTTGAGGGACTGCACCGAACGCTGGATCTTCTGCCTCTCCGCGTAGGAGTCGTTGATGATGCTGCGGGATTTAAGCTCGGCGTCACGCAGGATGAGGTCCGCCTCCTTCTTGGCGTTGACCTTCAACTCCTCGGCCTGCTCCTGGGCGGAGATCAGCGTCTTCTGCAACGTCTCCTCGATATTGCGGTACTGCTCTATCTTCTCCTCCAGCGCCTCCAGCCGGTCCTGGTAGTCGATGTTCTTGTTGAACAAGCGCTCGAACTCCTCGACTATCTCATCGAGGTACTCATCCACCTCCAGGTCTTTGTATCCCCGCATGGACCGGCTGAACTCCTTGTGCCTGATATCCAACGGTGTGATTTTCATCCCACTGTCCTCCCTGTTTTATGATTTACAAGGCGCTTACGACGAAACTCTGTATTATCCCCAATACCAGCAGCCCGACGAACGGACTGAAATCGATTGGCCCCGCCAGCGGTATGAACCGCCGGAACAAACCCAGGTAGGGCTCGGTCACATCATGCACGTACCGGAACAGGATCAGCAACGTCCTGTTGGATGGTATCCCGGTCCAGCTGAATACGATCCTGATGATGATGAATACATAGTAGGTATAAAAAAGCGCATTGACAAAACTGCGTGCGTCGAATCCCGTCATGTCTAGCCGAGCTCGATGGCGCGGTCGACCGTTACCTGCACCGAATCGATGATGGCGGACCTGATGCCGTCCCTCTCCAGCTGCGAGATACCGGCGGCGGTGGTTCCCGCCGGCGAGGTGACGATATGCCTCAACTCGCTGGGCGACAGCCCCGCCTCCACCAGCAGGGCGGCCGTACCCGCCAGCATGGAATATGTCAGCTCCCGCGCCACACCTCCCGGCAGCCCCGCCATGACGCCGGCGTCGACGAAGGCGTCGACGATGACGGCCATGAACCCGGGTCCGCTGCCGGCGATGGCCGTCGCCGGGGCGAACAGCTTCTCCGTCAGGGGCACGACGCGCCCCAGGTGGCTGAACAGCTCGTACACCTGCTCCTCCGTCTCCGGGTCCACCTTGCTGCCGACGGCAAAACAGATGGTGCCGGCGCAGACCTCGACGGCCACGTTGGGCATCATGCGGAAGACGGGGACGTCCTCGGAGAAAAGCGCCTCGATGAAAGCAATGGTACGGCCGGCGGCCACCGAGGCCAGGATCTTCCCCCTGCCGAAAAAGGACGCGATGCCGGCTATGGCCGCCTCGACATCGTTGGGTTTGACCGCCAGCAGCACCAGGTCGGATCCCTCCGCCAGTTCGGCGTTGCCACCGGCGACCCTGACGCCCGTTTCCTTGCTGAGCTTCTCAGCCGCCTCGGGGTAAACGTCGGCAACGATGATGCGGGAGGCCATGGCAGAATCATGTTTCAGCCAGCCCTTCACGAAGGCCGAGCCCATGTTGCCGCAGCCGATCAGGCCGATTTTATCGATCGTCATGACTGGTTGAAGAAGCCTTTCTCCATCAGCCGCGCCCGCTCCTCAGCGGAGACTTCGACGTTGCGCGGCGTTAGCAGGAAGACCTTGTCCGCGACCCGCTGCATGCCACCGTCAAGGGCATAGGTCAGGCCGCTGGAGAAATCGATGAAACGCTTGGCCAGATCGGTGTCGGCGTTCTGCAGATTGAGGATAACCGGCACATCCGCCTTGAACTTGTCCGCCACCTGCTGGGCGTCGTTGAAGCTCCGGGGCAGCACCAGATGCACCCTGATATTGGCCGGCGACGCCGATCTCAGCGGCTTGATGCGCGAGACCTTCTTGTCCTCGGGATAGATGTCGTCGTAATCCACCCGCTGCTTGCGGGACGACCGGCTTATCTTGCGGACATTGGGCCTCTCGCTGTATGAGGCTTCCAGGGAACGATGCGCCGCCATATGTTCATCTTCGACGTCATATTCCTCCTCGTCCAACCTGTCTTCCGCTAGTCCGAAATATACAAGTGTCTTTTGCCACATATTACTTATGGCGACCACCTCCAAACGTGAAGAGTTGAATCACTTTTCTACCTGCGGTTTGCTATCCCTTTATCCTGCCCTGTCGATTATCAGTTATACAGGATGCTGCCCACACGAATAATGGTCGCACCCTCCTCCACCGCCACAGTGTAATCGTTGCTGGTTCCCATGGAAAGTTGTGTGAAACGGTATCTTCCCTGCCATTCACGGGTGAGCTTTTCAGCCATTTCGCGTAGGGCCGCGAAGGCGGGGCGGGATTTTTCGGGGTCTGCCACCAGCGGCGGCATAGTCATGAGGCCGGTGAAATTAACCATGGAAAAACGGTCAGCCTCCTCAAGGAAGCGGTTAACCTCGCCTGGAATGATACCATATTTGCTCGCCTCTTCGCCAATGTTGACCTGCAGTAGCACATTTGATGGTATTTCCGCCCGCTGCTGGATCTCCCGGACCACGGACAGGGAATCCAGGGAATGGATCAGCCGCACCCGGGGCAGCACCTGTCTCACCTTGTTGCTCTGCAGGTGGCCGATGAAATCCCAGGTGAAGCGCTCGCCGTAACGGTCGTGCTTGGCCACCAGGTCCTGGGCGCGATTCTCGCCGACGAGAGAGACCCCGGCGCCGGCCAGGGCCTCCAGGCCCTCCACCGCCACATACTTGATCGCAGCCAGCAGCTCCACCCCACCGGGGTCACGGCCGGCGCGGCGACAGGCCCGCATCATCTCCGCCTCTATACGCTCCCTGTTCTCCCTGACAGCGGCGGCGTCCAGGTCGGTCAGCTGCTGCCTCACACGATCCACGCTATCGCCCCCTGCCTGCCCGTTCCATCGCCGTCGCGGCGATGGGAGAAGAACCTCCCGTCGCAGCAGGTGCAGATATCCAGGACGTGGACGCGTTCGGCGGTCAGGCCGGCGGCGACCAGTTCGTCCCCGGCGGCGGCCGGCAGGTCGAGGCGGTCCCCCGGGAGAACGGCGTCACCGAAGCGGCCGGCGAAGCCGGCGGCTGTCTCACCGTCCACCTGGTAGCAGCAGGAGTGGATACAGGGCCCGATGGCGGCGGTCATGGCCGCCGGGTCCGCCCCCCTGGCCACCATGGTGTCCACCGTGTTGCCGATAACGCCGGCCGCCAGCCCGCGCCGGCCGGCATGCACGACGGCGATGACCGGGGCACCGTCACCGCGGCCGATGAGCACCAGCGGCAGGCAGTCAGCGTACTGCAACTGCAGCGGTGCCTGACGGATACCGGTAATCAGCGCGTCGCAGGGGTCGAAGGGGCTATCCGCCCGCCACTTGGCGCCGGCGCCGATGTCCAGTTCGTTGTCCAGCAGGCAGACCACCCCGGTATGCTGCTGGCGCGGGGAGGTGATGGTTGAAGCCTTGTGGCCCAGGGCCCGCCCCAGGAGCTGGCGGTTCTTGTGTACCTGACCGGCCTCATCGCCGACGTTGAACCCCAGGTTGAGCGAGTCGCAGGGAGGCCTGCTGACGCCGCCGTGCCGCCCGGAGAAATATACTTCCACGCCCGGCCCGGCCTTTTCAAATCGCCACAGCTCTATATTTATTAGCTCCACCCGGGTGAAAGCAGCATCCGCGCCCGACCGTCCATCCTGCTCATCAGTCATGTGATCCGTCCTTGTCTTTCGCCGATAGGAAAGGGCAGGCCTCGAGGCCTGCCCTAATAAACCAAATCTCTCCCGTCCCGGTCTCTGCCGGCCGGTTTACTCTTCGTCCCTGAGAAAGGTGGGGATATCCAGAACATCCTCGTTGATCTCGAAGTCCGGTTTCTCCTCCGGCTCCTCTCCCGGGGTGATTACCGGGGAGGGCGTACCCGCCTCCATATCACGCGCCGCCCGGTTGACGCGGGCCGGTTTTATCTGCTTGTCGAAACCGGTGGCTATCACCGTGACTTTGACTTCGTCCTTGACGCTGTCATCGATGACGGCGCCGAATATTATGTTGCTGTTGGCGTCGGCGGCGCCGGAGATCACTTCGGCGGCCTCATTAACCTCGAACAGCCCCAGATCGGTGCCGCCGGTGATGTTCAGCAGGATACCGGTGGCGCCCTCCACCGACGACTCCAGCAACGGCGACGATATGGCCGCCTTGGCCGCCTCGGTGGCGCGGTTCTCGCCGTTGGCCACGCCGATACCCATCAGAGCCGAACCCGCATCCTTCATGATGGCCTTGACGTCGGCGAAATCCAGGTTGATAAGCCCCGGAACCGTGATGAGGTCGGTTATGCCCTGTACTCCCTGGCGCAGTATATCGTCGGCTACCCGGAAGGCGTCGATGATGGAGGTGCGTTTCTCCACGACCTGAAGCAGCCGGTCGTTGGGGATGATGATCACCGTGTCCACCGCCTCGCGCAACACCTGTATCCCTTCCTCGGCCTGGTCGCTGCGCCGTTTGCCCTCGAAGGAGAACGGACGGGTGACCACGCCCACGGTCAGGGCGCCCAGCTCCCGGGAGATCTCGGCGATGACCGGCGCCGCACCGGTACCGGTGCCGCCGCCCTTGCCGGCGGTGACGAATACCATGTCCGATCCCTTGATGGCCTCGCGGATCTCGTCGCGGCTCTCTTCGGCCGCCTCCCGGCCCACTTCCGGGTTGGCCCCGGCTCCCAGTCCCTGGGTGATCTTGCCACCGATGTGCAGCTTCACGTCGGCATCGCACATGAGCAACGCCTGGGCGTCAGTGTTTACCGCGACGAATTCAACACCTTTCAGTCCTGCGTCAACCATACGATTGACGGCGTTGGTGCCGCCGCCGCCTACGCCCACAACTCTGATAACTGCCAAGTAGCTGTTCCCGGGGTCTAACATGATCTTCATAACCTCCCTGAGGGTTTTGAGGGTTTGAACCAACCCTTGACCTTGGCCAGAACCTCGTTTAAAAACCCTTCAGTACTAGTTGAGGGTTCATCCGTCCGTATCGGCCCTCTCGCAAACATTCGCTCACTTCCATACAGGAGTAAGCCTACGGCGGTAGCATAAACGGGATTACTGGGTATGTCAACAGCACTGGACGGGCCCCGTGGGACTCCCTGACGGGCAGGCATTTTCGTCACCAGCCGGGCGAGTCCGGCCATACCTTCAAGTTGACTTGTACCCCCTGTCACCACAATCCCTGTAGCAATACTTGAGAGATAGCCGCTATCCATGGCCTGCCTGGTAACCAGTCTGAATATCTCGGTTACGCGCGCCTCGATGATGCGCGCCAGGAACTTGCGCGAGAAGCTCAGTTGCCGGTCGCCGCCGGCGTTCGCCGGAACGGCCTCGGTATGGATCATCTCGATATCCTCCACCAGGTGGCTCTGGGCGTGACCGTAGTCGATCTTGATCTTCTCCGCCACCGCCAGCGGCACCTTCAGGCCTACGGAGATGTCCCGGGTTATATGGTTGCCACCCACCGGCAGGACGGCGGAATGGACCAGGCGGCTGTCGGCGAACATGGCCACGTCCGTGGTGCCGCCGCCGATATCCACCAACAGGGTGCCTGACTTCATTTCCTGCTCATCCAGGCAGGCGCGGCTGGAAGCCAGCGGCTCCAGGACGATATCGTCCAGCACCAACCCCGCCGCCTCCACCGAGGCTACCAGGTTCTGGATGGAGTTGACGGCGCCGAAGACCAGATGTCCGGTCATCTCCACCCGGTTGGCCCACATGCCCACCGGCCGCTTCACCCCATCCTGCCCGTCCAGCACATAGTCACGGGGGATGGCGTGTATCAACTGGAAATCCGGGGAGACCTGCACGTCCTTGAGCTTCTCCAGCAGCGCCCGGCGTTCAGCGGTGGTGATCCTGCGGTCCTCGTTGGGATTGTCGATGGCGACCCGGCGGTTCATGGACAGGATGTGGGAGCCGGCCACACCCACGGTCGCCTCCTCAAGCCTGGCCCTGGCGCCCTCGGCCGCTTTTTCCACCGCGGCCCGGATGGAGCCGGCGGCGTCCTCCTGGTCCACCACCACACCCTTGTGCATCCCCCGCGCCGGTACCGTGGCGCAGCTGCGCACCCTGGCCAGATTTCCCTCAGGGCCCAGCTCTCCCACCAGGCAGGCTATCTTGGTGGTACCCACGTCCACGGCTACCACCGGTGGGAACGACGCGTCCTGACCGTCTCCGGCCCGGCCGCCGCCGTCCCGCTTGTGTTTGCCGCTGCCCTTAGTCAAGCACGGCCACCTCTCCCGTACTCGCAACCGGCGCCGAGCCGGACGCGGCCTGTGACGCCGATACTTCCGCTTCTCCATCAGGATTCGGCGTCGCGTTGCCGTCTCCCTGCCTGGTCACCGGCCGTTCCGGAACGGATACGTCTATGGTGATCCTGGCGTCAGCGGCATAGGCCCGTGCCAGCATCTGTCTCAGTACTTCGAATTTGAAATCATACTGGTCCAGGGTGCCGAACATGACCTGCACGCCGTTATGCGTTGAGGCACGGATCATGCCGTTGTCCACCGTCACCACCGCGAACTGGTAGTTGAAGCTTACCGGGATGTTGACCAGAAAACTGATGCCGTCCTGCGCGTCCTCGCATCCCGGAGCCGCACCGGCCTCCAGCTCACCGCAGGGCTCGGCGGTCTTAAGCGTCGGCAGCGACGGGTCGTCGCCCTCCACCTGCATGAGCACGGTCCCGTCGGTGGCTACCAGGTAGACCACATCCCCGGCCGTCCTGAGATTGAGAGCGGGACGGTACTCGCGTATGCGCAGCCGCAGGGTATGGGGGAAGCTGCGTTCAAACTCCACGCTTTCGATCAGGGGTTGCTGGACCAGCGCGTCCGCGGCACGGTCCAACGGCGGATTGAGCAGGCTCTGACCGCGCAGCAGCGGCGCGGCGGTGTCCACGATGGTCTCGGTAGGGACGTCGATGTTGCCCACTACCTCTATATCCTCGATGGCCAGGAGGCTGGACTGGCTCAGCCAGAAGATACCGCCGGCGATGATGAGGGTGACGATGGAGAGCAGGGCCACCCACCAGGCGTTTTTCTTCAGGTTCATTCCGGTTCCTTCAGGCCGATGTCACCCAGAAACCTTACCTCGGGTTCGAGCACGATGCCGAACCGCTGATGGACGCGGTGGCGGCAGGCATCCATGAGGGTGATGATATCAGCGGCGGTGGCACCGCCGCTGTTAACGATAAAGTTGGCGTGGGTGCCGGAGACGGCGGCGGCGCCGCAGGACAGCTGCTTGCAGCCGGCACGGTCCAGCAGCTCGCCGGCGCCGGCTTCGCCGCCGGGGTTGCGGAAGATACTGCCGAAGGTCCTCGCGCCCCTGGGCTGTGAAGTCTCGCGTCTGCTCAAGTAAACTTTCATGGAGCGCCGGATGGCGTCCCTGTCCCCCGGTGACAGCCGCAAGGCCGCGCGGCTGACCACGGCGCCGGCCGGCAGCCGGCACGACCGGTAAGCGAATCCCAGCTGATCGGCGTCCAGCCTGCTCACCTTGCCGGGCAGGGCGACCTCTACCCATTCCACCTTGTCGCCGATGGACATGCCGAAGGCGCCGGCGTTCATCGCCACGGCGCCACCCAGCGTCCCCGGCACGCCCTCCAGCGGTTCCAGCCCTGTCAGGCCCTCCTCCCAGGCCAGCCGCGCCGCCCGCGGCAGCGAGGCGCCGGCGCCGCACTCCAGGCCGTCGCCGCGGCGTCGGCATTCCCGGAGGTTACCGGTCAGCCTGATCACCACCCCGCGCCAGCCGTTATCGGCCACCAGCAGGTTGGAGCCCAGTCCCAGAACGAACCAGGGCAGATGATATCCACTGGCGACGTCCAGTATCGCAGCCAGGGTTTGGGAACCGTCCGCCGCCACCACGTACGCGGCCGGGCCGCCACAGCCGATGGTAGTCATGCGGGAGAAGGGGATGTCGGTCTCTGCCGGTCCGCCGGCCGCCTGCTCCAGATCGCGGCGTAAGACCGCGTCAGACAAGGCTGGCCTGCCTTTGTAGAGCCTCCAGGAGATCCTCACCCACCCGGAAGATGTCGCCGGCTCCCAGAGTGATGAACAGGTCGCCGGGCCGGAGTTCCTTAAGCAGCAGCGGCACCAGGTCACGGGTGCGGGGTATATAGGCCACCTGGGCCTGGGGATACCACTTGAGCACCGAATCCACCACCAGTTTGCCGCTGATGCCGGGCTCCGGTTCCTCCCGCGCCCCGAAGATATCGGTGACGATGGCCAGGTCGCATAGGTTGAGCGCCTCGCCGAGCTCGTCATGGAGGTAACGGGTACGGGAGTAAAGGTGGGGCTGGAAGGCGCCGATGATGCGGTTCCAGCCACCGGAGCGGGCCGCCTCCAGCGTGGCGATGATCTCCGTGGGGTGGTGGGCGTAGTCGTCAACGACGGTGATGCCGTCCACCTTGCCCTTCACCTGAAAGCGGCGCGCCGCGCCGCTGAACTCCTTCAGGGCCGGCGCCACCTCCACCGGCGGGACACCCACCAGGTCCAGCACCGCCAGGGCCGCCAGGGCATTGAGCACGTTATGCTCGCCCCGCACCGCCAGGCGGAAATCGATATCGCGTCCATCGGCCGCTCCGGGATATACCAGCCGGAAGCTGCTGCCGTCGCGGTCGACCTCGATCCCCTCGGCCCGGTAATCGGCGGTCTCGTCCAGACCGAAAGTTATCACGCGGGCCCGGGTGGCCCGGGCTATCTCCCGCAGCAGCGGCCGGTCCCAGATAATCAGGGCCCCGTCCCCGGGAAGGCGGGAGACGAATTTCTCGAATACTTCGACCACCTGTTCCAGCGAAGAATAATGGGAGTGATGGTCCAGCTCCACGTTGGTGATGACAGCTATCTTCGGGTGCAGATGCAGCAGCGAGCCGTCACTCTCATCCGCTTCAGCCACCAGCCACTGCCCACTGCCGTCGCGGGCGTTGCTGCCCACATCGTTGAGTTCGCCGCCGACGATATATGAAGGTTCCAGCCCCAGCTGTTCCATGGCATGGGCGATGATGGAGGTGGTGGTGGTCTTGCCGTGGGTGCCGGCGACGGCGATGCCTCGCTTCATGGACATGAGCTCGCCCAGCATCTGTGCCCTCAGATACACCGGTATGCCCCGGTCCATGGCCGCCCGCAACTCCACGTTCTGGGAAGATATGGCGGTGGATACCACCACGGTGTCGGGCATGTCCAGGTTGGCCGGATGGTGGCCGAAGGCCACGGAGACCCCCTGCTGCTCCAGCATCCGCGTGTAGCGCGACCGCTTGAGGTCCGAACCGGAGACGGTGTACCCCAGACTGTGGAATACCTGGGCGATGCCGCTCATGCCGGCGCCGCCGATACCGATGAAGTGAAGCCTTTGGTTACTTTCCATTTTTCCTGGCAATCCTCAATACCTCCGCCGCGATCCTGCCGGCGCCGTTCCTGTCGCCCAGCGCCGCGCTGGCCGCGGCCATGGCCGCCAGCCTCTCCCGGTCCCCGAGAAGAGCACCGACCTCCTTGTTCAGCAGCTCCGCGTCCAGCATCCTGTCATCTATTATCCGCGCCGCTCCGGCAGCCGCCATCCACTCAGCGTTTTTTCGTTGGTGGTCCGCGGTGGCATGGGGATAGGGAACCAGCAGGGCCGGCTTCCCCAACGCCGCGATCTCAAGGACCGATGCCCCGGAACGGCTCACGACCAGATCCGCCGCTGCCACTGCCTGCGGCAGATCGTTCGTATAGTCTAGCAAATGATAGTTCCCGGAGTCGTATCCCTGCTCCTCCAGGAGTTTTCTTACCAGCTCACAGTCCCGGCGGCCGCTGACATGCACCAGCTGGAAGGACAGCGGCCCCCGGCCGAAAGCGTCGGCCGTGGCCAGGTTTATCGACCTGGCCCCCTGGCTGCCGCCGGTTACCAGCACCACCGGCCGGTCCTGGCTGAGACCGAAGCGGCGGCATCCATCGGCCGCGGCGGCGTCCAGCAGGGCGGGGCCCATGGGCCGGCCCGTCAGAACGTACCTGCCGCCGGACCTCCCGGAGATGGGGAAGCTCAAAGCAACTCGGTCAGCCACACGGGAGAGGACACGGTTGGCCAGTCCCATGTGGGAATCAAGCTCCATGATGAGGGTCGGCCTGCGGAACATGGCCGCCCAGAAGACCGGGACGGCGCTGACGTAACCGCCGCCGCCGACTACCACATGGGGCCGTCGGCGACGCAGTATGGCCAGGCAGTCGATGCTGCCTTTCAAGAGGGACCAGAGGAACAGGAAGAAACGCAGCGACAGGCGACGCTCCAGGCCCCGGAGGTCGGCCCGGTCCAGGGGGTAACCGGCCCGGGGTATCAGCTCCGCCTCCAGCCCCCTGCCCGTACCGATAAAAGAGACTTCCGCGCCCCTATCCCTGAGCGCGTCTGCCAGCGCCAGAGCGGGAACCAGGTGCCCGGCCGTGCCCCCGGCTGCGATTACCACCCTCAATCGCTCTGAATTTTCTGCTGGGTCTTGCGGCAATCTTCCCCCGTGGATTGACAGCGATGTTGAGCAGGATGCCGATGCTGGATAATATCACTACCAGGCTGCTGCCGCCGTAGCTGATGATGGGCAGCGGTATGCCGGTGAGCGGCAGCAGTCCCATGACGGCGCAGGCATTGATCACCGCCTGGCTGATAAGTAAAGAGGTTATCCCCCCCGCCACGTACTTGCCGTACAGGTTCTTGCTCTGGAGGGCGATGCGAAAGCCCACATAGGCCAGCGCCGCGTAAGCGGCGATGATCACCAGCACACCGATGAGGCCCATCTCCTCGCCGATGATGGAGAGGATCATGTCGGTGTGGGCCTCCGGCAGGTAGCTGAACTTCTGGATGCTCTTGCCGATGCCGACGCCGAACAGCCCCCCGGACCCCAGAGCCACCAGTGACTGGATGACCTGGAACCCCGAATCACGGGCGTCCTGCCAGGGATTGATGAAGGCGGTGATCCTGGCCATGCGGTAGGGAAACAGGATAATGAACGGCAGCGCCGCCAGGCTGGTGACCGCGCCCATCAGGGCCAGGTCGCGCAGACGGGTACCGGCGATGAACAGCATGGCCGCCACCGTTACCATGATGGCGATAGCGGTCCCCATGTCCGGCTCCACCAGGATCAGCACGCAGGCGACCGCCGGCAAGGCCAGCAGCGGCAGCAGCATGTCCTTGACGCTGGCAAGCAGCCGCGGCCGTGATTGCAGCACCGCGGCCACGAACAGCACGGTGGATAGTTTAGCCAGTTCGGACGGCTGGAAGGTGAAGGGACCGAAGCCCAGCCAGCGGCAGGCCCCCTTGGCGCAGGAGCCGAAGCCGGGTATGAACACCAGCACCAGCAGACCGACGGAGACCAGCATCAGCAGCGGCGACAGCTTGCGCAGGCGCATGAAATCGAAGCGGGCCAGGGCGAACATCAACACCAGTCCGATCAACGCGTATATGAGTTCACGCTTGAGGTAGAAGTAGCTGTCCTGGTTGCCGAAGTAGGCGTTGGCCCAGCTGGCGCTGAAGACCATGACCACGCCTACAGCCAGCAGCATCAGCGTCACCGTGACCAGGAAGGTGTATTCAAAGGAGCCCACCGCCTCGCGCCTGCCGGCCGGCGGTTTCTTTTTACCGCGCTCCCCTCTGTTGCCTGCTTTTTTCTTTCTGATCAATCGCTGCCTTTGCTCGATTCGTCGACCAGGGAGAGGAACAGCTCGCCCCTCTCCTCGTAATCGCGAAACTGGTCGAAGCTGGCGCATGCCGGCGCCAGCAGGACTACGTCCCCGGGGACGGCGGCGGCGCTGGCCTGCCTGAATGCCGTTTCCAGATCACCGCACATGACCACTTCGCCGCCGGTGCGCCGGAAACTCTCGCCTATCGCCGCCGCTGCCTGGCCGATGAGATAGACCCCCTTCACCTTGTCCCTGTCCGCGGTAGCCGCACGGGCCAGGCGCTCAAAAGAGCAGCCCTTGAGGCTGCCTCCCAGGATCAGGTGTATCCCGCTGTCGAAAGCGGTGAGCGCCCTGATGGCGGCGTCCACGTTAGTGGCCTTGGAGTCATTGACGTAGGCGACTCCAGCCACCGTCCCCGCCGGCTGCAGGCGATGAGGCACACCGGGAAAGCTCCTGAGCCCGGCGGCGACCTTAGCGGCGCCCAGGCCGATCCCCAGGCAAACCGCCGCCGCCGCCAGCGAGTTCTCCAGATTGTGCTCGCCCTTCAGCGCCGTCTCAGACCAGGCGATCACTTTTTTTGAGTCTTCGCCGCCGGCTGTGCCATTCCTGCACCGGCCCGGCAGCTCCGGCGCCAGGCAGCTGCGCAGCTTGCTGCGCACTCCGGCGCTTATGGCCCGCAATCGCTCCTGGTCGTAACGGATATCGCCGCCGCTGAGGTACACCAGGGGGCGTCCGGCCCCCGGGCCGAAGCGGTCCCCGCGCGCGACACGGCCGTACCATACGCGACCCGCCGCACCCGGTATGGCCATCTCGCCGATGGCCGGATCGTCCCGGTTGAGCACCGCCAGGTCCTCCTGTTGCTGATTGGCGAACATGAGCATCTTGGCGGCGAAATAGCTGTCGATGTCGGGATAGCGGTCCAGGTGGTCCTCGGCCAGGTTGAGCAGTACCGCCACATCCGGCCGCAGGAGGATGCTGTCCTCTATCTGGAAGCTGGACAGCTCCGCCACCAGGATATCATCCTCGCCCACCCTGCCCACCAGCGAAGAGATGGGAGTGCCCACGTTGCCCACCACGCGGCAGGCACAGCCGGAGCTGCTGAGTATATGACCGATGAGCTCGGTGGTGGTAGTCTTGCCGTTGGTGCCGGTGACGCCGATGAGCGGGTTCTCCAGGAAACGCCAGGCGAACTCCACTTCACCCCAGACGGGGATCCCCCGATGATGAGCCTCCTCGATCAGGGATATGTCCCCGGGGACACCGGGGCTCTTTATCACCAGGCCGCAGCCGTCCAGCAGGGTATGGTCCTCACGGCCCATCGCCAGGTGGATGCCCGCCGCCTCCAGGGAGGAGGTGTCACCGGCGGCCTCGGGCTGCGCCTGCCGGTCGGCGATGACCACCTCGATATGGGGCAGTACCCGCCGCGCCGCCTGGGCGGCGGCGATGCCGGAGCGGGCCATGCCCACGATCAGCAAGCGCTGTACCTCGGCGAGTTCGGGGACTTTCATGGCCCCGGCTCCCCCCGGTAGGCGGCCGGCGGCCGCTCGTCTCTCATCCCGGTCACCTCCCTGTGGAAAGGTAAAAAAGGGTGAATCCGGTGGCGGCGAAAATGCTGCCGACGATCCAGAAACGCATGATGATCTTGGTCTCCGACCAGTCCATCAACTCGAAATGGTGATGGATGGGGGTCATCAGAAAAACGCGTTTGCCGAAGACGCGATAGCTCAGCACCTGGATGATGACCGATACCGTCTCGGCGACGAAGATGCCGCCGATCACCAGCAGCAGGATCTCGGTCTTGGTCATCACCGCCATGGCGGCGATGGCGCCCCCCAGCGCCATGGAGCCGGTATCGCCCATGAATACCTCCGCCGGAAAAGAGTTGAACCAGAGAAAGCCGACGCAGGCGCCGACCACGCAGGCGGAGATGATTCCCAGCTCGGTCTGGCCGGTGAGAAAGGCGATGCCGGTGTAGGTGAGCATGGTCACCGCCACCGCTCCCGCCGCCAGGCCGTCCAGGCCGTCAGTGAAGTTAACCGCGTTGGAGGTTCCGGCTACCACCAGGAAGATGATGAAATAATAGGCGATGCCCACGTTGAAGGCGTAGTCGCTCATGGGGATGTTGATGGTCTCGCCGACGCCACCGTAACGTACGGCGATGAGGCCCACGGTGACGGAAAGGCCCAGTTGCAGGCCCAGCTTGCCCCGTGCCCTGAGGCCCAGGGAGCGTTTCTTCCTGATCTTGGCCATGTCGTCGGCAAAGCCGATGGCGGCACAGCCGACGATGGTGAGTATTACCACGAAACCGCCGACGGTCCACCTTCCCAGGATGAGGAAGGGCACTATGGACCCCGCCAGGATCAGCAGCCCGCCCAGGGTGGGAATCCCCTGTTTGCTCTCCCGGTGAGCCTGGGGTCCTTCCTCGCGAACCTCCTGCCTGAATTCATTATGCTTGAGGAACTCGATGAACTTCGGCCCCAGGAACAGCGTGATAAGCATGGCGGCCAGTCCGGCTGCCAGCAGCTGGAACATGCTAGCCCTCCTTGTCCGGCTCGCCGCCGGCGGCTCCGGCGAGGGCAGAAACGAGACGTTCCAGCATCATGAAACGCGAAGCCTTCACCAGTACCACGTCTCCCGGCTCAAGCATACCTCTAACCGCAGCGATGGCGCTGTCGCAGTCGGGCAGGTGCCGGTCCCGGCGCCCGCTGTCCTCCGCCCGGGCGCCTTCCACATATGCCGCGGCCAGCGGACCGATCCCCACCAGCAGGTCCACGCCCAGGGCCGCCAACCGGGCACCCAGGCGGCGATGGTATTCTTCCGCCCGCGGACCCAGCTCCCCCATGTCTCCCAGGATGGCGACCGTCCTCCTCTCCGGAGCCGTGGCCAGAAGATATTCCAGAGATGACTCCATGGAAAGGGGGTTGGCGTTGTAACAGTCGTCGATGAGCAGGATACCGTCCGGCGTCTGGATATGTTCGCCCCGGCGGCGGGAAAGCCTTATCGCCGCCGCCGCTCCCGGCGCCGCTTCCAGCGGCTGATCCATAAGCATGTAGGCTCCCAACGCCGCCATGGCGTTGAGCAGGTGGTGTCGCGCCGCAAAATTGAATTCCATCTCCACCTCCCGGCCCACACAATCGATTATGGCGTGCAGCCTGTCCCCGGACACAGTCTCGCTCACCGGA
This sequence comes from bacterium BMS3Abin01, assembly GCA_002897715.1. Lineage (GTDB taxonomy): Bacteria > Actinomycetota > Thermoleophilia > BMS3ABIN01 > BMS3ABIN01 > BMS3ABIN01. The sequence continues at coordinate 26,712 of BDUA01000040.1, forward strand.
TGGATATGGGCCTGGGCATCGAAACCGAAGGTGATCTTCTCTACATCCAGTCCCGTCAGATGCGGCTCCAGCAACTTTTCGTCGAATGGCACCACCAGCCCGCCCCCCGGCGGCAGACAGGCGGCGATCTCCGCCTTGCCCGCGGCTATATTCTCCATGCTGCCCGCGTACTCCAGGTGGGCCGGACCGATATTGGTGATGACGGCGATATCCGGAGCCGCCGCGCGGCACAGTTCGCCTATCTCCCCGGGGACCTGCATCCCCATCTCCACAATGATGGCTTCGGTGGCGCCGTCAGCCTCCAGCAGGGTCAGGGGCACGCCTACCTCGTTGTTGAAGCTGGCCTGGCTGGCGACAACCTGCATCTGCGTCCGCAGCAGGCCGAACAGGATGTCCTTGGTGGAGGTCTTGCCGCTGCTGCCGGTGATAGCCACTATCCTGGCGCCGCTGCGGCGCGCCGACAGCGCGGCGATCTCCCGCAGGGCGGCGCCGCTGTCAGCTACGGCTATGATGGCAGCGCCGCCGACCGTCCCCGGCGGCGGCGCTGCCGCCAGTCGCCGGGCCGCCGCTCCTTCCGCCAGAACACCGGCCGCCCCCCGCCCCAGGGCTTCCGCGGCGAAATCGCCGCCATCGAACCGTTCACCTTTAAGGCCGATAAACAGCGACCCCGCCGGGTCAGCACGGGTATCGGTGGAAACCTTATCCATGACCATCCGGGGCGAACCGGCCAGCAGCTCGCCGTTACAGGCCTGGCAAATCTCTTGTACCGTAAGGGTTATCAATTCTCTGTATGGTTGTATGGTGGTTCCCGGCATCCGCTCCCTACCTGTGCAGGGACAGGCGGTAGCCGCACACCGGCGTGGCGGACGTGTTCACTCCCAGTCTGTCGACGGTAGCATGACCAACGGTGCTCCCGGGAATAGTCGTTACCGTGGTGCTGGCCAGGCCGGGCGGGGAGCCGGTAACCCTGCCCAGCGATACATGCCAGTTTTCGAGCATCCCAAAACACTTGTGCGTTTTTCGGGGATGGTAGACCGCAGTAGCCAGCAGGCCGTCGAGACGGGTGAGATAAGATTCCGTCCTCATCAGCGTGTTATCTTACACGATTGCATACCACATATCATCCCCTGGCCGGACCGGGTGTACTGCCTGGCCCTCATGGTGCGATACTCATCTTCTGCAGGGTGAATTGGGCTATCTTCTGGAAGGCGGGCGCCGCCACGGCGGCGCCGGTGCCGCGGGGGTGGGGCTCGTCCACCATCACCAGTATGACTACCTTGGGGTCGGATACGGGCGCGAAGCCGATAAAGGAGCCTATATAATTCTCGTTGGAGTAACCGCTGCCGTCGGGCAGGGGTTTCTGGGCGGTCCCGGTCTTGCCGGCTACCGTGTAACCCTCAACCTGCGCCAGCGGCGCCCCTTTGCCCTCGACCACGGTGGTGAGGTACTTCCGTAGCAGGCTGGTGGTGCGTTCACTGATAAGCCGTTCCCCCGGCTGGGACTGGAGCGTCTGGTCGCCGACCCGGCAAACAAGCCGCGGCGTCACGGCGATGCCTCCGTTGGCGATGGTCGCGTAACCGGCGACCATCTGAATGGCGGTGACCGATATTCCTTGCCCGATAGGGACGTTGCCGATAGTGGAGCCGGACCACTGGTCCAGCGGCAGGACGATGCCCTCCGCCTCCCCGGGGAAGTCGATACCGGTAGTTGAGCCGAAGCCCAGCTTGTGTATCCAGGCTTCCAGATTCTCGGCGCCGTCTCGCATAGCCACGGTGACCGCCCCGATGTTGCTGGAATTCTCGAGGATGGTCTCCAGGTCCCAGTCCACCGGCCCACGGTCATAGGAATCATGTATGGTTCGCTCGCCCAGCTCCAGGGTGACCGGCAGATGCAGGATCTGTCCCGGCTGTATGGCTCCGTCCTCCAGCCCGGCGGTGGCGGTGAACGCCTTGAACACCGAGCCCGGTTCGTAGGTGTCGGTCACCGCCCGGTTGCGCCGGGCTTCGTCCGACAGGTGGTTGAACTCGTTGGCGTCGGCGGTAGGCACATTGACCATGGCGTATATCTCGCCGGTATTCGGGTCCATGATGATGGCCATGGCGCTTTTGGCGTTCCATTCCTTCACCGTCTTGGTGAGTATCTTCTCCGTCTCGAACTGGAGTGACTGGTCGATGGTCAGCCAGACGTCGGCGCCGCGGGTGCCCTCTTCCAGGCTCAGCATCTCGATATGTTTGCCGCCGGCATCAGTGATGACCCGTTCCCGGCCACCGGTACCCGAAAGATCGTCGTTCATCTCCAGCTCCATGCCCGCCAGGCCCTGGTTATCGGTGCCGGCATAGCCCAGCACCTGGGCCGCCAGCGAACCCTGGGGATAAACCCGCTTCTCCTCGGTCATGATGCCCAGACCGGGTATATTCTCGTTCTCCACCGCCGCCGCCACCTCGGGTTCCACCTTGCGCGCCACGTAGACGAAGCCGGCGTCCTTATCCGACAGGGTTGCCAGCAGGTCATTGGAGTCCATCTGCAGTATGGGCGCCAGGGTCTGGGAGACCGCCAGCGGGTCATCGATGAGGTAGGGGGTGGCGTAGATGGTCTTGGTCTCCTGGCCCACGGCCAGCTCGTTGCCGAAACGGTCGTAGATGGTGCCGCGGCGAGCCGGTAGTTCTATCTGCTGGACATGCTGTGCGTCGGCCAGGGCGGAAAGCTCATCGGCGTTCACCGCCTGGAGGAACACAGCCCTGACGACGATGGCGCAGAAGAAGATCGAGAAGCTCAGCAGAATCCAGCGAATCCGTCTGTCCGGATTGCCTATCACCGTCATCTTAGGGGGACGCCGCCAGACCGTAGCCAGCCCCTTCAGGGTTGTCCAGTTGCGCGTAGTCCTGTCCCGGGCCGGAAGGGCCGATATAGACATATGCCAGGGTTTCGGGAGCAACCATGCCCAGGGGTCCGGTGGCTATCTCCTCGATGCGTTGCGGCGACCTGAGAGCGGCAACCTCGCTCGACAGACGGGAGTTATCCGCAGACAGGGTGTTCTTTTCATCTACCAGCTGGTTGTACTCTATGTTCTTCTTGAGGATGCCCACGTGCAATGCCACCAGGCCGATGAGGCAGATGGCCACGGCGCTCAGCCAGAAACCTGTATGCACCATTCGCCGCGCGCGTAACTGCACACGGCCGGCCGGTTCGGGGGCGGACTGCTGACGGCGCTGCCGCTGCGGCTGCTGCTCGAACTTGGCGGTTATCTCGGAAAAGCCCCAGTCTTTTTGAGTGGCTCCAGCCATCTCTCCCCTAGCCCAGTTTCTCCGCTGCCCTCAGCTTGGCCGATTGCGAACGCGGGTTCTCGCCTATCTCGTCCGCCGACGGCGTCACCGGCCGGCGGGTGAGTACCTTGATGGAGGCTTCGGCGCCGCAAACACACTGGGGCAGGTCCGGCGGGCACTCGCACCTGCCCACGCGGGCGTTGAAGAAACGCTTGACGATCCGGTCCTCCAGGGAATGAAAACTTATCACCGCCAGGCAGCCGCCCGGCGCCAGCAGGTTCAGAGCCATGTCCAGCCCCCGCTCCAGCGAGGCCAGCTCGTCATTGACCGCGATCCTCAGTGCCTGGAAGACCCGGCGCGCGGGGTGGCCGGCGCCGAAACGCGCCGGTGTCGGTATGGCCGCCTTGACCGTGTCCACCAGTTGCAGCGTGGTCTCGTAAGGCCGCTTTTCCCGCTCGCGGCAGATATACCTGGCGATCTGGCGTGAATAGCGCTCCTCGCCGTAATCCTTGAATATACGGACCAGCTCCTCGTAGGAGTACCCGTTCACCACCTGCCTGGCCGTGAGAGAGGTCTCCGGGTCCATGCGCATATCCAGGGGGGCGTTATAGCTGTAAGAGAAGCCACGCTCCGGACGGTCCAGCTGCATGGATGAAACGCCCAGGTCCAGGTAGATGAGATCCGCCTGGAAGCCGTTATCTCCCATATCCTGCAAGGCGTCGGCGAAATTGCTGTGGATGAACCGGCAACGGCAGGCCTGCTCCTGCTCAAACATATCGAAGTACCGCTGCGCCTCCGGGTCACGGTCTATGCCGATGAACACCGCCGGCTCATCCAGCAGCGCCGCTATCTTGCGGGCGTGCCCGCCGGCGCCGAAGGTGCAGTCGATGACCGTGTCATCCGGCTGGGGGTCGAGCAGTTCCACCAGCTCCCCGGCGAGGACCGGCTGGTGTCCTCCGTTTGACGAAACGTCCCAAACGCTGTCGTTTAGCTGCATGCTCCCTTCTCCCTTGGTCACGGGAGCGCGGCGGCCATCAGACCTGCCCCGACTGTTCCCGTTTTTTGGTTTCCGCCCTGTAGGCGTTCCACCTCTTCAGGTCCCAGATCTCGAACCTGTTCCTGACACCCATGAAGATGACTTCCTTGCCGATGCCCGCCACCTTGATATGGTTGGGCTTCAGGCCGATGCGACCCTGTTTGTCCATCTCGCACTTCTCCATGGAGCCGAAGAATTTTCGCTCGATAGCCCGGTCCTCGGCGCTATCGATATAATCCAGCCCGGACAGCTTCTTCTCCGCCAGTTTGTCCCACTCCGATTCCGGAAAAGCCTGCAGGCAACCGTCGAAGGATTCCATCACCACCACCTTCTCCCTGCCGATCACCTCGCGGAACTTTGCAGGGATAGCCACCCTGTTCTTCGAATCTAATGAGTGCTTGTACTGTCCCCAAAATTTGTACATTGGCATAATACCTTTGCTGGCTCCCCATAATTGTCCCCCACTTTATACCACTTTTCCCCACAGAACAAGCATTATCATGTAAAAAAAGTGGTGTTTTCACCGAAAGTATCCATAAAAATGCCATAAAATGCGCAGATTTCGTTGCAAAGAGGCAATCCGCAGCTCTTCATTGCAGAAAAACACACGCCGTGCCTCCCGCCACCAACCGCCGACTGACCCGCGCGAACCCTGTCCGCCTGCCGCCGGACGAGGCACTATCGAACATCCGGCGCCGGCGGTAGTACAATGGTGTGGAGGGAAGTGGGTGAACATGTATGCTGTGATCTCCGATATCCACGCTAACCTGGAGGCCCTGGGAGCGGTCCTGGCCGATGCGGACATGGCGGGGGCGGACCGCCTTGTCTGTCTGGGTGACCTGGTGGGCTACGGCCCGGACCCCAACCGGTGCGTATCCCTGGTCAGGGAGGCGGCGGATGCAGTGGTCGCCGGCAACCACGACCTGGCCGCCGTCGGCCGGCTCGATATCTCCTGGTTCAACGACACGGCCCGCCGGGCGATCCGCTGGACCGCCGCCAGGCTGGAACCGGACATTTCCTCATATATAGCCTCCCTGCCGCTGGAGCGCAGGATCGGTGACACCCTCATGGTCCACGGCAGCCCCCGGAACCCGCTGGAGGAATATCTGCTGGACGGCTACGCCGCCAGAAGCAGCTTCGGCAGCGACGACTTTCACCTGTGCCTGGTGGGCCACTCCCACCGGCCGCTGGTATTCATGCTGGCAGCGAACGGTGAAGTTACCATGATGGAACCGGGGGTTGACACGCTGCTGGAACTCAGGGACTCACACCGCTATATCGTCAATGCCGGCAGCGTGGGCCAGCCGCGGGACCGCAACCCGGCTGCCGCTTACTGCCTGTATGATCCGGAAGGGCAGGTCATCGCTTTCCGCCGTACCGCATACGCCGTAGAGCGGACGCAGGAGAAGATGAGGGCGGCCGGACTGCCACGTTCGCTTATCGACAGGCTGGGCGACGGCCGGTGATGGCCGTTCCCGCCTCAGGGCAGTTCGGGCGCGTTGGCGCTGGCTCCCGGATTATCCTGTTCGGCCATGAGCTGCTTGGCGACATGGCCGTAGCGGTTGGTGGGATTTATGTCGAAGGCTTTCTGCCATAACTGCCGGGCCTCATCCTGCTTGCCCGACTGGGCGTAGACGTTGCCCAGGTCCAGCAGGATGGGCTGGTAGTTGGTATCGATGGCCAGGCCCGCCTCCAGTTCCCGGACAGCGATATCCACCATGCCCATGGCGTAGTAAGCTTCGCCCAGTTGCCCGTGGTATGCGGCCTGGGTGCCGTCGATGGCTATAGCCTGATCGAACTGGTCCACAGCTTCCGAATACCTGCCCGTGCTCAGGTATATCTCACCCAGTCCGGCATAGGCTACGGCATCACCGGGGTTGCCGGCGATCAGTCCCTGGTACGCCTCGATCTGGGGGGTGTAATCCACGGGCTCGGACTGCTGCATCGCCGCCAGGTCCGCCGATGAATGCGGCGAGGCGTCGTCGCTGCCGCCCTTGATAATGTTGGGAAGCACGACCAGGACAGCTATCAGCACCCCCACCGCAGCGATGATACCCCAGTAATAAGATTTGAAATTCAAGAGCGCACCTCCGGAAGGAAAAGCCATGAAGTTAACCAGGATAATTATACCTGAAACCGGCGGCTATCTCGCTTCCCGATGTTAAGTATTGTTAAGGGACCGGCGTTATACCGCCGTTACAGGCCCTGGTTGAAGAGACCGAGATACAGGTCCAGCAGGTACTGTCCGGCGAACAGGGCCACTATGCCGCCCACCGCCAGAAAGGGACCGAAGGGGACCCGGCTTTTGCGGCCCTTCCTGCCGGTTATCACCAGGGCCAGCCCCGCCAGCGCCCCCAGGAGGAAGCCGAGGAACAGAGCTACCAGCACCGACTTGCCCAGGTAGAAGCCCATCATCCCCGCCAGCTTGACGTCCCCCATGCCCATGCCGCCGGGTTTGATGATGGCCACCAGGAAGAAGAAAGCGGCGCTGATGACGCCGGCCAGGATCAGCTCCAGCCAGCGCCCCGGATCGATGGCGATCATCGTCACCAGCCCGACGGCCGCTGCCGGCAGGACGATGACGTTGGGTATGATGTAATGCTCCATATCGATGAAGAACACGGCCACCAGGGCGGAGATGAACAGCAGCGCCGGAAACAGCTCCGGCTTCAGGCCGAAAGCCAGGCCCGCAAGCACATAGAGGACGGCGTTGGCGAATTCCACCAGGGGATAACGCCGGGGGATGCGCTCACCGCAGTGACGGCACTTGCCCCTGAGGACGGCGTAGCTCAGGAGCGGGATGTTATCGTACCAGGAGATGGGCCGCTCGCAGCCGGTACAATGCGAGCCGGGTGAGACCAGGGAGCGCAGCTGCCGCCGCCATCCCTCCTCACGGGGCAGGCGGTATATGACCACGTTGAGGAAGCTGCCGATTATGGCGCCGAAGATGAAGATGACGATGAGGATCGGACCCATGGAAACCCCCTAGTTCGCCGGCTCGAGTACGATTATCTTATGGCCCGCCGGCAGGCCCGCTTCTTCCAGATCGATATCGCTGGTTCCGGTAATGTCCACATCCTTCTTGTCCTTGAGAAATGCGTCCACGCCGTCTATGGCGAACAGGCATCTGTCGTTGCGGAAATGCATGGGGATGGCAATCGCCGGGTCCAGCTGCCGCCACACCCGGGTGGCGGTCGCCGCGTCTATGGTGAAATTGCCGCCTACGGGAATGAGCAGGACATCGACGGGGCCGATGGCCGCCGCCCGCTCAGAGTCGAGTTCGTGTCCCAGGTCTCCCAGGTGGCACACGGTGACACCGTCGGCGGAGAGGATGAAGACCATATTGTCCCCCCGCCGGGCGCCGCCCTCTGTATCGTGCCAGGCGGCAACGCCGCGGATGCCGAAACCGTGAACCTGGCGGGGCTCCGCTGTGGTCACTATCACCGGCGCGCCGCCCAGGGCGCCGGTATTGTCATGGTCCGCGTGGTGGTGGCTGACCGTGACCACATCCGGAGCCGCTTCGATGGGAGTATAAAAAAGAGTGTCAGGGAAGGCGGTGGTGTCATAAGGGTCGGTGAGCAGGGTGGCGCCCGAGGCGGAAGTGATGAGGAAACAACTATGTCCGAACCATTTGATTTTCATCCCGGCCTCCTCCCGTTCAGCGATAGGTCACGTCCGTTCATCTACCGGGAAATATCCTACCCGGTACCGTCTGGCCCGCCATATCACATCTCGTCCGGCAACTCCCCGAGCTCCTTCAGGGAGAATACCGGGCCGTCGGTGCAAACATAACGGGGGCCCACGTTGCAGCGGCCGCAGAGGCCGATACCGCATTTCATCCGGCGCTCCAGGGTGGTGTATATCTGCTCGTCCCGGAAACCCATCTTGCCCAGGCTCTCCAGCACAAACTTGATCATTACCGGCGGACCGCAGGTCACGGCGATATTGTTCTCCGGAGAGGGCTCCTCTTCCTCCAGCACCGCCGGCACCAGCCCCACACGCCCCTCCCAGTCCTGGTTGCCCGTGTCGATAGTGGTGATGAAGTCGACATCGCCGCACTGCTTCCAGTCACGGCAATCGTCCCGGTAGCAGATATCGGACGGAGTACGGGCGCCGTAGATGAGCTGCAGGTGGCCGTACTCCTCACGGTGGTCCATCATGTGCAGAAACAGCGATCGCAGGGGGGCCATGCCGATGCCGCCGCCTATCACCAGCACGTTCTTGCCCTGCCACCGGTCCACGGGGAAATGGTTTCCCATAGGCGCCCTGACCGTTACCCTGTCCCCCACGGCCAGCTCGTGGATGGCGGTGGTCACCACCCCGGTCTTCATCACCGAGAACTGGATATATTCGCGCTGCGAAGGCGGGGAGGCGATGGCGAAGGTCGATTCGCCGGCGCCCATCACCCCCAGCTGGCCCACCTGGCCCGGCTGAAAGGTGAAGGAGGTCATGAGTTCCTCGTCATCGAAGACCACCCGCAGCGACTTGATGTTATGCGTCTCCCTGATAACGTCGACTACCGTGGCCTTTTCGGGGCGGAGCGGTTCCAGGGCTTTCTTTCCCTGGCGCGGGATGGTGGACATCAGCGCTCACCTGCCGCTCTGAGAACATCCCGGATGTCCAGGCCCACCGGGCAACCGCGGATGCAACGGCCGCAGCCGGTACAGAGGACAGGCCCCTGGTTGGCGGGATAGTAACTGAACTTGTGGCCGATGCGGTTGCGATAGCGGTGGGCGATGGTCGGACGGGGATTGTGCCCCGAAGTCTCCAGCGTATACAGATAGAACATGCAGGCGTCCCAACTGCGGCATCGCTCGCCGTCCCGGCTGCTGGACATCTCGTCGTACATATCGAAACAGTAGCAGGTGGGACAGGTGTAGGTGCAGTAGCCGCAGGAGACACACTTGGCGGTGAGTTCCCGCCAGAAGTCCAGGTCGGAGAACAGGCTGCCGACCAGCTTGGCCTCCAGAGCCTCGAACGGTACCCGGTCCGTGACCGCCAGCTCCGGCGGCTCCAGGTCGCTGTCCTCCCAGATATCCAGAGCCAGCAGCTCCTCGCCCCGGGGGCTGACACTCCGCGCCAGGTAGCCTTCCCCGGCCGGGTAGAGCATGAGGTCCGAACCCTGGGTGGACGCCGTACCCTCCTTCCAGGAGGAGCAGAAGCAGGCGGCGTCCCCGGCGGTGCAGGCCAGGGTGATCACCAGGAGGTTGCGGCGCCGGGACCGGTAACCAGGGTCCTGGTATGACTCACCGGGCGGCAGCGCCAGCAGGGCATCCAGAACGGTGAAGGCCCGGGCGTCGCAGACACGAGCGCCGAACAGGACGGTGTCGCCCCGTCCCTGATCGGCACCGGTTATATCCAGCGCCTCCCCTTCAGGCGTGAGGCTGTAACTGAAACTCAACAGTTTCTCGCTGGCGGGCAATACCAGCTTCTTGGCGGAGAGGGTAGTGAAGCGGTCCAGTTCCACCGCATCCCCCGGACGCCAGGGTGCGAACAGTACCGTGCCGGCCGCGCCCTCCGGTTCCCGCGGCGCCCACACCGGCCCCCGTTCTCCCAGCCGCTCCAGCAGACCATCGATCCTGTCCGATGCAATAAATTTCATCATCCCTTGCCCCATATATCCTTGTTCACGTCGAAGACCAGCAGGGGCGGCCGGGCCTTCAGGCTGGCGCCGGCCCCGTAGGCGAACATCTCCTCGATGGCGTGGTTCTGCTCATCGAGCAGCAGCATCAGGGGGATACCCACGGGACAGGCCCGCTCGCATTCACCGCAGCCGGTGCAGCGGCCCGCCAGGTGGTTGACCCGGATGAGCTGTATCATCTCCGACTGTTTGGCGTCCACGGCACCGCCGGCCCAGCGGGGTATCTGGGTCTGCATGATGCAGACATCCCGGCAGAAGCACATGGGACACACCTCGCGGCAGGCGTAACAGCGGATACATCGCGAGAACTGCTCCCGCCAGAAAGACCGGCGCTCCGCCGGCGTGAGCGAGACAAACATGTCATGCAGGGGATGCGGCCGGACGGTATCGGTGGGTATCTCTCCCGTAACCTCGCCGGCGATGACATCATAGATGTCCGGGTCCGCCTCCAGGCACCCGTGGCACTTGCGCTGGATAAACTCATCGCGGTTCACCTGCTCGCCGCCGATCAGCAGGGAATCATCCCGGTCCTTGATGGCGACGCCGTAACCGTAGCGGCGCCATATCTTCTTGACATCCAGCAGGCTGCCGCAGCCGACACCGATGACCGCAAGCTGCTCCCGTTGGACCTCATGTTCGATTATCAGCTCTATCACGCTGCGCGCGTCGCATCCCTTGGCGACGATGCCCACCCTGCTGTCCTTGAGCCGGGGCAGGTGTACCGCCAGATTGTGCGCACAGGTGGAGTCGAACACCGCCTGCTCCGCTTCCTTCTCGTCATGGAAACGGGCGGGCGTGGCCACCCCGGTGACGGGGTCGGTAGTCCAGCCCAGCACCAGGTCGGTCTCCTTCAAGACATTTTTAATGGTGTCGACGATCCCGTTCATACCCTTACCGCTTCTCCGCCGGCGACGCCGAACCGGCCGCCGGTCCCTGGTGGTGGTCATCATCCCGCGCGCCGCCGCCGGCCAGGTTCAGCCTGCCCAGCGGCCGGATCGTCTCGGTGAACCCGGTCACCGTCTCAGCCCAGCGCGCCCCTTCCGAAGCGCTGATCCAGGTATAGCGGAAGCGCTCCGGCTCGATGCCGTACACAGCCATCATGCGGCTGAGCAGCTCCAGGCGCCGGTGCGCATAATAGTTGCCCTCGTTGTAGTGACAGTCACCGGGGTGGCAACCGCTCACCAGCACGCCGTCAGCGCCCTCCTGGAACGCTTTCAGCACCAGCAGGGGGTTGACCCGCCCCGTACAGGGCAGCCGCACGATGCGCATCTCCGCCGGCTGCGCCATGCGCGAGGTCCCGGCCATGTCGGCGCCGGCGTATGAACACCAGTTGCAGAGGAACCCGACCAGTTTGATATCGCCGCCGCTCACCTGAGCACCGCCGTTACCTCTTCGATAAGCTGGTTATCGGTGTAGCCCCTGAGGGAGATGACCGACGGCGGGCAGGCCACGGTGCACAGGCCACAACCCTGGCAGAGCGATTCGATGACCACCGCCACCCGGCGCCCGTCCCTCAGACCCTGTTCCTCGATGGCATGATAGGGGCAGACCTCGCGGCACTTGAAACAGCCGATACAGCGCATATGGTTGACCTCGGCGATCATGGGGCTGGTCTCCAGCTCGTCATGCGACAGCAGGACGATGACCTTGGCGGCGGCGGCGCTGGCCTGGGCTACCGTTTCCGGTATGTCCTTCGGCCCCTGGCAGGCGCCGGCCAGGAAGATGCCGCCGGTGGTGGTCTCCACCGGACGAAGCTTGGGGTGGCTCTCCGACAGGAAGCCGTACTGGTCGTAGGGGATGTTGAGCCTCTGCGCCAGCGAGCCGGCGCCGGCGGCGGCATCGATGCCGGTGGCCAGCACCACCAGGTCGGCCTCCACCTCCACGTTCTCTCCCACCAGCGTGTCCGCGCCCATGACTACCAGCTTGCCGCCCCGGGGATAGATCTTGCCCACCCGGCCGCGCAGGTATACGGCGCCCGCTTCCTTCTGGGCGCGGCGGTAGAATTCGTCGTAGCCCTTGCCGCCGGCGCGTACGTCCATGTAGAAAACATATGTCCGGGAGTCAGGGATATGCTCCCTGGTGAGTATGGCCTGCTTGGCGATATACATGCAGCCCACCTTGCAGCACAGGGGGCGGCCGATGGACTCATCCCGGGAACCGACACAGGAGAGGAACACGATCTCTTTGGGCTCGGCCCCGTCCGAGGGCCGCTGGATATGGCCGCCGGTGGGCCCCGACGCCGACAGCATGCGCTCGTATTGTATAGAGGTGATGACATCGGGGTAAAGGCCGCCGCCGTAATGGGGATAGGCCTGACGCCAGTCGAACAGTTCGTAGCCGGTGGCCACCACGATGGCGCCGAACTTCTCCGTATGCAACTCATCCTCCTGCTCATAGTCAACGGCGTCCGCAGGACAGACCTTCTTGCAGATGCCGCACTTGCCCTTGATGTACAGGCGGCAGTACTCCTTCCTCAGCGACGCCACCAGGGGCACAGCCTGGGGGAAGGCGATGGAGATAGCCTTGGTCTCGCCCACACCGGCGTTGAACTCGTCCGGCGCCTCGCTGGGGCATTTCTGTTCGCAGATCTGGCAGCCGGTGCATTTCTCCTCGTCCACACAGGTGGCCTTCTTCCTGATATCCACCTCGAAATTTCCGATATAGCCGCGGACCTGCTCCACCTCGCTGTTGACCATCAGCCGGATGTTCTCGTGGTGTTTGACCTCCACCATGCGGGGCGTGAGGATACAGGACGAGCAGTCCAGGGTGGGGAAGGTCTTGTCCAGCCGCGCCATGTTGCCGCCGATGGTCGGCCCCCTCTCGACCAGGGTCACCGGCATGCCGGCGTCGGCGATATCCAGGGCCGCCTGGATGCCGGCCACGCCGCCGCCGATAATGAGCACTTCGCTCACCACCGGCACGTGGCTGCTGAACAGCGGCGTCTGTCCCCGCACCTTGGCCACGCCCATGCTCACCAGGTCGATGGCCTTCTCCGTGGCCACCTCCATATCCGAATGGATCCAGGAACAGTGTTCACGTATGTTCACCATCTCCATCATGAAGGGGTTGATGCCCGCCTGGGCCATGGTCCGCTGGAAAGTGGTCTCGTGCATGCGCGGAGAACAGGCGGCGATCACCACCCGGTCGAGCGCGTATTTGTGAGCAGCGGCGATGACGGTGCGCTGGCCCGGATCGGAACAGGTGTACTGGATGGATTCGGCGTGCACCACGTCACGCAGCGCCATGGCCGCGCTGGCCACCCTCTCGGTGGAGACGGTGGCGGCGATATTGGTGCCGCACTGGCAGACGAACACGCCGATGCGCATCAGGCCACCCCCTTAAGCCAACGGTCCATGTCCGGCTGCACCACCAGGGCGTCCAGCTCCAGTTCCTCGGGGGAGATGCCCATGGCCAGCCCGATGAGCTGGCTGAAGTACAGTACCGGCATCCTCAGCGAGGTGCCCATGGCTTTATTGATCTGCTCCTGCCTCAGGTCCAGGTTCTGGTGACAGAGGGGACAGGCCGTGACCAGGGCGTCCAGCCCGGTGGAGACGGCCACCTCGATGATACGGTGGCTGGCCTTGAGCAGGATATCCTTGCGCGCCAGTCCCATATAGGAACCGCAACATTCGGTCTTGAAGGGGAAGTGGGGCACCTCAGCGCCGGTAGCCTCCATCAGCGGCCGCATCTTGCGCGGGTCCCGCGGGCTGTCGAAACCCAGGATATCCGCCGGCCGCGTCAGCAGGCAACCGTAGTAGGCGCCGATGCGGATATTGGCCAGGCGTCCCTGGGACCTTTCCCTGAGAGCCTCCGGGGTTATCTCCCGGTTGAGCATCTGCACGATATTCAGCACCTCGGTCTGGTAACGCACCTCGGCCTGGAACACCTCGCTGGTCTGTTCCCGGATGTCCTGGTCGCCGGCCAGCTTGTACTGGGCGTACTTGAGCCGGTTGTAGCAGCCGGCGCAGGGCGCCACTATGGCGTCGTGACTGGCGCCGGCGATGTGCAGGTTGCGCCCGGGGAGCAGCACCCCCAGCGTCTCCGCCTTATGATGAGGCGCCGGCGAAGCGCCACAGCAGTTCCAGTCCTCCAGTTCATCCAGCTGGATGCCCAAAGCTTCGACGACCTTGCGGAAGGAAATATCGTATTCCGTGGCGCTGCTGGTGAGGGAACAGCCCGGATAGTATGAGTAGGCCGTGCTTACCACCTGGGTCGCTCCTTGGCCCGCTGGAAGATACGGCGCACCTGGGCGCGATCCTTGATTCGCGGCTGCACGATACGTACATTCTTCCGGCGGAGTATCAGGGGCACCAGGGACAGATCATTGGTCAGCTTGCCGCTCTTCAGGTTGAACCAGGCCAGCAGGCTGGCCTCGTGCAGTCGTCCGTGGCGGCGTACATTCTTGAGGAACAGGTTACGGAACAGCCTCAGGCCCCGCTCCGATTCCCGGATACCCTGTTCGTCGGCGATGTTCTTGGTGGTCTCAATCACGTCGGCCACATCGATGCGGATGGGGCATCGCGACGAACAGGTCATGCAGTCGTAACACAGCTGTCCGGTGGTGGAGGCCATAGCCCTGTCCACTGCCCCCAGTTGCAGGAGGCGCATGAACATATGCGGCGGGTAATCGAAAGCGTCGGCGGCGGCGCAGGTGGAGGAGCAGGTGCCGCACTGATAGCAGTCGGCGACTTTCTGCCCCGAGCGATGTTCGATCTCGGCTACCAGCTCCCGCCCCTGGCTCAGCGTCTCGGATAAAGGTATCACCTGCGTGTCTCCTCCCGAAAAAGATAAACCCGACGAAGCCAACATCTCCGCGACTGGCTTCCAGTCGCCGCCTGGTTGACCGCCGAGCTTGTGAAAGTTTTCTCAAGCTATCGGTAAATTCTAGCAACAGCTCCAATGGAAGTCAACAAAAGCGGTCAGGCGGATACGGCAGGCGTATAGTCGTGACGGCGCTGCACCGGGTTCCAGCCGGCGGCGCGGATGGCCCGTACCAGCTCTTCTTTTCCCACCCGGTAGGTAACGCCGGCGGCGGCCACTACGTTCTCTTCGATCATGGTGCTGCCCAGGTCGTTGGCGCCGAACTCCAGGGCTACCTGCGCCATCTTGAGCCCCTGGGTCACCCACGAGGCCTGGATGTTGTCGATATTGTCCAGGTACAGACGACTTACGGCCAGGGTCATCAGGTAGTCGATGCCGCTGGAGCTGGTCGAGCCCTCCAGCTGCGTGTTTTCATCCTGGAAGGTCCAGGGGATGAAGGCGCGGAAACCGCCGGTCTCGTCCTGCAGTCCGCGGATGCGGCGCAGGTGTTCCACCCGGTCGGCAAAGCTCTCGATGCTGCCGAACATCATTGTCGCCGTCGACTTGAGGCCGGCCCGGTGCGCCTGACGCATAACCTCCAGCCAGCAGCCGCTGTCGATCTTGCGGGGACTGAGCCGCCGCCGTACGCCGTCCGCCAGGATCTCGGCGCCGCCGCCGGGCAACGAGTCCAGACCGGCGTCGCGCAGGCGCTCCAGGGTTGCGGGCACGGAAAGCCGGCTGGTAGCGGCGATATGATGTATCTCCGGCGGCGAGAAGGAATGGATGGTTATCTGTGGATAACGTTCCTTTATCCCCGCCAGCAGGCCGCAGTAATAATCTATGTCCAGGCCGGGATGCAGGCCGCCCTGCATCATGATACCGGTGCCCCCCAGCTCGATAGTCTCGGCGATCTTCCCGTATATCTGCTCGTGGCTCAGCAGATAACCCTCGTCCGAACCCAGCGGCCGGTAGAAAGCGCAAAAATCGCAGCCGGTCACGCAGATGTTGGTGTAGTTGATATTACGGTCGATGATGAAGGTGACATCGCCGCCCGGCACCCGCTTTCGCCGCGCCGCGCCGGCCGCCCGGCCTACCGCCAGCAGCTCACGGCTCTCCCACAGCCTCACCGCCGACGCTTCGTCCAGCCGCTCCCCCGTCGCCAACCGGTCCAGTATGTCCGCCGTGGTCATGGCGCTCATACCTGGATGAACTCCAGCTCCGGCGCCGGCTCCGCCTCGCCTATCTCCACCGCGCGGCGGTAGAACTCCGCCAGCCCGGCGCGGTACTCGTCGGAAAAGTCGTAGCGCAGCTTGTCGAAGTAGGAGAACAGGAGCTCTTCATCGAAGGGGTAGACACACGCGGCGGCAGCCACCACCTCGTCCCAGTGCCCGCGGCAGTATTCGACGGAGTAGCAGAGGCGATCCTGCACTTCCAGGGTCTCCTCCGCCCGCCTGGCGAAGAACGGCCGGCGCACCGCCCACAGGGCGAAGACCATGGGCAACCCGGTGAAGCTCTTCCATTCCTCCCCCAGGTCGTAGCTATATGCCCCGACGGCGCCGTAATGGGCACCCAGCGCCTGGTCACCGATAAGAAGTACAGCGTCATGGCTCCCCAGGGCCTCATCGATACCGCCGTCCAGGGCTCCGTAGGCGGGGTCCAGGCCATATTTCTGCTTCAGCAGGATCTTCAGCAGCACCACCGAGGTAGCGCTCTGCTGCGTCACCGCCACGGTCCCGATCTCGCTGATGGGCCGGCTGGATATGAGACGAATGCTGTCCACCGCGCCATCGGCGGTTATGGACACCCGGGGAAGGAACAGCAGCTCCGCCGCATGGGCGGCACATTCGATGGAGGAGACGGGGCTGATATCCAGTTCCCCTTGCAGCAGCATGCGGTTGAGCACGGTGGGCACGCCGTTGACCAGGTGAAAACAGCCCCAGCCGGCACCTTTCTCCAGACCGTAATACAGCGGGTAGCCGTTGAGAAACTCGAAATGTCCGATACGGATAACCGTCTGCTCCAGACCGCTGGATCCTTCAGCCTTCATGACAACTCCTCAATCCTCGAAACGGCGCACGACATTATACAGCGTATCGCGCTCCACGGGGATACGGCCGGCGTCACGGATGAGACGGATGAGTTCATCCCTGGTGATCGCCTGTTCGGTATCGGCGCCGGCGGCATGGGTGATCTTCTCCTCCACCACCGTACCGTCGATGTCGTTTACGCCGAAGTGCAGCGATACCTGCGCCAGCTTGACGCCGATCATTATCCAGAAAGCCTTGATATGGCGAAAATTGTCCAGCATCAGGCGGCTGGCGGCCAGCATCTTCAGGTCGTCGAAGCCGGTGGGCCCCCGCAGGTCCGCCAGCTCCGTGTTGGCCGGGTGGAACGAAAGAGGGATGAAGCTGCCGAAGCCGCCGGTCTCGTCCTGCAGCCGGCGCAGCCGCACCAGGTGGTCGATGCGCTCCGCGTAGGTCTCCACATGGCCGTAGAGCATGGTGGCGTTGGACTTGATACCCACGCCGTGGGCGGTGCGCATCACATCCAGCCAGCCCTGGCCCGATATCTTGCGGCTGCATACCTGGCTGCGGACCCGTTGGGCGAAGATCTCGGCGCCGCCGCCGGGCATGCTGCCCAGGCCGGCGGCCTTCAGTTCCAGCAGCACCTGCTCCACCGTCTTCCCCGCTCTGCCGGCGAAGAAGGCTATCTCGCTGGCGGTGAAGGCCTGTATATGGACCGTGGGGTCCAGCTCATGCAGGGCGCTTATCATCTCCAGGTAATATTCGTAGGGCAGCGACGGGTGCTCGCCGCCGACGATATGCAGTTCGGTGATGCCGTCGTCCAGCGACCGGCGGGCGCGGTCCAGGATCTGTTCCAGGGTCATGGTATAGGCGCCTTCGGCGCCCTCCGTGGCGCTGAAGGCGCAGAACTTGCAGCTGTTACCGCAGACGTTGGTGTGATTGATATGGCGGTTGTTGACGAAGAAGACTTCATCGCCGGCGAGGCGGCGCCGGGCCCGGTCGGCCAGATCGCCGATGCGCAGCAGGTCCCGGGACTCCAGCAGCGCCAGGCCGTCCCGGGAGTCCAGCCGCTCTCCGGCAGCCACCTTCTCCTCTATGGCGTCAAGCACCCTGGTCTCTGCATCCATGGCCATCACCTAACACATCCGGACCCGTGCCTCCGGCACACCGCCCAGCCGGCGCACCGCCTCTTCGAAGACAGAGACATCGGTGCCGATGGCGACGGCGGCCAGCTTCTCCGGGTTGTACAGGCGTCTCGCCAGCCCGGTGATGTCATCAGCGGTAACGGCGTTGACCCGTTCGATGATCTCGTCGATAGAGAGTATCTCCGAACCGGTGACTGTCAGCTTGCCGAGCCGGCTCATGCGGCTGTGCGTTGTCTCCATGCCCAGCACAATCTTGCCCTTGGCGCTCTCCTTGGCCCGCGCCAGCTCCCTGTCCTGCGGCCCGTCCTCCATGATCGAACTGATCTGATCACAGACGATGCCGGTCACCTCGGCAACGCTGTCGCCGCGGCAGCCGAAGTAAATACCCACCAGGCCGGTATCGGAATAAAAGGAGGCGAAGGAATAAATGGAATAGACCAGGCCGCGCTTCTCCCGAACCTCCTGAAACAGGCGCGAGCTGGCCGTCGAACCCAGTATGCTGTCGAGAATGGACGCTGCGTACTTCTCCTCCGAACTGCGCGACAGGCCCAGCCCGCCGAAACAGACATGATATTGCTGGGTGTCCTTCTGATAGAAGCAGGCGCCGCCGGCGGTACGCTGCGGAACCGGCGGCGGCAGGGCGGTCTGCGCCGTGGCGCGGTCGCCGTTGGCGCCGTCCAGGTGCCTGGCGGCCAGCGTCACCAGCTCCTGGTGATCGACGTTGCCCGCCCCGGCGATAACCAGGTTGGGCCGCGTGTAATGCTCAGAGTGGTAGCGGCGCAACTGCCCTTCATTTACCGAGCTGATGACATCCGCCGTCCCCAGGACGCTGTTACCCAGGGGATGTTCGCCGAAGATGGAGCGGGTCAGGTAATCGGTGATCAGATCCCCGGGGGAATCCTCATACAT
The DNA here is from genome assembly GCA_002897715.1 of bacterium BMS3Abin01. Lineage (GTDB taxonomy): Bacteria > Actinomycetota > Thermoleophilia > BMS3ABIN01 > BMS3ABIN01 > BMS3ABIN01. Next base: position 45,530 of record BDUA01000040.1, read on the forward strand.
GGCGATCTCCTCCACCACTACCTCACGCTCCTGGTCGATCTCCTTGAAGGCCGGGCGCAGGACCATGTCCGCAATCACCTCGAAGGCCTCCTCCAGATGCTCATCCAGAAAGCGGGCGTACACTACCGTGTACTCCCGGGAGGTGGCGGCGTTGAGGTCGGCCCCGATGGAATCGAATATCTGAGCGATCTCCACGGCCCCGTAACGGTCACTGCCCTTGAACAGCAGGTGTTCGATGAAGTGGCTGATGCCACCCTCTCCCGGCCGTTCATGGCGCGAACCCGAACCCAGCCAGAAGCCCAGGGAGATAGAGCGGACCGCCGGCAGCTTTTCGCTGACGACCCGCCCTCCCCCGTCAAGCTGTTTCAGGCTATACTTCTGGATTTGGGTCAACAACCTTGAGTCCGATGCGCTGCTTACCCCGATCCTCGCGGACCTCGATGACCTCGACCCTCACCATCTGGCCGCGCTTGACTACATCTTCGACCTTATTGACGCGGTTCTCAGCGAGATTGGAGATATGCGCCAGCCCGTCCACGCCCCGCTTGAGCTCCACGAAAGCGCCGAAGTCGGTGACCTTGACCACCTTACCGACTATGACGTCGCCCTTCTCTACGTCCTTGGTAAGGTCGGTGATGCGCTTGATGACCGCCTCGGCGCTGGCGCCATCGGTGGAGGCGATGAACACCATGCCGTCCTCCTCCACATCGATGGAGACGTCGAATTCATCCACCATGCCGCGGATGGTCTCGCCGCCCTTGCCGATGATGGCGCCGATCTTGTCCGGGTTTATCTGAATGGTGAAGATGCGCGGCGCGTACTCCGAGAGCTCGGCGCGCGGCTCCGGCAGAACCTCGAGCATCTTGCCCAGGACGAACTCGCGGCCGCGTTTGGCCTGTTCCAGCGCCTCGGCCATGATCTCGGGAGTAATGCCTTCCTTGATCTTCAGATCCATCTGGATGGCGGTCATGCCCTCGCTGGTGCCGGCTACCTTGAAGTCCATGTCGCCCAGGTGGTCCTCTATGCCGGCGATATCGGTAAGTATCACGTAGTGGCGGTCCACGTCTTCGGAGCCACACTCCAGGCAGCGGCGCAGGAATACGCCCTCATGACCGCAGGCGCGGCAGGTGCTGCGAACCACCAGGCCGATGGCGATGCCCGCGACCGGCCGCTTTATCTGTATACCCGCGTCCATCAGCGCCAGCGTCGAACCACAAGTGCTGGCCATGGACGAGGAGCCGTTGCTCTCCAGGATCTCGCTCACCAGGCGGATGGTATAGGGGAAGTCCTTCTCGTCGGGGATCATGGGGATCAGGGCTTTCTCCGCCAGGGCCCCGTGCCCGATGTCACGGCGCTTGGGGCCGCGCATGAAGCCGGTCTCACCCACCGAGAACGGCGGGAAGTTGTAATGGTGGATATAGTGCTTGCTCTCTTCCAGCCCCAGGCCGTCGATACGCTGTTCGTCGCCCACTGAACCCAGGGTAAGCAGGGTCATCGCCTGCGTCTGACCGCGGGTGAACAGCGCCGAGCCATGGGTGCGCGGCGCCACGCCTACTTCGCAGCTGATGTGCCTGACCTCTTCGGCGCCGCGGCCGTCGGGACGGCGTTTGTCCACGGCGATACTGCGCCGCACCACGTCCTTCTCCACCGCCTTGAGTATGGAGGTCACCTCACCCGCCAGCTCCTCGGGTGAATCGTCGTTGATCAGCTGCTTGCGCACCTTATTACGTATCTCCTCGATACGATTGGAACGCTCACGCTTGTCGGTGACGAGGTTGGCCTCCTCCAGCCCGGCACGGGCCAGAGATTCGACCTTGCCGTAGAGTCCCTGGTCGACCTCAGGCTCTTCAAACGGCCACTTCTCCTTGCCCGCCGCCCGGCGCAGCTCCTCCTGCAGCTGACAGAGCTGCCGGATCGGCTCCTGCGCCATCCTGACCGCGGCCATGGCTGTCTCCTCGCTGACCTCGTCACCGCCCGCCTCCAGCATGAGGATCGAGTCCTCGGTGCCGGCGATGATCATGTTGAGGTCCAGTTCGGAGAACTGGGGCAGCGTGGGATTGATGACCAGTTCGCCACCGATGCTGCCGACCCTCACCGCCGCTATCGGCCCCTGAAAAGGGACCTCCGAGATGGTCAGCGCCGCCGAAGCCCCCAGCAGCGCCATCACATCATAGGCGTTCTCCTGGTCGGTGGAGAGGATGGTGGCGATGATCTGCACTTCGTTGGAGAAGCCGCGGGGAAAACGGGGCCTCACCGGCCGGTCTATCAGCCGCGCCGTCAGTATCGCCTTCTCGCTGGGGCGCGCCTCCCGCTTGATGAAGCCGCCGGGAATCTTGCCGGCCGCGTACATCCTCTCTTCAATATCAACGGTGAGCGGAAAGAAGTCGATACCCTCTTTCGGCTCCGTTCTGGCGGTAGCGGTGACCAGCAGCATGGTGTCGCCGCAACGGACCTGGACCGCGCCGTTGGCCTGAGCGGCCAGCCTGCCGGTCTGTAAGGTAATGGTTTTCCCGCCGATCTCGGCGCTTTTCTCGATAACCTGTTTTTTTAATACCTGATTTTCTTCAGACAAGATATGTCTCCTTGAGCTTTGGCATCCGGGGTCGCCACGGACTAATTACCGCGGGATTTCCGCTTCCGTTGCCCGGCCCTAGGCTCAAGGCTCAGAATCCCGAGCGGGGATCCTCAGCCTCAGGCCTAGAGCGATTCTCTTCCAGACACGGTAGCGTCCCGAAACGCGATGGACCATGAAGTAAGATTTATCAGGAGTGCAGAGTGGACTCAGATGGATGGAGTGAAGAGTGGTACCGGATTTTATTCAGCCTGGTCAGTAGTCTTCCTCCGGTCGCCGCACGCGACGGCCTTATCCGGGCTACGACCTGCCTCCTATTTTCTCAATCCAAGTTCCTTGACTAATGTACGATAGCGGTCGAGGTTCTTCCCTTGCAGATAGGACAGCAACCGCCGCCTCTTCCCCACCATCTTCAGCAACCCTCTGCGCGAGTGGTGATCCTTCTTATGGGTCTTGAGATGCTCGGTGAGGCCGTTGATTCGCTCCGTGAGTAGAGCTATCTGGACCTCGGGGGAGCCGGTATCACCCTCGTGGCTACTGAACTTACCTATCACCGAATCCTTGTTTTCCCTGGTTAGTGTCAATCTCTCACCTCCTTTATCTTGTTTCCGCTTCGTGGGGAATGATTCACACGGAAAAATCTTAGCATAGTGGGCTATAAAAGGCGAACGACGCCGGTTCAGGTTCCCCCTGCCAGTGCCGATACGTTAACACACCCGGATGAGGTTCCTGAACGTGTCCGGGCAGACAGTTCGGGGGAAAATGGGAGGTACTTCCAAAAGCGGCGGGATGGCATCCATCCACCCATCGCCGGTGCGGGGCGTACGCTTGGCTTCATCATTCCTGCCTGGTCTGCTTCTGTGTGCCGCGATCGCGCTTCCGGCGTTCGAGCTGTCAAGGTACAATGCGTCACTCGACGCCCTGGCACTATCTCTCATATTAGGCATGGTGCTCAGAAATGTGCTCGGCCCCAGCGTCAGCGTCATGCCGGGTGTCCGCCTGGCCGGCACGGTCTTCATACCTGTCGGCATCATCCTTTACGGTACCCGGCTCGATTTCCTCATCTTCACCGGTCTGCCGGCCTTTTCCATCATCCTGGTGATATCCAGTGTGGGGCTGTTCTTCCTCACCATTCTGTTGATGGCCGGCGCCCTGGGCGTCAATCGCGGTACCGGCCTGCTGATAGCCTCCGGCTCAGCCATCTGCGGCGCCTCGGCCATAGCCGTACTGTCGCCGGTGGTGGGCGCGCGGGACCGGGACATGTCCATGGCGCTGATCGTGACCACGGTGGCGGGTCTGACCGGAGCCCTGCTATATCCGCTCATCAGCGACTGGCTGTCGCTGTCGGAAAAGGTCTACGGGGTCTTCTGCGGTTCCACCCTGCAGCAGACCGGTATCGTCCGCCTGGCGGCTTCCCACATGGGCGCGGGAGCGCTGGACCTGGCCATCCCGGTGAAGATGCTGCGGATAGCGATGCTGGCGCCGGCGGCCGCGACCCTGGCCATGACCACCTCCATGAAGGCAACAGGGAGGAGCGATACCGGCGGGGCCGGCAAAATACTCATGGCCCTGAAGCGGGCCTGGTTCATCCCGGTGTTCGTAGCCGTGGCTCTGGTCTTTTCCTTTGTAGAGCCGGCGGTAACGGCCCGGGGTTCAATAAAGCCGTTTGCCACCATCTTTCTGTCGCTGGCGCTGGCCAGTATCGGCCTCAGGGTCGATTTTGATTCCATAAGATCCATGGGTTCGCGACCGTTGCTTCTCGGGTTCGCCGGCTGGGCGCTGGTCGGCTCAATCATCCTGCTGGCATTATTGATCCTTACCAGGTGATCGGATTGAAAAGAAGCATCTTCCAGAAGACCGTCCTGATATTCATGGTAGTGGCCCTGGTGCCGGCTGCCATCATCAGCCTGAGAAACATCAACGTCTTCGCCGACCACCTGGATGCCATGGTGAACGACAACACCCTGTCCCAGACCCAGGCAGACGGACAGCTGCGTGAATTGAGGACGCAGCAGCTGATTTACGGCGGCTATGGCGCCGCCATAGCCCTGATCCTCGGTTATTTCTTCGCCGCCAGCCTGGTCAAGCCCATACGGACGCTGCAGGTGGGGGCACGCAAGATCGGTGACGGTGACCTCGAGTCCAGAGTGGAAACCAACACCGAAGACGAGCTGGCGGAGCTGGCGGAAACAATCAACCAGATGGCCGACTCGCTCCAGGCCCGCGAGTCCGAGTTACGGCAACACAGCCAGGACCTGTCCCTGCTTTACCAGTTCGCCCATGATATCTCCGAATCGAACCGGCTGGACGAGTTGCTGTCAAAGGCGCTGAACAAGGCGCTGGAGATCACGGGGTCCAGGCATGGTTGCATATTCCTGATCGACAAGAACGGCGAGCTCCAGCCGGTTTTCTGTAACTACAACGGGGAGCGGGCGGACGGCAACGATACCAAGGCATTCACCGACGCCGCTACCTCGGCGAGCGCTTCCGGCGAACCCGCCATTATCAGGTACGGCGGCAGGGATGAGGACAAGACGGTCGCCTGTATCGCCCTGACATACGAACAAACCATCCAGGGAGCTATATGCATAGCCGGCGCGGCGGCCGACTTCCCCGAAGACACCATGAAACTGCTGATGGCCATCAGCAGTGAGGCTGCTGTCGCCATCGAGAACAGCCGGCTGCTGGGTCAACTGGAGAAGCAAAACAGTGAGCTGTCGCGGGCGACGGAAGAGCTGGCCAGCCTGATACGGAGAGCGGAAGAGAAGGAGGGCTTTGGTATCAGGTACCAGAACGCAAACCTGATCAAATGCTGGGAGGTCAAGAACTGTCGGCAAAAACAATGCCCCTCCTACGAATCCGACAACCTGCGCTGCTGGCAGATCGCGGGGACCCATTGCGGCGGCGATACCCAGGGTGTCTTCGCCCGCAAGCTGTGCCAATGCGAAAAATGCGAGGTCTTCCAAAGCGCCTGTCCCGACAAGATCACCGCCCTGGGCGAGACGTTCAACAATATGATGGCGGCCCTGGAGCAGGAGGTTACGGACCGGGAGGATCTGCAACAGCAGCTGTTCAATTCCACCAAGCTGGCTGCCATCGGTGAACTGGCGGCGGAAGTGGCGCACGAGATCAATAACCCCATGACCGGCATCCTCACCAATGCCATCATGATAAAAACCATGGATTTTGATGATAAGGAGATCCTGGACAAGATCGGTGTGATTGAAAGCGAGGCGTTCCGGACCCGGGAGATAGTTCATAACCTGCTGGACTTCGCCCACGAAGAGAGCGGGTTCAGGCCGGAGCCCATCGATATCAGGGATATCCTGGAACACACCATCACCCTGGTGGATTACCAGGCGTCCCTGGCTTCGGTGACCATCGAGACGGATTACGCCGGCCAGTTGCCGCAGGCGGTGGTCGACGCCAACCATATCAAACAGGTGTTCCTCAATATCATCATCAACGCCATCCATGCCATGCCGTCAGGCGGGAAGTTGACCGTCGGCGTAAACAGCCCCGCCAGCGACGCCACCAACCAGATGCTCCGGGTCAGCTTCAGCGACACCGGCACCGGCATGGACGAGGAGAAAAAGGCGCGGATCTTCGATCCCTTCTTCACCACCAAACAGGCGGGCAAGGGAACGGGGCTGGGATTGGCGGTGGCTCAGCGCATCGTCGCCGAGCACGGCGGTGAGATCACGGTGGAATCAGAACCAGGCAAGGGCGCCACCTTCACCATCACCCTGCCGGCCAGATCAGCGGCAAGCCACGAGCAGGACGCCGCCTGAGCCGGCGACACTCCGGACTATCTAACCTTGCCGCCGGGCAGCGAAACCCTCATAAGCACGCGCGGCGGCGATATCCTTCCCTATTTGCTCCACCAGCTGTTCGGGACCGTCGAACTTCATCTCGCCGCGCAGCCGTTCGAGAAAGTCGATACGCACATCCATGCCGTAGATGTTACGGTCGAAGTCCAGAATATGGGCCTCGATGCGCATCTTGGCGTCGCTGTCGTCGTCGGTGGCGCAGAAGGTAGGGTTGTGACCGATATTCACCAGGCAGGCATATGCCTGCCTGCCGACGAACAGGTCCGCCAGATAGACACCCCGGCCCGGGAAGATGCAGTCGACGCGGGCGTCTATGTTGGCCGTCCTGACCCCCAGGGTACGGCCACGTTTGTCACCATGGACGACCTTGCCGTGGGTCGAAGGGGGGCGTCCCAGTATCTCACGCACTTCGCCCAGCGAGCCCTCTACCAGCAGGTTACGGATGCGCGTGGAGGAGATGGGCTTGCCGCCTGCCTCCACCAGTGGCACGGCGGTGACCTGCATGCCCTTGTTCTTGCCGTAGTCGGCCAGATACTTCACGTCCCCTTCCGCCTTGTAGCCGAAACGGAAGTTCTCACCGACAACCACATGGATGGCCCCCAGCGACGACGAGAACAGCATGTCGCAGAACTCTCCCGGCGGCAGGCGCGAGAACTCCTTTTCGAAGGGGATGATGAGCAGTTCGTCCACGTCCAGATCCTCGATGAGGTCGGTCTTGACGTTGAGCGGCGTCAGGATCGGCGGGCATTTCTCCGGAGCGATCACCGACAGGGGATGGGGGTGGAAGGTTATCACCATGCTCCTGGCATCCACGTCACGTGCTATCTCAACCGCTTCATTGATGATGCGCTGGTGGCCGATATGAACGCCGTCAAAGGTGCCTATGGCAGCGACGCGGCGGCCCCGCGGCACGTCATCCATACTGCGGTATATCCTCATAGGAATATCACTCTCGGATAGATCGATTCCTCCGTTTCACCCGGGCCGTAGACCGCCACCAGTCTGTCTCCGACCACCAGCTTCACCGGCCCCGGCTCCGTGCCCTCTATCGGTCGACCGTAAGATACAGCCTGCAGCTCCTTTTCAGACAATTCTCTTACGGGAAGGAAATATAACGCACCACAACAGGAAATAAAAGCCGGGTTGGCGTCTCCGAGCAGCGATTGTCGCGGCAGCGCCGCCAACTCCGCCAGGGAAGCGGCGTTGCCGGTGGTGAACTCACCAACCGCCGTCCGGCGCAACGCCAGGGTATAGGCGCCGGTGCCCATGGCCTTCCCCAGGTCCTCGCAGAGCTTCCTGATATAAGTGCCGCCGGAGCAGGTAATGGTCAGTTCCGCCTGTTGAAGCTGTTCATCAAAGCCGTCAAGCCGCAGGCTCCGGATATGGATCTCTCGCCAGGGAGGGTCCACCTGTTCGCCCCGCCGTACGCGCCGGTGGAGCGGCACACCGCCTATCTTGACCGCCGAATAAAGCGGCACCTGCTGACGGAGCCTGCCGGTGAACCGGGGCAGCGTGTCCTCCAGTTGCCGGCGGCTCACTTTTCCCGCTACCGGACTTATCTCGCCGTCTACGTCGCCTGTGACCGAGACCGCGCCGAAGCAGGCCGTGGCCCGGTATTCCTTCTCCAGGGGCGCCAGGTAGTCGAACAGTCGCGTGGCCTTGCCCAGGAGCACCAGCAGCAGGCCGGTGGCGAAGGGGTCGAGGGTGCCGCCGTGGCCTACCTTTTTCATGCCGGCCAGACGCCGCACACGGTCGACCACATCATGTGAGGTTATGCCCGCCGGCTTATCGACCACGAGGACACCGCAGGTTGGAGAAGCTGCCGACATCTTATTCCTGTTCATGCTCCTTGAGCAGCTTCTCTATCCTCATGCCCCGCTCGATGCTGTCGTCGTGCAGGAAGGACAGCTGGGGCGTGTTTCTCAGACTCAGCTGGTTGCCGATGAGTGATTGCAGGTATCCGCGGGAACATTCAAGGCCGGCCAGGGTCTCCTTCAATTGCCGCTCGTCCCCCATCACGCTCACATAGACACGGGCGTTCTTCAGGTCGGGAGAGGTGTCGACGGATATGACCGTGACAAATCCGATGCGGGGGTCCTTGAGCCCGGCAGCCAGCGTCTCGCTCAATACCTCGCGGACGGCCTCGTTCACCCGTCTCATCCTCTGACCGGCCATATCAATCCCCCTCCATCTTGATTATCTCCTTCTGGACCGTCGACAGCCGGCAGTCACGGCTTTCGATGAAACCGACCATCCGGCCCAGCGACTGCTCCAGTTCGCTACAGGAGGAGGAGCTGAGGGACAGGACCAGACGCGTACGCTGCCATAGCTCATGGTAGCCCACCTCGGCGACCGAGGCGCCGAACTTGCGGATGAGGTTGGCCTTCAGGCCGCGAAGGAACTGGCGCTTGTCCTTGAGGGAACCGTTCTCCGGGAAATGGATATCCACCGCCAGGATGCCGACGTAGCCATCAGCCCGGTTTGACTTCTTTCGTCTCGTAGAACTCAAGGACATCGCCCTCTTTTACATCATTGAAATCCTCAAGCAACACACCGCACTCATACCCTTCCTCAACTTCACGGGTGTCCTCCTTGAAACGTTTCAGTGAGGCCAGCTTGCCCTCGTACACGATGGCGCCCTGGCGCACTACCCGCACCTGGGCGTTGCGCGTCACCTTGCCGCGGGTAACGTAGCAGCCGGCGATGTTGCCCAGCTTGGACGCCTTGAACAGCTGCCGCACTTCGGCCTCGCCCAGCTCCTGTTCCACAAAGGTCGGTTCCAGCATACCGAGGAGCGCCGCCTGGACGTCCTCTGTCACCTTGTAGATGACGCTGTAGGTGCGTACATCCACCCCCTCGATATCAGCGATGGTCTTGGCGGCGGTGTTGGGCCGGACATTGAACCCGATGATAATAGCCCGGGAGGCGGCGGCCAGCGTCACATCCGATTCGTTGATGGCGCCGACGCCGGTATGGATTATGTTGACCTTGACCTCTTTATGCTTGATCTGTTTGAGCGCCTCTTCCAGAGCCTCCACCGAGCCGGCCACGTCGGCCTTGATGATCAGGTTGAGGTCCTTGACCTTGCCCTCCTTGATACGGGCGAAGACATCGTCCAGGGTGAAGGCGTGCCTCTTGGCCAGGATCTCGGCCTTGGCCCGGTCGGCCCGGCGCTGGGCCAGCACCCGCGCGCGCCGCTCGTCCTCGACCACCCGGCAGTATTCGCCGGCCTGGGGAATGGAACCGAAGCCGAGTATCTCCACGGGAACGGAGGGTCCGGCATCCTTGATCGTCTTGCCGCGGAAATCCCTCATGGCCTTGATCTTGCCTGACGCCTCACCGGCGACGATGGCGTCGCCCACGTGCATGGTGCCCCGGTCGATGAGTATGGTAGCCACTACGCCCCGGCCCGGGTCCACCTTGGACTCGATGACGACGCCGCTGGCCATGGTGTCGGGGTTGGCCTTGAGTTCCTGGACATCGGCTACCAGGAGTATAGTCTCCAGCAGATCATCCAGGCCGATCTGTTTCTTGGCGCTCACGTCGGTGAAGATAGTGTCACCGCCCCATTCCTCGGGCACCAGCTCCTTCTCGGAAAGCTCCTGGCGTACACGCTCCGGATTGGCCTCCGGCTTGTCTATCTTGTTTACCGCGACCACGACCGGCACGTCCGCCGCCTTGCAGTGGTCGATGGCCTCCAGGGTCTGCGGCATGACACCGTCATCGGCCGCCACCACCAGGATCGCCATGTCGGTGACCTTGGCGCCCCGGGCCCGCATGGCGGTGAAAGCTTCGTGGCCGGGGGTATCGAGGAAGGAGATCCTTCTGCCGTTGTGCTCGACCTGGTAGGCGCCGATATGCTGGGTGATACCGCCGGCCTCGGTGGCGGTCACCTCCGTCTCGCGGATGGCGTCCAGCAGCGATGTCTTGCCATGGTCCACATGGCCCATGATGGTGACTACCGGCGCCCGCGACTGCAGGTCCTCGGGCTTGTCGACCACCTTGTGCTCCTCTTCCTGCTCCAGGTGGACGATCTCGATCTTGCGGTCCAAATCGTCGCCGATGGTGGAGATAGCCTCATCGCTCAGCGACTGGGTGATGGTGGCCATCTCACCGTAGCCCATCAGGCGCTTGATGATATCGGAGGTGGAGACTCCCAGAGCCGCCGCCAGTTCCTTGACCGTCGCCCCGGAATTGACCTTGGCCGGTTCACCGGGAACAGCCCGCGTCTCCTCTTTCTCCTCATGTTCCACGACCGCCGTCGATTCCTTTCTGCCACCCTTGTGCTTGACGCGATGGGAACGGCCGGACGGAACAAAACTCCGCCTCTTGGCTGTGGAAGAATCGATGATGACCCGGCGCCGTTTGCCGTGAGACTTGGCCTTGCTGGGCGCCTTACGCTGTTTCTTCTGGGTCGTGCCGGCCTTCTCCGACGCGGCCTTATCCGGCGCGGGGCTCTTCTTTGCCGCCGAAGGCTTTTCAGCAGACGCTGCGGCGAAAACCTTGCCCGCTTCCTTCTCATCAACGCCGGACAGGACACTTTTGACCTGAATCCCCGCAGCCTGGAGTTTCGCCAGCGCCTCGGCGCTGGAGATATTGTTCTCCTTGGCTATTTCATGAACCCTTTTTCTAGCCATAGCTAATCACCTGCAAGTTTAAGTAAGCGGATAAAATCTTCCCTGGGAAGCGTAAGCCCGGAAGCCGCCCCCAGCCTTCGTTGTAACACTTTCTTTCCGGCAGCCTTGTCAAAACAGGACCTGCTCAGGCATACATAGACTCCCCGTCCCGCCGCCGTTCCATCTTTGTCCAGGGCTATTGTCTTATTGCCCTTGTCTCCCCGCACAGTAAACCTGACAAGAGCGTTTTTCGCAAACCGGCGTCCGCAGCCGACGCACATCCGCTGCGGGACATGCCCCTGCCGGACCAAGGTTAACTACCAGGGCTGGCCGCTGACGAGGCATCCGCCTCGTCAGTCTCCGGCACGGATGGTTCCTCTGCCACTGCTTCCTCCGTTGCCGGTTCGCCCTCTTCGACTGCGGCTGTTCCCGCTTCCGCCTCGTCCTGTTCGGTCTGGGCCTGGTGGGCGGGAATACCGCAGTACTTGCTATCCGATAAAGCGGCGTTGGGACAGCGCTTGCCGCTCTTGGTCAGGGCGCAACAGCGTCCCGCCAGCTCCTCGACTTCCTCATCGGAGAAGGCGACCGCCTCGTCCTCTTCCGCCATCTGGCTCTCGCTCCTGATGTCGATGCGCCAGCCGGTCAGCTTGTTGGCCAGACGGGCGTTCTGCCCTTCTTTGCCGATGGCAAGCGACAGCTGGTCGTCAGGAACCACCACCGTGGCGGACTGCTCCTCGTCGTCGACCAGGACTTCACGTACGATGGCCGGGCTCAGGGCCTTGGCCACGAAACGGGCCGGCTCATCATTATAAGGGATAATATCAATCTTCTCGCCCCGGAGTTCGCCCACTACCATGCGAACCCTGGAGCCGCGCGGACCGACGCAGGCGCCGACGGGGTCGATACCGTCCTCCTTGGACTCCACGGCGATCTTGGAGCGGTAGCCGGGTTCGCGGGCGATGTTCCTGATAACGACCAGGCCATCGGAAACCTCCGGCACCTCCAGCTCGAAAAGTTTGCGGATGAGTTCGTCGCTGCGGCGGGAGACGATAACCTGCGGGCCCTTGGTATGCTCACGCACATCGGTGATAACCGCCTTGATGCGGGAACCGTGTTCATAACGCTCATGATCCACCTGCTCGCTCCCCGGCAACAAGGCCTCGACCTTGCCCAGGTCCACCAGCGTATAGCGCTGGTCGCTCTGCTGAACCAGGCCGGTGACGATCTCGCCGATACGGTCCTGGTACTCCTCGTACATCATGTACCGTTCGGCTTCGCGTATCCTCTGGAAGATGACCTGCTTGGCCGTCTGGGCGGCAATGCGTCCGAAGTCCTCCGGAGTATCGATCTTGATTTTCTCTATCTCGCTCTCGTCATACAAGGAGAGATCGAATTCCTCTTCCTCCTCTGCCGCATCGCCGCTTTCCGCCGGGGCGGCTTCTCCCTCAGCAGCTTCCGCGGTATCATCTTCCCCGGCCTGCTCCAGGCTCTCGCCCGTGCGGTAATCGACGCCCGCAGCCTCCGCCGCGACCACTGCGGCCGGGCGCTCGGGAAGTATCAGTTCATAGATATTGATCTCACCATCTTCCGGATCGATCTCCACCTTGGCGTATTCGACCGCGTCGGGGGTTTTCTTGTAGGCGGACAACAGAGCATCTTCGAGAGCAGTCAGCAGGACGTCGAAGTCTATCCCTTTTTCATCTTCCAGAAGCCTTAGCGCTTCAACTATCTCCTTGCTCACTTTTGAACTCCTTTATATTGTCGCACCACCTTGCCGCTGCCGACACTGTTTCCGGTCTCCTGCTCAGCCGCACCAACTCCATCAAGCCTATTCGGCCTTGCCGAAATCGAATACCGTCCTCGCCCGTGCCACATCGTCCAGCGGTATGGTCACTTCCCGGTCGTCCAGCTTGAGCACCAGTTCATCATTTGATACCGAGACTAAAAAACCGGTGAAGTTCCGTTGTCCTTCAACCGGTCCGTAAGTCTTTACGTTTATCTTTTCTCCGGCCACATCCCGGAAATGCTCCGGCTTGCGCAGCCTTTTTTCCACACCCGGTGAAGAAACTTCGACAGTGTGGTCCTGCGAATACTCTCTTAACAGTTCATTGGCGCGGGCACATAACTCATGGTCCACACCCTGCGGATGATCGATGAAGACCCTGATAAAACGGTTCCCCCTGCCACCTGAGATATCCAGGTCCACAAGTTCCACTTCCGGCAGATTCTCCGCCAGTTTCAGCTCGATTTCTGCAAATGTATCCGCATTCTTCAACGTCCCCCAGCAAAATAAAAGTGGGCTCAACAGACCCACTCCGAATCACTACCCGCAGTTTAGGAGATTATAACACACGCCTAAAAGTCCCCGCAAGCAACGGCAGCGGCGCTCAAACAGTTAAATAATACTAAAAACCCCTGAAAAACAGGGTATTTTCCTGCCTGGCGCCGGCGCGGACATGCCCGGAGCCCATGTGTCCCGCTGTTAATGTAAACCTTCATCCTGAAAAGGTAAACAATGTAACGGACGAGGGCTGGGGCCGAACTTGATATGGTGAGGGCAACTGGAAACGGCCGCTACCGACGGCGGCCGTTCCGGGCGCACGATCCCTAACGGGCGGTACCCGCTCACCGTGCCAATGATTACACTCTCATTACATGGAAGGGGGGTCTCCCGGAAACCACAGTTCGTTACCCTCCTCGTCCCTGCAGCTGGCATATATATCCGTGCGGAAACGGCTTACTTCCGGGGGAACATGATACTTTACAGGAAAGCGACCGGTCTGCCCTTGGTTTAACCGCGCCGCCGGCGCCGGCAGGTCACCGGCCAGGGTGACCGAAGCCGGCCTTACCACTACCTGCCGCATAGCCACGTCCAGACCTGCTCCTTCGCCGCGGTTGGCGATCCGGTACAACACCAACAGTTCCCTGGCGGCGTAATCTGCATAACTGTCCCAGAGTACCGGGCCCACGGAAAGGGTAAGGTCCGGCTGCGCCGACCCGCCGTCCGGGGGCGAAAGCGCGGCCGCATACACATCCCAGTCCCCGTTGCGGTTGTCCTGCCATACCACGATGTCACCATCGATGGCCGGATTCACCTGATCTCCCGGCGCGCCGCACAGCAAACGTTCCTCTCCCGTATCCAGGTTCATGACGTACAGGTCCCACTCTCCAACCCAACGGCCCGCCTCATCGAAATGTCCATCCCGGTTATCCTGATAGACCAGGATATTGTCAGCCAGCACCGGATTCACCTGGTCGCCGGGTTCCCGGACCACCGGCAGACCGGCTGTGTCCGGCTCCGCCTGGAAGATATCCCATGTCTCTCCCGGTTCGTTCAGCCGCTGCTGATAAAGGACCCGCCCGTTATCGATGCTGGGTTCACCGCGCTGGTAAAGGCTCTCCCCGCTGGTGGAGGCACCGCCTCCGACCTGTGAGAGGTATGACCAGCTGTCATCGCTGACATCGTAGGAGACCAGCAACGGCTCAAAGTAACTGGTACCGTACCCGCGCATCCTGACCCAGACGGCCTGAGTTCCGTCGATGTCAGGGTCAAAGCGCATGCCCGGCCGGGAGTAGCTGTCTATCTTCTTGCTGCGGCCGGTCTGGAAATTTATGCGGCTGATAGTGCTGCCGCCGTCCTCCCCGGTTACCGCTGTTTCGCCGGAGAGAGCCAGTTCCGCTGCCGGCGTCGATACCACGCAGTCTTCCGCGCCATCGGCAAGCGAGCGCCGGCAGACCCGGGAATCCGCGTCCTGCCAGGCGATGAAGCCACCATCGATATCGGGTCCGGCAGATACGCCGGGCCCGTAGACAGAGCTTTCAGCGCCTCCGAAAACATCCTTCATCACTACCCAGCCGTCAGCCGACCGGCCGGTGTCATTGAAGACGACTCTGCTGCCGCTGACTGCAGGAGACACCTGATCCCCCGGAGAGACGGCTACAGGCATCTCCACTATCTCCCAGGGAGCATCGCCACTGGCGCCTGCTTCGCCGCCATAATAACAATACAGGATTGCCACCATGCCTATGACGGCCAGCATCGGCCAAGGCCTCGTCCAGCCGCCGGTCTTCCCCCTCCTGGAAACGGTCCTGGCTCCGGCTTTATCTCCACCGGCCAGCCGTCTTCGCATCCTACTCCACTTCCACATCTCTCCTCACTTTCTCCGCCAGAGAATTCCACTTCCACATCAACAGCAACCGCTTATATGCACACCAAATCATTGAAATACAAGAGCCGGTAGAAAACGCCTATATCATTGATACCTCCTTTCCTGGACGCCTCCATAAACATAACAGCGTTTACTTTAAAATTAATCGTGCTTTGGTAGTAATCTGATATTCGAAAAGTAGTATTTTTTATCCACCCCCATGTTTGACACAGCCGTTTTACGGCAATGCATTACCTGAAAGCCAAGGAGATACTATGGATCTGGCAGGCAAGAAGGTAGCGGTACTGGCGGCTCCGGGATTCGAGGACTCGGAACTGAGCGAACCGGTGAACGCCCTGGGCTACGCCGGCGCCGAGGTCGTTCTGGTGGCTCTTGCCGAGGACGACAAACAGGGCATCAGGGGTAAACGGGGCACGGTGGTGACGGCTGATGCGACTATCGACGAGGTCGATGCCGGAGATTTCGACGCCGTCGTCATCCCCGGGGGCAAGAGCCCCGCGCATCTGCGCCGCGACCAGCGGATACTCGACCTGGTGAATGCCGTCCTGGAATCAGGCAAGCCGGTCGCCGCCATCTGCCACGGGCCCCAGGTGCTCGCCGCCGCGGGCGCCCTCAAAGGAAGGACAGCCACCAGCTACCGCTCGGTCAGAAAAGAAGTGGAAGCAGCCGGCGCCCGTTTCCTCGATGAGCCGGTAGTGGTGGACGGCAATCTCATCACCTCCCGCAAGCCGGATGACATCCCCCGCTTCGTCAATGCCCTCATCGCCGCCCTCCGGGAACAGGGGAATGACGGCGGTACCAACGAACCTGTTCAGGGGAAGATCCATCAACAGGGGTAAGAGATCCCGCGCACAGGAGGACCGGCGTGAACGGACACCTAGAAGATAGCAGCCGCCAGCAGCAACGCTGGATGAGCTGGGTATACGGCGGCATCCTCCTGGGACTTCTCAATACCTTCGCCGTCGCCACCTACGGCGCCCTGGGCGTAAGCCGAAACTATGCGGTGGTCGACGGCTGGCTGTCCGGGCTGTTGGGACTGGATTTCGCTTCGACCAATTCCTATATGAGCGGTATACCGTCCGCCATCGACTGGCTGTTCATGGTTAACGTCGGAATGGTCATCGGCGGATTCCTGGCAACCGTGATTAAAGGAAAACTGAACGTCCGCTCCGTGCCCCGCCTCTGGGTCAGCCGCTTCGGTGACAGCAAGCCCAAGCGCTTCGCCGCCGCCTTCGCCGGCGGTTTCCTGCTCCTTTTCGGTGCCAGGCTGGCGGGTGGATGCACCAGCGGACTGGTGTTGAGCGGCATCGCCCAGTTGGCGCTGGCCGGTTTCGTCTTTGCCGTGGCCATCATGGCTTCGGGGATCGTCACCGCCAGGCTCCTTTACCGGAGGCAGTCATCATGACCGCGCCGCTGGCCATAGCCGCGCAGGCCGGCATCGTCGGCGGCACCGACGCGCGTGCTATCATCATCGGCCTGCTCACCGGCATCGCCTTCGGCGCCATCCTGCAGCGCACCGGCGCCTCCAGCTACCACATGATCGTCAACATGCTGCGTCTGAAAGACCTTACCATCATGAAGCTGCTGTTCCTGGGTATCGCCGTCGGTTCCGTCGGCATGTACGTGGTGAACGCTGTGGACACCGCCCATATTGGCATCGCTCCGGTGTACCTGCTGGGTATCGCCGTCGGCGGCCTGGTATTCGGCGTCGGCTGGGCGCTGGCAGGATACTGCCCCGGCACGGCGCTGGTGGCCATGTCCGAGGGCAAGGCAGACGCCGCCATAACCGTGCTGGGAGGGCTGGCCGGAGCCGCCACCCTGGCGGTAAGCTGGGATTATCTCAAGCCGGTGCTGGTGGATCCCTTGAACTACGGCGGCAAGAGCCTTTACGATGCCCTGGGGGTCAATCCCCTGCTGGTAGCGCTGGTACTGGCGGCCGCATTGATCGCCTTCGTCATCTACCTGGACCGTATCGACAGCAGACCCGGGCGCCAGGCCGGCAAGCGCCTGGATCCCACGGCGCGCCCGGAGCTCTGAGGGGACGGCTACTGACGGTCCAACAGTTCCGCCGCGTCCGTGTCGCACCCGCTCCGTTCACCCAGCACCACCGCCAGCTCCCAGTGCCGCCGCGCCGCTTCGGCCTCGTCCAGTATGTCCCAGGCACAGCCCATGTGCCGGTGAGCCCAGGGATCATCGGGGCGCAACTGCAGATATCGTGACAGGGACTTGATAGCCTCTGCAGGCATGCCCAGGTTCAACAGGGCGCAACCCATGCCGTGCAGCCCGTCCACATGTCCGTAGATATGGTAAACCGCAGCCCACTCCGTAAGCGCCTGCCAGTGGTCGCCGGCAGTGGACACACCTACCGCCCGCTCGTAAGCCTCGGCCACGAACGAGGGATTCCCCTCCTCGACAAAGTACCTGTACGCCGCGGCGACTACGTCCGCTACCGGGGCCCCGGCCAACCTAAACTGAGGGACGGTGACCCGGAAATCACACTCCTGGAGAAGATCCAGGTCCATGCCGCCATCATCCAGATCCTCGATGCAGTAACCTATCACACCCCCGCCGGCCTGCACCATCCAGGAGAAACCTGACCGTACCGGTTCGATCATCCCCCCGGCGGTGCTGAAATCATCCACCAGCACCAGCAGGTCCCCCTCTTCAAGATCAATATATCTGGCTAACCTTTTCTCTTTCACTTCGCCACCATCCTTCCCGGCATTCCCGTCTGAGCAGGAAAAGCATGATATCAGAGACCTCGGACGGAAAAACCCGATAGCAGATGAGCCTGCAAATCCGGGGGAGGCAGGCAACTGGAAGAAAGAAGGGCGCGGCGTCCAAAGGGCGCCGCGCCTCAACTCCACAACCTACTGGCTATCACCTAGAGATAACTCAGATCTGGGCGACCTGTTCCCCTGGAAAGCCGTTGTACACAAGGGGGCGTGCGGTACCTGATGTGCACGGTAGGATCGTGCCCCGAATAAATTCGGGTAGTGGGCACACACAAAAGGTACCGGCGCCCCTTGCATTAGTATGCTAGTACTATGTGTTATGCATTCCATCGTACTAAAGTATGATATTTTTTCCATAAAAGTTGTATTTTTACCTTTTTTAGCAAGAATCTGGCGAATATTCGCATTTTTTCCATCAAGGCATTCCCACCAAACTGCCGAAATAGACCTAAGAAAGTTTAATACCAATGCATCTGGAGCATTATCTTCATCATGGGACGAACGGTAGCGATAATCACCATAGCCCTGGCGCTGTTTATCCCGATATCCATGTCTTCATGCGGTGATAACGCCGGGGAGACATCCAGCTCCGTGTCTGAAGTCTCTACGGTGCAACACACAACAGCGAACGACGACAAGATGGCCCTGCTGGCGGCGGAGACCATCCTGCGGAACGCCGAAAGGGCCCAGGAGAAGTATTACCGGCAATACGGTGTATATGCGTCCTCCGTGGAGAAACTGAGGAATATCAACGCAAAGATCAGCACCAGGCTGATAGTGGTAAGCGGTAACGAAGACGGCTATGAGATGCAGGTCATCGCCAGTGATTCCGCGCATACCGCCCTGATCCTGCGGAAGGACGGCACCAGGATCGAGAGGGTGGACAGTAACGGTGAGCACTGGTAACCGGGCACCTGCCGTCAACTGCGCCGTGCTAACCGGTCTCCAGCCGGAACTTCTTCTTCATCTTCAGGATTCGCAGCACCGACTCATCGATCCTTTCCCCGGTGAGACGCCCCGACTTGACCGCGCCCACCAGCGCGTCCTGGACGGCCACCTGTTCATCATAGGTCCGGGCCACTATGACCATGTCGGCGCCGGCGTTCACGGCGGTGACGGCCGCCTCGCCCACGTCCATATTGTCAGCGATCGCCGCTAACTCCAGATCATCGGTGATAATCACCCCGGTAAAGCCCATCTGGCGCCGGAGCAGATCGGTCATGATCGGCCTGGACATGCTGGCGGGGGTCTCATTGGCATCCAGCGCCGGCACCACCAGGTGGCCGACCATGATCATGGGAGCGCCCTCCTGCACTACCGCGTTGAAGGGCAGCAGCTCGTACTGGTCCAGCAACTCCCTGCTGGTATAGACATACGGAAGCCCGTCCTCCGGGTCGCTGTCAGCCGACCCCTGTCCGGGAAAATGGCTGGGGCAGGAGATGACCGACGTCTTGTTATAACCCCGGACCGCCATCACTCCCATGTCGGCGACCATCTGCGGGTCCATGCCGTAGCTGCGCACGTTCATGACGGACCCCCAGCCATCACTGACGTCGATGACCGGCGCCAGATTGGTATTGATGCCGATACTCTTAAGATCGCGGGCGGTGGAGGAGGCTTGCTGGCCGGCCACATCTACGCCGATATCGCCCATCTCGCCGATCATGGGTTCGGAATAATAGGGGCCGATAGAGTCGAACCGGCGTGTCTTGCCGCCCTCCTGTTCAATGGCGATCATCAGCTTCGCCGGCTGGCCCGCCTGTCTGGCCGTCTCCTGCAGGGCATTGACCAGGCCTGCCACCTGCTCCCGGGAATCGATATTCCGGTCCTTCAGCAACAGGGCGCCGACCTGCCGTGTCTGTACCAGCGCGGTCACCTCATCGCCCATACCCTGGCCCTCGAAGCCGACCATCATCATCTGGCCGACCTTCTGCTCCAGGGTCATCTCCGCCACCTCCTGCTGCTCGGGGGTGAGGACCGGCTGCTCCACGGTGGCGGCGACACTTGCGGTGACTCCCACATCACCGGCTTCAGCCTGGCCCCGGTTGAAGTCGAGGTTGCCCGTATACCACAGGGCAAACGCGCCGCCGGCAAGAGCGGCCGCCGCGATGATGGCCGGGACCAGGACGAGGGGGCGCCTGTACCAGGCCTTGCGAAGCTTTTTATCGCCCTGCTGCTGCCCGGTGACCGGTTGCCGGCCTTTCTCCGCCTTTCTCTGGCGGCGGCCTTTCTTGGCGTACCTGTCCGTCCTCTTGCCGGTTATGGCTGTGTGCTGCTTGCTCTCCCGCTTGCCATCGTCTGCCAAGGCGCCTCCCGCCTGGTCAACGGTTACCCATCATCTCCAATATACGACGTTATACAAAGGCTCCCTCCGGAAGGAGAGAGCCTTTGCCTTGCAAGCCAGTAAGCCGGATTTTGTTCTATGCGGCCATCTATCTGGGAAGGACGTCGCCGTCCTCCTCTAGCGGCCTACCCGAGGGCCGGACGAGCCGCCCGAATACACCCTCCTATTTGGCCTTGCACCGGGTGGGGTTTACCTGGCAGACGTGTCGCCACGCCTCCGGTGCGCTCTTACCGCACCTTTTCACCCTTACGCGCCGGCGCTGTGGAGACATGCCCCACACCGCCAGGCCCGCGGTTTATTTTCTGTGGCACTTGCCTGCGGGTTTCCCCGACTGGGCGTTACCCAGCACCCTGCTCTGCGGTGTCCGGACTTTCCTCTCCATCCAATTGATTGCCTCCGCCCTAAAAAGGGAGCCCAATCACTGACGGAGCGGCCGCTCGGCTTGCATATCCTATTTTACCAAGCACGCGGCTCCGTTTAAACATCCATTGTCTTCCCGTCCTCCGACTGTTCACGCATCAGGCGCCAGAGTTTGTTGATCTCGCCGCCGACCAGGAAGGTCATGGCGCTGATCCACAGCCATACCAGCAGGATCACCACCGCCGCCAGCGTTCCATAGACCCGGTCGTAGGAGGCGAAGTTATTGACGTAATAGCCGAAGCCGAGTGTGGCGACCACCCAGGCGGCCTCCGCCACCACCGTGCCCGGGCTGATGAAACGCCAGCGGGGCCCACCCTTGACCGAGTAACGGTAGGCGACCTCGATGGCCAGGACCCCCAAAACAATGATGGCCGGCCAACGCAGGATGTTAAGCCAGTGAGCGACGGTCTGGGGAGCGCCGGGGCTGTCGGAAAGATACTTGACCAGTATGGGAGCCACGGTGACGAAGGAAAAGGTGGCGATAAGCAGACCGGTGATGTAGACGCTGAGCAGCAGCGCCCGCAGGCGCACCTTGAGCCAGGAACGGGTCTCCCGGATATTGTAGGCGGCGTTGAGCGAAGTAGTGATGCCCATGTAAGCGTTGTTGAGCACGTAGGCGGTGCCGAAGAAGCTGACGATCAGCATCTGCCTCCCCCCATTCAGAGCGTCCCGGGCGATGCCGTCGATGAGTACCAGCACATCATCGGGGACGACGCCCTGCAGCTGTTCGTGGAGTGTGCCGGCGATATCGATGCCGGGGATGATGCTGATGAGGCTGACCAGGAAGATGGCGCCCACCGGCAGGGCCAGGAAGAAGTTGTAAGCGATCATGGCGGCGTGGCCGGTGCAGCCGTCGGCGCGGGTGTGGATGAACAGCCGCACGGGAAAGCCCAGCATGGGCCTGCTGTCGGCCCAGTTCTCGATGTCTGAGTATTTCACTATTTCATATTCCCCGGACGGTGGTTTAATCATTTACAGGAAGGATACCCGGGAAGGGTACCCGCCGCCTATTCTCCCATCTGGGGATGATTACTGAAAGCCGGTGGGTGCAATGACACGGCTTCTTGCCCGCCACATGCTCATTCCCTATAATCCAAATCGTGGCTGACCTGGGCTGGGAACGGATGAACTCTCATCTCCGCTTTCGAACCAGGCCACATTCAAGCCTCGTCGGAGTGGCGGAATTTGGTAGACGCGCTAGGTTGAGGGCCTAGTGAGCCAATGGCTCATGGGGGTTCAAGTCCCCCCTCCGACACCAGCCTTTTCCCCTGCTAATCAGCGGATATATTCTCTATTCCCTTCCCGAAGATTAACCTTGATGAAAAAAGCTGGCGTGCTTGTGTAACACTCTTTGTAACACGCACGCTTAAAATCACGGCATAGGAAGTGGTAATAATGAGGGGCCCTAAAACGATAAAAGAGGCCGCCCAGGCATGGCCGAGCCGTTGGGACGCGGTAGACCTCGGCAGCGAAGGGCTCGAAGTGAAGCATTATCACAAGGGCGAAG
The DNA here is from genome assembly GCA_002897715.1 of bacterium BMS3Abin01. Lineage (GTDB taxonomy): Bacteria > Actinomycetota > Thermoleophilia > BMS3ABIN01 > BMS3ABIN01 > BMS3ABIN01. The sequence goes on from BDUA01000040.1 coordinate 67,723, forward strand.
CGGTAGCGACGTATGCCAGCGACGGGCCGGGGGATTATGATCTGGTCCGGATTTTCTGGACACCTTGCTAAGAGTATTCTGATCCACCGCAGGCGTTTCAAAACCAAGGATGAAGCCAGGTTGGCGGTGTTCAGATATATCGAGGGATTCTGCAATCCCCCAAGACGACATTCCGCACCTGGCTACAAGAGCCCGGCCGAGTATGAAAGAATACTCGAGCAGCCCCGCTGGAAGCTGCGGGATAATGAAAAAGTGTCAACAGAAACGGGGGGTAACTCCAGTACAGATTAACCTATTCTGTACCAACTTGGGGTGTCAACGAAAGCGGGTCAACTCTAACTCCAGGGGGACGGTTTAATCGAACGGTTTTTGCGATTTTGGCAGAAATTAGTAAAGAGTCCCCTGGTTTTTGTTGACGAAACCCCTGTTTATGAGATAGATTCCATATGGGCGTAGGATCGTGCTGAACACATAACCATCATCGCGAGGTGGGTAGGGTGACTCGAGCGTTTAACGTGCGTTCAATCGCGGCTGCTCCTGACCATACCTATACGCAATGCCTGACGAATACGCCAATCTTCTGGGCTGTAAGGCTCCGCAGGCAGAACACCTACCCAGTTGATTACTCATGAATTGGACGGACGATTTCTACACAGGTATTGCGGTACTTCTTGCTGTATTATTTCTCCACGCGTTTTATTCCGCTGTTCAGATTAAGTGGCCTGAGAGTTACTTTGGAAGTACCGATCTTGCTGCTTATGAAGTTAGTCTGTCCCCTATCCGTTATCTATTATTTAGGATACTTCCCGTATATATAACAATTATCTTTGCTGCCGTTACCGTTGATCGTATCGGTGGAAGTGGAAGGCTTTGCGCGCTGGGAGTTGGTGTTATCTATGGACTCTGCACATCTGGGCGAAGCCTTTTTAATGCCGCGAAATACCCATCGAGACTGAAGCATGAGCGCACACCTACAATACTTATTCGTGGAATTTCATTATCCTTAATAGTTGCTATATCTCTTGTTGCTGTTATTACAAAAGATATCTTTGCGACAATCGTTCCGCCCCTTGAAGATATAAGTTCTACACTTTGGACTGGAATAATCGCCGGAGTACTTGGCGCATATATTTATAAATTGTCAAGAGGGCACTCTGTATGTGCTGATGATTTAGTTGACCGTGCCAAAAACGACGTCCCTCGCTCCTTGTGGATGCTTGCAGGTCAAGTTGCTTATGATTCTGGGGCAGATATTGATTTCACGCGCTCTGTAATGCTTGCAGAGCACATTCAGAGACCTGCCTGGTTCAGGCGGCTAGAGCAAATCAAAGGACTTGTATGGAAGAGCGGCTCTTACGGTATTATGCAGATCTACGCTAACAGACCGCTTAGCGATGAAGAGTCAATTCGAAAAGCTGTTAATGAAAGATTATTAAGTATAAATGTAAGAAAACCATCAGGGGAAATTGATTATGATGAATTAGATAGGTTCTCTGTATCATATAATCATAGCGCTGAGTTCAATGAGCTTCTCCAAGCAGCTATCAATAGTTTTTATATTTTCGATAACTTATACGTGACAGATCGCACGGCATCTGATCTTAAACCTATCATTGAAGTCACCTCTATTGAGCGATGGGGCGACAAATTACGAATCGAAGGTACAGCTATCGTGTATGAGGGAAATCTACTCATTGTAGTCATAGATGAAGGGAAAGTTATTTATGAGGAAAGCGTCCAGGCCAGCCGTGGAGGACCAGAGCGTGGTTTTTGGCGCTTAGTGTTGCCAATTACGGTGGGCGCTTCTGAAGTTGTTATCGAAGAACCGCGCGTGAGAGATCATGACCAAGATAATGAGAATGATTCGAGGATAGTCATAGATTTGTCAACAGTATAAATGCATCTCTATTTGTATTGGCTTAGTTATAGAATATAACAACTCGAAATGAAATTATTTGTGATTACCCGCACCTCGGTTGACACTTTTCAGTCTTGCTGGAGCTGGCTAACCCCTGGATCTGATACCACCCTGAAAGTTAGTATTGGACGGTATCTACAGGCGCCAGCAATTGAAAAGGGAAGCTTCATCGAGGAACGGATCGTCCGCACCCCGAAGGAGACTGGGACGTAGCGAAACTGCTGAAACGCGGACATTTTATTTTGCTGAAAATGGGGACAAAGTCAGTTGCTGTTGATACACTCACCCCCGTGTGGGTTCGATTCCCACCTTCGGCACCAGGAGCATCAGCACGTATCAACTTAGTGATTCAGTCCATCCCGCGTTCACTTAGTTGGATGCTTGGCATCCATTTCAAGAAGGTAAGGGGCAACGAGTCCTTTGTACTCTTCTTTCCTTTCATCCGGTAAATCTTTCCAACCGGTAATATGCCCACGACAATTTTCCGAGCCGCACATGCACTGTTTCGGGAAGTAATCAACACCGTAATTTCTCATAGCATAGTCGAAGGTTATTTCTTCGTTAACAATTACTTCTCTTCTGGCTACAAAGTCATGGGCGCCAGTTTCATTAACTCTGATGCCGCAATTTGGATTGCAGGAATGATTGACCTTACTAATAAAGCCGGCGTGAAATACGTGTTTATTTTCGCCTATCTGCGAAGCGTGTGAGTGATTCTCCTCCAGTACTTCTTCAATTATTCCTACCATTACGAGTTCACCAGTTTTAAATGACCTCGTCGCAAAAATACCTTCCCCTTTTTCATCAGATACTCTTAACTCATACCCATCATCCATATTGAAACTCCTTATTTGTGCGCGAATTCAACTTTGAGGCGCAACTCATCACAAAGGGACATAACAATAGTGTCCTCTTCTATACATTAGACCCTTTATTCTGATTATGCACACCCACGGCTTCCTCCCGGGCGGGCGGCTTAACAATTCAGTGACTCATGAGGGTTTCAAGCTTAGTGACATTGTTGCCAACCATTTGCCAACCAAAATCCCGGCGCTGGATAACCAGGAGCATCATCTTTAGGCGCCTGACCTAGCGCGCCTCGTTTCATGCTCATCCCTGCAGAACCCGCTTCTCAAACGGCATAGCGGCACTTCCACATCCATCATACTTAGACCTTCAAACCGCCGGTTCCTATTCTCTTCCCGATGGCCCAGAGGCGCCGGAAACCTTTGTTAACCCCAATCTAGTCATTAATCCCGGATTAAATCATGGGGACCCCCTATATGATTATTTTAATAATAGAGTATAAATAAATGTACTAGCATTTAAATTGCGCATTAGTACATAAGGGGTACAGGATGTTCTCCAGCATATCGCGTGGCAAGTCCGGGGGTTCGAGAAAGAAAGCGCTCCTCAGGGCAACGCCGGCTGCCTTGATCGGTCTTTTCCTTATCCTGATTATCTCTTCCACGGCGGTTGGAACCGGCGTGCTTATGCGCGCCTCCACAGATTCCGCCGGGGGGCAGGTTGAAGGAAGCAGTAATTATCCCTCCATATCCGCCGACGGCCGCTATGTGGCTTTCAACTCTGACGCAGCCGATATTGTTTACGACGATATCAACGGCGTACGGGACATTTTCATCAAGGACACCCGGACCGGTGCAACCACTATGGTATCGACCAACCAGGCCGGCGTTATCGGCAACGGCCACAGTTACCGGCCTTCCATATCCGCCGACGGCCGCTATGTGGCATTCGATTCAGCAGCCTCCAACCTGGTCGCCGGGGACAACAACGGGATACATGATGTCTTCTGGAAAGATACTCAAACCGGGGACGTCGTGCTGGTGTCGGTCGCTGAAGACGGCACCCAGGGAAATAACGGCAGTTACTATCCCTCCATATCCGCCGACGGCCGCTATGTGGCATTTCACTCCCATGCTTCAAACCTGGTTCCCGATGACATGAACGGCGTAACCGATGTTTTTGTCAAGGACACCCGGACCGGTGCGTTGACGCGGGTTTCAGTTACAGCTTCCGGTGGCAACGGCGACAACTGGAGCGGTGATCCCTCCATATCCGCCGACGGCCGCTATGTGGCATTCGATTCAACAGCCGCAAATCTGGTTCAGTATGATACCAACGCCAAGCTGGATATCTTCGTAAACGATACTTCAACAGGCGTGACCATCCGGGTCTCCACAAACTCGGCGGCCGGACAGGTTTACGGCCACAGTTACGAACCTTCCATATCCGCCGACGGCCGCTATGTGGTTTTCCATTCGCGAGCGGACGACCTTGCACCCGGCGGTTCCCCGGGAACGCTGGATATATTCCTCAAGGACACCCAGACCGGAAGCGTTACCCTGCTGTCCACTGACTTCGAGGGGGGCCCGTCGGACAATGACAGTTGGCGAGCCTCTGTTTCAGCAACCGGACGCTATGTAGCGTACACATCTTACGCGACTGATATCGTACCCGGTGACACCAACCGGGACGAAGACGTCTTTGTGACCGACGCTCTTACTGGAAACACTACCAGGGTGTCAACAAACGCGTCCGGCGCTCAAGGTAATGATGACAGCGATTACGCGTCCATTTCCCAATACGGTTTCTATGTTGCCTACGAATCAGAAGCCTGGAACCTGGTTCCCGGTGATACCAACGGAAGAGACGATGTCTTCGTAGCGACGGCCGCCGACTGCAGCGGCGAAAAACCCGGGCTGAGCCTGAGCAAGACAAATGTGCGTTGGGGAAGTTATGCCGATTACCAGAACCAGCTGCTTACAGTCGATTACAGAATCAGCAATAGCCTCGCGACCGCGGCCGTCGATGTCACGATCGTCGGCTCAGCAAGCACCAACAGTGTCACTGTCGCCACACCGCTGCCGTTGCAGCTGGGCTATATCACCATTGGCGGAAACGCGACATACAGCCTGAAATACAACACGCCGCCGGGCGTGGGAGCGTTTACTACGAACACTTATGTGACCGCCCGGAATTCATGCGGCAATTTCTACGAATATCCCGGACCATATCCAAGTTTCTAAAGGTCAATCGACGGCATAGCGGGTTCGTATCCCTCCCCCGTACCGGGGGAGGGATTGGAGTGCGCCGGGCGTTCAGACGCTTACCTTCGCGCCCATGGCCTCGTTCAGGTCGGCCTCTGCGTCGGTGGTCAGCTTCAGATTGAAGTTCTCCTGCAGCACCCCAAGCACCCCGGGAGTGACAAACGCCGGTGGCTTGGGGCCCAGATAGATATCCTTGATACCCAGGCTGAAGAGCCCCAACAGGATGGCAACTGCCTTCTGCTCATACCAGGAGAGGAAGATGCTGATAGGCAGCTCGTTGACCGAGCAATCGAACGCGTCTGCCAGGGCCAGGGCGATGTTGACCGCCGATATGGAGTTGTTACACTGCCCCAGGTCGATATAACGGGGGATGCCGTCGATGTCCCCGAAGTCGATATCGTTAAACCTGAACTTGCCGCACGAGGTCGTGAGTATGACGGCGTCGTCCGGGACCATCTCCGCCAGCTCCCTGAAGTATTCGCGATCATCGCCGGGGGCGTCGCAACCGGCGATTACGAAGAACCGCCGGATCCTGCCGGCCTTCACCGCATCGATTATCTGAGGGGCCAGTTCCAGGACGTTCTGGTGATGGAAACCGGTCGTCAGTGTCGCGTCCGACTTGATATCGGCAGCGGGAAGGGCCAGCGCCTTTTCGATGATCGGGGTGAAATCATTGTCCTCGATGGTATTGACCTCACCCTCGATGCCGACGATATCGCAGGTGAAGGTACGGTCGCCGTAGGTGCCCTGGATGGGCATGACACAGTTGGTGGTAACCAGTATGGCCCCGGGGAAGTCATTAAACACCCTTCTCTGGTCATGCCATGCCTTGCCAACGTTGCCCTTAAGATGCTCGAACTTCTTCAGCCGCGGATAGCCATGGGCCGGCAGCATCTCCGAATGAGTGTAGACGTTCACGCCTCTGCCTTCGCTCTGCTCCAGCAATGCCTCCAGGGCGTAAAGATTATGCCCTGTAACCAGGATACACTTGCCTTCGACCCTGTCCTCGGATACCTTCACCGGCTCGGGGACTCCCAGCCTGTCGGTATGGGCCTTGTCGAGAAGACCCATAACCTTTATCGTCGCCTCACCTACCTGTAGCGCCGTAGCGATGTTGTCGTCGAGACTGAAATTGACGTTGGTGAGCGTCGAATAGAGAGCCCTGTGGGTGATGGCGTCCACGTCGGGGTCCGTATAACCCAGCTCCCGCGCGTGGTGGGCGTAGGCGGCGACTCCCTTGAGGCCAAAGATGGTGATGTCCTGAAGGCTGGCAATGTCCTCTTTCTTGCCACAGACGCCTACGCTCTTGTCGCAGCCGCCCCCCATGGTCTGCTCACATTGGTAACAAAACATACACTGACTCCTTTGTCGAAAAAAACACGTCACCGGAATATACAAACTCCGGGGTACCCATTACATTGATCAAAATCACAAATTATTCTACGGTTTCGCAATATTTTATATCCGGTTTTCTGCGTCCGGCGCGGGAGGTCCCGCGGAGAGTCTCGGAGATACGACAATAATTCTCTTACGTTAACCTTAAGTATTTTTTACATTACCTTGCGATAAAGCTATGAAGATATGGGGATTTTGTGAAAGGACGATTGCGCATGAAAGACAGCTTGCTGAAATCAATAAACACATCTTCTCTCATGGGCCTGCTGACTCTGTTTTTAATCTCTTTCTCGCCGATCACCCTGACATCGTGCGCCGATGGGGATGCTGGGGAGGAGACCGCGGCTGCTACTACCGCGGTGGAGGAGATATCAGGGATCGACCCCGTGGCCGAAGCAATGATCGCTTACGGCGTCAGGCCGGAAATAGCTGCAACAGATGACCGGATATTCATCGTCTATCACGCATTGCCTGAGGATACATACAGTGTCAAGATCTTTAACCGGGACCTGTCGGAGGAAATCGCCACCAGAGTGCTGGTGGAGAGCTCGGCTGAATACGGGACGCCTACGGATATCAGGGTCGCCCAGGACGGAGATGAAGTTTACGCTTTTTATGAGACGGTTGACGGCCGGACCAATGATGCATATTTGCGGGGGTCGAAGTATGAGTTGAGCGATGAATTCACTGAGACGGCCACCACCGGGCTAATCTCTTCGGGGAGCACCGTCAAGGCACAGAAGGACGGCGACGAGAAGCTCGACGATCCCATCCCCCTGGTGGGCGAAGACTCGGTTTTCGCCATTACCAGATACAAGGACACGATGGCGGCTGCAGGTAGATCCGTCTATAAGGTGTACGAATTCGACAAGGAGGACCTCGCGCTGATCAGGACCTTCGATCTCGATCTTTCAACGGTTGTCGACGGGGGGTCCCGGCAGGCAAGTGTCTTATACCATGGAGGCGATTACTATTTTGCCTTACCCACCACCGTGGGGGAACAAGTGAACAGCTTCGCCAATTCAACCCCATCCGATATCGTCCTGGTCCGTTTGGATAGTGACTGGAATATCCGGGAATCAAAAACAATATCCGGCGAGCCCGGCGACACCGAGTTCTATATCAGCAATCTTCAGTACGATAACGGCTATTTCTATATGTGTTACCGGCGGACCGCAGAAAGGTTCAGCAGTATGCTGAAAATCTACGATCAGGATTTCAGCCTGGTTTTAACCGAAGAGCTGAACGGCGGCGACAGCGCGCCCGGAGCCTGGGCCAGGACATCGATTCTGGCGACCGGCGGCCAGTTAATAGCAGGACTCGGCTTCGGTAAGGAGGACCGGGGAAACAACTCCGTCATCACCATCTTCGACGTAACGTAGAGCGGGCAACCAGGGGACGTGGTTGCATCTGTTGCGTTCGACAGAGCTTTAGACCCATCTCTAGCGCCTGTTTTTTTCTACAACTGGGTTCGCGCGATATTTACGTTCTCCGCTGATTATAAATTCATAGCGGGAGTTATATCAAGTGAAAATGATTTGAAGTAGTTCGGTCCGGACTCACTTGCTGCACCTGTTTTGTTGGGCTCATCGTTAGAGTTATCATCATCTATTGCTCCAGACTCCGAGACCCTTTCTACTGGTTCCACTGTACTCGGCCCTTCCTTTTTCACCTTTGGGGGTTTGGGAACCCATTTGTTCAAATGCTGCCCAACATTCTCGTAAAATTTTATTAACTCTGACTCAGCATTCTCGATAAATCTCTTCGTCCGGAATTTTCCAGCCAAGTCGACAACACGCAGGATCTCAAAAGAAGTGGGTATTTCCTTCACATTGTCAGGCACAAGGTCAGTTGGGCACTCGGCAGCATCCACCAGCGACAGGGCCGTAACTCTGGCGCGTCCTGGCCAGTGTGCCCTTATAGTAATTTCTGTATCATCCAGATGTTTTAGTTGTCTTGTAAGCCAATTAATGGACGCCGTGGGCCGTATGACATCTTTGGGGCCCTCAATTTTCATGCTGAAATTGATCGTCCTCCGCATAAAGTCGGCTGAGAGCAGCAACAGGGAAGCTGCATTGGGAATTTCAAAATTAGCACTAAGGCAATGTTTCTTGATTAAGCCTTCCACATCCTGTTGGAAGTTCAAATTGGGATCATTTTTCCGCTTGCGTTTCAGGTGAATACAGACCGGCTTGCCTACAGCCATACTAAGCTGGATCGAAAGATATCGCAGCAATTGATGCCAACTTGATACAGCATCTTCCAGGTTATCGTTTTGCCTCAGCTCGGTTCCCTGTTGAACTTCAGCACATATTTCGGTCCAACCAGAGCCCATTTTCGTCAGGGAGTCCACACCGGAAGCATCATTCCGTAGGTACCGGACCAGTTCGCTCAATATGTATGCTTGCTCGGGGTCTTCAACTTCCTTGTTCTCAGAGAGCAAAATTGCTTTCGACATGAGTGACAACCAGGAGAAATGGAACAGGCTGAGATTGCCTCTTAATTTATTGCCAGATACCTGAACGGGATGATGAGAAGGAACTGTCGCAAACTGGTTGGAAATCGTAATTAGCGCATCAACACCCATGGTTTTCGCAAGCTCAATATACGCCTCTATTTGCTCTTTTGATAGCTGGGCTGATCCAATTTTAGACTCAACAAGTGCCGACCAAGTTCTTGATCTACCCGTGATAACAATTAGGCCATCAGGTCTCATACGGCGTGCTTCTTTTGAACGTATTTGGACTTCCGTGAAGCAGTTGATTTGAGAGGTACGCCCGATCGGCGCACCTGCATCTGTAAGTACGGCTTGCGCAAAACCAGGCACGACCATGAATGATGCCAGCAGTGACGAAGTAGCTCTCTCCTCCAACTTGCTTCCTGACATGCTGGGCATCAATCTTGCCTTCTGACTGGATCCCATAATTGAATCTAGTGTGTCCTGTGGCATTTTTCATGCCTCCGATACCAACATTCATTCATTGGTATAACCATCTATCTGCAATTGAACAATATCAATAAAGACATGAGAAATATATAAGTCCAGGGAGAATCATATTTTTCGTGGATTGATATACAATCAAAGTACTAGTGCCTACATTGTGTATCCAACTAATAATCTTCCACCCCATTCTCAACACTTAACCACTGAAAAAGCCGTCCGAGAGGGCGGCCTTTCTTAATAATCCTCGTAATATTCATCTTCGTAATAGCCGTCGTTGTAATAGCCGTCGTTGGAATATTCATCCTCATATTCCTCCATTTGTTCCTCTGCATATGTCTCGCATCCCTCAATAAAAGAGTCCGAATTACCTCCGCAATCATCTGGATCCTTTATTCCATTCTCTTCTGCCCACTCATAGCCTGCTTCATGACCTGAACAGTCATCTATGCAGTCGTACTCATTGAAGGATGGCCTTGCTGGCTGCGCTGGTGAAGATTGTGTGGGTGTTGCAGAAATGACGGGTGCAGCAGGAACTGTAAGTGAAGAAGTAGCTGCGGGTTCCGATTTCGTAGGCTGCCGATTGGTTGGAGAAAACTGTTTGTTCGTCCCTGCTCCATTGCAGCCAAAACTCCAGCTGAGAACAATGACTGCTAAAACGATAACAGTAGCTATGGATTTATTATCGGGCAATATCTTCACTTCCGGGCATGCTGAACTTGATCGTTAACTTTTTGCTGGGGTGTCCCATATGTCCCCCCATTCTTCCGCGCTTCTTCAATCTTTTCACTCTCACTCATGGCAGCCCAACGTGCCTGTCCGCATGTCCATTCAGAAGAATAACCCGCACAAGGTCCTGTAGTAATTGACGGCCTTAAATATAAAGGTACTTCAGTAGGTTGGTACATTGCAGCCAATGCTTGCCGGTCCGCTTCAGCCTTAACAGCCAGTTGTGTTTGCCGTTCTGCTTCAACTTGCGCTTTATATTCTGCTGCTTTAG
>BDUA01000041.1 GCA_002897715.1 bacterium BMS3Abin01
CCTCAACCAGCGCGGCTGGCGCATCAGGACGTTATCACGAAGGTAGTGACGCACCTCACCGTCGATAATGGCGGTCGCATAGCTGGAGAACTCAAGCCGGCGGGACACATCAAAACGCTGTACCGCCTTGATCATACCCAAACGGGCGACCTGTACGATGTCCTCATAGGGATCGGGAAAATAGGGGAACCGCTTCAATATCGCGTGAATCAGGCCTTCATTGCTTTCGATGATCCTCTGCAGAACATCGGCATCCCTGGTCCGCTGATACTTCTTCACCAGTTCGGTGTTGCGTCTGTCCACCTTTTCATTGCCCGGCAGATAGACTACATCTGCACCGGGATCATCCGGGGTGACATCCGGTGGCAGTGAGTCGATCCGTTCGGCTGCAGCCGATTTCATGTGCATTTCCTTCCCGTTGAGCGGATGTTACCCATATTGGATCAATTGCCCAGTATCTTCATCAGGTTGAATATGGGCAGATAAAGCGAGATCACGATAATGCCCACCAGCCCACCGACACCCATCATCATTATCGGCTCCAGAATAGATGTAAGCGCCTTGACCGAGGCGTTGACCTCGTCTTCATAGAAGTCTGCTATCTTGTTGAGCATGGTGTCCACCGCTCCCGTTTCCTCGCCGACGGCTATCATCTGGGTGACCATGGTGGGAAAAACGCTGGTCTTGGCCAGCGGTTCGGACATGGGACGCCCTTCCTTTATGCTCTCCTTTACCTCTTCCATAGCATCTGCGACCACGGTGTTGCCGGCGGTATCGCCGGTGATCTCTATGGCCTGCAGGATAGGCACACCGCTGGAGACCAGCGTACTGAGCGTCCGTGAGAAACGCGCCATAATCACCTTGCGCACGATATCGCCGATACCCATGGGGATGTGCAACTTGGCTTTATCCCAGGCCGCTGTTCCCCGGGGTGTCCGTTTCAGCCTGATGACACCGTAGATGGCGCCGATTATGGCCGCCATGATGAAAACGCCCCAGATGGTCCGCATGGTGTCACTGATATTGACCATTATGCGTGTCAGCAACGGGAGCTGGCTGTCCAGGTCCGCGTACATCCTGGAAAATACGGGGATTATAAACAGCATCATCGCCATCATTACCAGGAGGGCGAAAACAGCTATCAGCAACGGGTAGACCATGGCAGAACGAATCATGCGCTTGAGGCTGTCTTCGGATTCAAGCTGGGTGGCGATACGGTTGAGGGTATCATCGAGAATACCACCGGTCTCGCCGGCCTTGACCATGCTGACATACAGCCGGTTGAAAACGGCCGGGTGTTTCTCCATGGCCTCGGAGAGCGCCGCGCCGGCTTCGACATCGGCCCTGGTCTTGCCGATGATGGCTTTCAGCTTCTTGTTCGGAGTCTGGTCCTCAAGAATACTCAATGCCCGCAGCATGGCCAGGCCGGAATTGATCATGGTAGCGAACTGGCGTGAAAATATGGTGATATCCTTGGACTTGATACGTTTGGACTCCAGCAACTGCTTCCGGATGTCAAAGCCGCCGGATTTCTCTCTTATGTCAAGGATGGTATACCCTTTGCCACGCAGGTCGGCAGCAACGCTGGACCGGTCATCAGCCTCCAGCTCTCCCTTGCTGGGTATACCGCGGATATCCCTGACTTTGTAAACGTATGTACTCATAATCTTCCCCTCTTAACTATCGGTTACGCTACCTTCATACCTAATACCAGCCGCTCGACCTCGTCAGGATTGCTTGACTTGCGCAATGCGACATCCCTGCTGATAATGCCCCTTTTCACCAGGTCCGCCAAGGCGGCATCCATGGTCTGCATGCCATACTGGGAACCGGTCTGTATGACGGAGTAAATCTGGTGCGTCTTGGCCTCGCGTATCAGGTTCCGCACCGCCGGGGTCGGAATCAGGACCTCGCAGGCCGGGATCCGGCCGTTACCGTCCATGACGGGAACCAGCTGCTGGGTACAGATGCCCATAAGTGACGCCGCCAGCTGTACGCGTATCTGCCCCTGCTGGTGCGGTGGGAATACATCGATGATGCGGTCTATCGTCTGCGGCGCGTCCTGTGTATGCAGGGTAGCGAACACCAGGTGCCCCGTCTCGGATGCAGTCAATGCGGTCTGCATGGTTTCGGTGTCACGCATCTCGCCGACAAGTATGACGTCGGGATCCTGGCGCAGTACTGATTTAAGAGCACGGTTAAAAGACTTGGTGTCGGTGCCGACTTCACGCTGGTTTACAACCGATTTCTTATGGCGGTAAAGGAACTCGATGGGGTCCTCGATGGTCATGATGTGTTCCTCGCGCGTCTCGTTTATCTCCTGGATCAGTGCGGCCAGGGTCGTGGATTTGCCACAGCCCGTAGGGCCGGTCACCAGCACGAAACCTCGCGGCTTGGCCGCCATCTTGTGCAATGACAGCGGCAGCATCAGGTCATCAACGGATTTGATCTGCGCGGGAATCAGCCGGAACGCAGCGCCCAGGCTGTTGCGCTGGAAGTAGGCGTTGACACGGAACCTGGCCCTGCCGGGGACGGAATAGGAGAAATCTAGCTCCCATTCATTCTCTATCCGCTGACGCTGATCCTGGGACAGGATACTGTAGATGAGGTCCCTGGTATCGTTACTGGTCAGCCGTGGATAGTCCAGTTTGATGAGCCTCCCGGTAATCCGGACTACGGGTGGTGAACCCACCGTGAGATGCAGGTCGGAAGCGTTACGTTCCAGAACTTCTATCAGAATATCCACCAGGTCCATTAATTGGCTCCCTTGCAATCGTACGGGTGCATCACTAGATGATGACCCGGCCTATCTCTTCCATCGAAGTAAGACCGTTTATGACCTTTTCGATTCCGTCAGATCTCAGGGTAACCATGCCTTCCGCTTGTGCTACCCGGGAAATCTCATCGGCACTTTTCCTCTCGACCGTTAACCGCTCGATCGCTTCACTGATCAGCATGACCTCGTAGAGCCCCAGCCGGCCCTTGTAACCGGTTTTATTGCAGCGGGAGCACCCCGTGGGCCGGTACAATGAAATGTTCTGCCCGATGACCTCATCGGGAAAGCCGTTCTGCCTGAGAGCTTCATCGGTAGGTTTGTACTCCTCTTTGCATTCGGGACAGAGCTTGCGCGCCAGCCTTTGTGCCAGCACGCATTCGATGGCCGAAGCGGTCAGGAACGGCTCGATCCCCATCTCAGTAAGCCGGGTAAGGGCTCCGGGAGCATCATTGGTATGCAGGGTGCTGAGTACCATGTGGCCGGTCAGAGCCGACTCGATGGCTATCTGCGCCGTCTCCTTGTCACGTATCTCGCCGACCATGACGATATCCGGGTCGGAGCGCAGAATGGCCCTGAGCCCCGAGGCGAACGTCAGACCTGCCTTGGCATTGATCTGAGTCTGGTTTATCCCTCCCAGACGATACTCCACCGGGTCCTCAACGGTGATAATATTCTTCTCTCTGCTGTTGAGTACATTGAGCGTGGCATACAAAGTGGTCGACTTGCCGCTGCCGGTCGGGCCGGTCACCAGTATCGCCCCGTAGGGTTTCCTGAACGCCCCCTCGTAGCGCTTCAGCGCCAGCTTGGAAAAGCCCAGATCGGAAAGGCTGAGTAATACGCTGCTCTTGTCCAGCAGTCTGAGGACTATCTTCTCGCCGTATACCGTAGGCATGGACGCAACCCGGATATCGATAGGCTTGCCGCCGACCGAGAGGCCGATGCGGCCGTCCTGGGGTATCCTGCGCTCAGCTATATCGATATCGGCCATGACCTTCAGCCGGGAGAGCACCCCCGCCTGCATCCTTTTCGGTACCGACATCACCTCGTGCAGAACACCGTCCACGCGGTAACGTATTGCCAGTTCCTTCTCCTGTGGTTCGAAATGGATATCGCTGGCCCTGTCATCCACGCCCTGGCTGATGACGCCGTTAACCAGCTTGATGATCGGCGCCTCCGAGGCGACATTACGGATGTCGGCGGTCGCCTGAGCTGTGGTATCCTCCTCCGCCTCGTCGTTCAGGTCATCCTCGTCGACCGCATCTCCCAGCCGGTGGACCTTGGATATCTGGTTGAAGATATCTTCCGCGGTGGCAATGGCCGGCTTGATATCGTAACCGGTCATCATGCGCAGGTCGTCTATGGCGAATACGTTGGTCGGATCGACCATAGCGACCTGTAAAGTGTTCTCATCCAGAAACTTGAAGGGGATGGCACCGTAACGGCGAGCCAGCTTCTCGGGTATCATGGTCGCCGCCAGGGAGTCGACATCGCTCTCTTCGAGGCCGATACTCTCCACACCCAATCTCTCAGCTAGCGCTGAGTTCAACTGATCCTGGCTGATGACGCCGTCTTCCACGAGAATCTCGCCCAGACGTTTGGAGGTCTCTTTCTGCTTCTTAAGGGTTTCCTCCAGCTGCTCGCGGCTGAGCAGCCCCCTACCGATCAATATCTCGCCGATGGGCTGAAGTTTCTTATGGTTCTTGCGGGATGTTACTTCGCTTGGATTCAATGGCCTGCCTCATTATTTCAACAGGAGGCTCTTTGCCGGTCCATAGGTGGATTGCTTCCGCTCCTTGATGGAGAAGCATGCCTTGTCCGCCCAAGATGGTCGCCCCTTTTTTCGCTGCCGCGGCCAATAGTGGAGTCTGACTCGACTCCACGTATACCAGGTCGCAGACAACATGATCTTCGGTTAATGTATCGACCACCACCGGAAGGGCCTTTAGATGGCCCTCCATTCCCAGGGGTGTGGCGTTGACAACCATCATGTTGTCCTTTAGCAGGCCATTGATTTCTTCGTTAAAAAGCCGGATTCCAACCGGCAGCTCCGGATAAGCACGGCCGAGCATCGCCTTCAGCTCCTCCGCCCGCCGACGGCCGCGATTGACGATGGTGATGGCACGTACTCCCTTTCCCGCCAGAGCCAATGCCACCGACCGCGCGGCGCCGCCCGCGCCCAGGAGAAGCACGCAGGTCTCCCGGTAGGATGGACTCGTTACCTCTTCCAGCGCCCGGATGAACCCGACACCGTCCGTGTTGTGTCCCGTAAGAACGCCGTTATCGTTCACTATGGTATTCACCGCGCCGGTCATGGCGGCCGTACCGTCCAGCCGGTCCATCAGCGGCACAATGTGTATCTTGTGCGGGATAGTCACATTGGCGCCGAGGAAGTTAAGCGCTTTGAGGCCAAGAACCGCTGCTTCCAGCTGCATCGGGTTCACCAGCAGCGGCACATAGGCGAAGTCCAGGCCCATGGCGTCGAATGCAGCGTTCTGCATACGCGGGGAGAGGCTGTGAGAAACGGGATATCCGAGAATACCGATCAGTTTTGTCTCACCGGTAATACCCAAGGTGTCCTCCAAGCGGATTGGCGGGACAGGGCTTCCCCGGAACCGGAGAAGCTTACAGATCGAGTACGAACACCAGCAGACCCGTGGTGATGAAGAAGCCTACAGCGACGGCGACCGTCGCTCGTGTGAGGTTCTTCTCAATGACGCTGGTGCCACTGAACGGTGTCTCCGCCATGCCGCCGCCGAAGATGCCGGATACGCCGCCCTTGCCCGAGTGAAGCAGGATGAGGACAACCAGCAGGATTGAAAGTATGGAATGTATGCCCAAAACCACGAAAGTCATTTATTGTCACCGTTATTATGGATTCAAGTATAAAGATGATAACGGCACCGGTCGGTATGCGCAAGCTGCGGCCGCCGGCGCCGTCAACGGTCGCGGATAATGCAACGTCCCGTCATTTCCGCAGGAACCGGCAACTGCAACAGCTCCAGGACCGTCGGCGCGATATCCGCCAGGAAATAATCCGACGCCAGGCGGCATTGCATGGTGATGATGAACGGCACCCTGTCGCTGGTGTGTGCCGTATCCGGACCGCCGCTTTCCGCCCGCATCACCTCGGCGTTGCCATGGTCCGCGGTGACCAGACAGACCCCGCCCAGCTCCATAACCTTGCCGGTTATCCGGCCGAGGCATTCGTCCACCACCTCGACGGCAGTGACGGTCGCTCCCAGATCGCCCGTATGCCCCACCATGTCACAGTTGGCGAGATTGACGATGACGAACCTGTAGCCATTGGCATCCAGGTGCCGGCAGAGCTCATCCGTTACCTGCCGGGCGCTCATCTCCGGTTTCCGGTCATAGGTGGGTACATCCACAGGGGAAGGGATTAATACGCGTTCCTCTCCCGGGTATACAGTCTCCTTGCCACCGTTAAAGAAAAAGGTCACATGCGCGTACTTCTCCGTTTCCGCAATATGCAGTTGTTTCATGCCCGCGCGGGAGATGACCTCAGCCAGCACATTATTCAGCTTCTCCGGCGGGTAGGCGACCGGCACATCGAAAGTTGCGTCGTATTCGGTCATGCTGACCAACCATGGCAAGGGTGGGTCAGGGCCGCGGTCGAACTGCCGGAACTCCTTGAAGGTCAGAGCCCTGGTAAGCTCGCGGGCCCTGTCCGGCCGGAAGTTGAAGAAGATCACGCTGTCCGGTTCCCGGATACGCGCCTCCGGTTCGTTGGTCACCACTGTGGGAACCACGAACTCGTCGGTCACCCCGTCGGCATATGATTCCCGCAGGACCGCCAGGGGATCCGTATTATGTGGACCCCGGCCCCAGACCATAGCATCATAGGCTTTTTTTACTCTTTGCCAGCGATTGTCACGATCCATGGCGTAGAAGCGCCCTGACACGGTAGCGATCTTGCCGACACCACAACCGTCAAGAAAAGCGGTAATCTCCTCCATGTACCC
Organism: bacterium BMS3Abin01; assembly: GCA_002897715.1. GTDB lineage: Bacteria > Actinomycetota > Thermoleophilia > BMS3ABIN01 > BMS3ABIN01 > BMS3ABIN01. Next base: position 6,757 of record BDUA01000041.1, read on the forward strand.
CAGGCCGCTCTCGGGTAATGTATCCCGTCCGTCCATAAAGGGATGCAGGAAAACACGCCGGCAGCCCTTCCGCCCCGCTATCTCCATCAGCGCCTTGATGTGACCCATCTCGCTGTGGACACCGCCGTCGGAGAGCAGACCCATCAGGTGGACGGAGGCGCCGGCGTCACACGCCCGGGTGAATGCCTCGTTCAATGCCTCGTTATCAAAGAAGGAGCCGTCCTCAATGGCCTTGTTGATCCTGGTGAGATCCTGAAAGACTATACGGCCGGCGCCCAGGTTCAGGTGGCCCACCTCGGAGTTTCCCATCTGTCCCGGGGGCAGACCCACGGCCTCTCCCGATGCTATCAGCGTTGTATCCGGGTATTCCCGGCTGAGGCGGTCGAAGTTGGGGGTATGGGCCAGGGAAATGGCGTTGCCCGGCCCCGGCGGGCCGACCCCCCAGCCGTCCATCACCAGCAGACAGACCAGGGAAGGTGTCTCGCGTGACACCACCGCTCCTATCGGCCGAAGTCCACTATCCGGGCGAAATCGGAAGCCGTGAGGCAGGCGCCTCCCACCAGGGCTCCGTCGATATCCTCCTCGGTCATCAGTTCCGTGATGTTCCCCGGTTTTACGCTGCCACCGTAGAGGATGCGTACCTGCGCGGCCGCCGCGGTGGTAAAACCTCCGGCAAGCGTCTGGCGAATGAAGGCGCATGCCTCCTGTGCTATCTGCGGCGTAGCGGTCTTGCCGGTGCCGATGGCCCAGATTGGCTCGTAGGCAACGATAATGCCGGTCAGCTGCCCGGCGGAAATCCCAGCTAGATCCTGGGTCAGCTGCTGTTCCAACTTGATCTCAGTGGAGCCCGCCTCCCTCTCTTCGTCGCTCTCGCCTACGCAGAGGATAGGCCTGATATCCGCATCGATGGCCGCGGTCACCTTCTTGGCCAGGCTCTCGTCATCCTCGCAGAAGTATGCCCGGCGCTCCGAATGCCCCAGGATGACATCGGTGACGCCGATGTCCTTAAGCATGCCTGCGGATATCTCGCCCGTATATGCACCCGACTCCTTAAAATGCATGTTCTGGGCGGCGAGGCGCACGGCAGAATCCTCGAGCATGGCGTTGACTTCCGCCAGACAGGTAAAGGGGGGACAGATGATGATCTCCACGCCTTCCCTGCCGGCTACAAGCCCGGTCAGTTCTTCCACATATATCCTGGCATCGGATGTGGACTTGTTCATCTTCCAGTTACCGGCTATTACGGGTGTCCGCTGACTCATTGATTCCTCCCTGGGTTCGGCATGATTACCCACAGCCTGGGTTTATCAGCTGGCAGAAGCGGTGCCCCATTATTAAGAAGGGTCTGGTAAAAAGCAACCTTGCCGGCGGACTATGTTAAAATATGGAATTATGAGCGAGGGCCTTGTCATTTACACCAAACCCGGTTGCCCTTACTGCGCCGCCGCCAAGGAGGATTTCGCCAGCAAGGGCATACCTTTCACGGAATATGATGTCACCGCTGATCCGGCCGTGAAAGAGGAGGCCATCAGCATCGCGGGAGAAGCCAAGGTGCCGGTTATCGTCGAGGGAGACAAGGTAACGGTGGGCTTTGGCGGCAGCTGAGGCGTGTAGCTCCGGCGGTCCGCCGGAAAAGACAGCCAGATATCTTCGTATTGTTCATTGAAGGAAACCCTGATGAGAAAAACCACATCGCCGGTGCTATATACGGCAATTGCGATAATTATCCTGGCCACGGTTTTACTTGTGGCCGGATGCAGCGCCACCGAGAGAACCGGAAGCTCCAGCAGCAGCAAATCCGGCAGCTCCAGCAGCACTCCGCCGGCAGCCCCCGACTTCACCGTAAAGACCCTGGACGGCAAGACGGTATCCATGTCCGACTTCAAGGGAAAACCGGTCGTCCTCAACTTCGCCGCCTCCTGGTGCGGACCTTGCGAGATAGAGGCGCCGGTGCTGGCGAAAGGCTACGAGAAGTACAAGGACCGGGTCGCCTTCATAGGCCTGGCCGTGAAGGACGATGAGGACAGCCAGCGGTACTTCGCCGATAAACACGGACTCAAATTCCCCATCGGCATGGACCCGTCGGGAGATATAGTCTATTCCTACCAGAAGGCCGGCAAGGTATCCATGAGCGGCATCCCCACGACATTCTTCATCGACCGTGACGGCAATATCAAAACCTTCTGGGTCGGCCCCCTCTCCCAGAGCAATCTGGACCAGATGATCGGCATGATACTGTAGCCCGTTACAGTTTCAGGCGGGCGATATACGGCAGATTCCGCAGCCGTTGCTGGTAATCGAATCCGTATCCGACAAAAAACTCATCGGGCACCTGAAATCCCTGATATTTTACGGGAAGATCCACCAGGCGGCGGTACGGACGGTCCAGGAGGGTGGCGATCTCCAGGCTGGCCGGGTTCCTGAGCCAGAGGCTCTGCACGATATAGTTGAGGGTCAGGCCGGTGTCGATCACATCCTCCACCACCAGAATGTCGCGACCTTCGATATCCTGATCCAGATCCTTGAGGAAACGGACCCTCCTGGTCTCCTCCCCCTGGCGGCGATCGCGCTTGTAACTGGAAATGGCGATGAAATCTATGGTTAGCGGCACGGTGATCTCACGGGCCAGGTCGGCGAGGAAGAACACCGCGCCCTTAAGAATGGACAGCAGCAGCAGCTCACGCCCCCGGTAATCCCCGGATATCTTTTCCGCCAGCTCCCTGACCTTCGCGGCGATCTCGTCCTCGTCCAGCTCGGTCTCGCCCACCAGGCTCTGATAATCAGATACTTGCGACTGAACCACCCCTCGCCGCCCCTAAAAACCTGCGGCCGGGCCGCAGGTCAGCCATCACCGGATACATCCCCGGTCCGGAGGTCGTATTTGTGCGCCAGCTTGAGAAAATCCCGTTTGTAGAATAATTTGATGTTTATCTCCGGGAACCTTTCCCTGACCTTACGGATCTTCATGTTCTTCTTGGTCACATGGGCCTGCTTCATGGTGGTGAGCTCGACGAACAGATCCTGTTCCGGCAGATAGAAATCGGGCGTGAAGGCTTCGGTGACGTTGCCCTCCTCGTCACGCTCCAGCACGAAAGTGCGTGGTTCATACATCCAGGGGATGCCATAATAGTCGATAATGCGGGCGCATTCCTCTTCGCTGGGGTTGGCAAACTGGGGAGGCGTATCTCCCAGGTACGACTTGAACTGGAACTTGTGACCGGCCATTCCTTGCAACTATACCAAACAGGCGGAGAGTCGCTCAAGGCTTCCCTGTTTGACCCCCGGTGCAGAGCTATGTTAATTTCCCCTCCTATGGACATTGCTGTTCCGCCTCTTCCCAATTCAAGTAAGATCAACCAGGCCGGCAACCTGGAGGTCGCCGGCTGTGACGTGACCGAACTGACCGCGGAGTTCGGCACCCCGCTTTATATATATGACCGCCGGCAGATAGTGGATAACTGCCGCGCCTACCGGCAGGCGTTCGCGGCCCATGCCGATGATTACGAGATAATCTACGCCAGCAAGGCATTCACCTGCCTGGCCATGACCCAGCTGGTCGCCGCCGAAGGGCTGTCGCTGGACGTAGCGTCCGGTGGCGAGTTGCATGTCGCTCTGAGAAGCTGGTTTCCGCCCGAGCGGATCTACGCGCACGGCAACGCCAATACCGGTGACGAGCTGGAAAGGTATGTGCGAAACGAAGTGGGGCACGTGGTCATCGATTCCCTGGACGAACTGGCGGCGCTGGACAGTATTGCCGGCGAACACGGGCGAAAGCAGCCCGTGCTGCTGCGCATCACACCGGGCATCGAGGCCCACACTCACGACTACATCCAGACGGGAAAGCTCGACTCCAAGTTCGGCCTCTGCCTCGCTGAAGGTGTGGCGCTGGACGCGGCCGCCAGGGTCATGGCGGCGGAGAACCTGGTGCTGGAAGGCTTTCACATGCATATCGGCTCCCAGATTTTCTCCCTGGAGCCTTACGTGCGGGCTATCTCCCTCATGGTGGACTTTGCCGCCGAATGCAGGGACAGTTTTGGTTTCGAATGCAATATTCTCGACGTCGGCGGCGGCCTGGGTGTCCCCTACACCGCCGCGGACGAACCAGTGAGCATAGACGAACTCGCCCGCCTGATAACCGGGACGGTGAGGGCTGAGATGGCCCGTGCAGGCATGAAGATGCCCAGGATCGCCGTAGAGCCGGGACGCTCCATTGTCGCCAACGCCGGCCTCACCGCATACACTGTCGAGGCCGTCAAGGATATACCCGGTATCCGCACCTATATCGCCGTCGACGGCGGCATGTCCGATAACCTCAGACCCATGCTCTACGGCGCCCGCTATGAGGCCCTTCTGGCCAACCGGCCCGGAGCGGAGCCGACACGGACGGTCACCGTGGCGGGCAAGCATTGCGAATCCGGAGACATCCTGGTGGAAGACGCCGATTTACCGGACCCGCGACCCGGCGACATCCTGGTAACACCCGCCACCGGAGCATACGGCTACTCCATGTCCAGTAATTACAACGGCCAGCCGCGCGCCGCAGTGATATTCGCCCAGGAGGGCAACGCCCGCCTTGTCATCCACCGGGAGAAATACGAAGACCTGGTGCGACTGCATGAGCGGCTGGAATAAGCCCTTGCCTTCCGTAGGCGATAACCTGGAGAGATTCGCCGCGAGCTTCGATGAATCCCGCGACTTTACCGTCGGCGTGGAAGAGGAGTTCCAGCTGCTGGACCCGGAAACGCTGGAGCTTACGCATCGCTTCGAGGATTTGAAGGCCGCCCTGGAGCCCCGCATGGGCGCCTTTGCGCGCGGCGAACTCATCGCCTCCGAAATCGAGGTATGTACCGGCCAGTGCAACGATATGCGGGAGGCGGAGTCCGACCTGCTGGATAAGCGGATCGGCCTTTTTGAGGGGGCCGCTGACCTGGGCATCACCATAGGCGCATCGGGCACCCATCCCTTCGCCGACTGGAAGGACCAGCGCATCCTGGATACGCCTCATTACCGCAAGGTCGAGGAACAGCTCAGATACTGCGCCTGGCGCAACACCACCTTCGGCACACATACACACATCGGCGTCAGGGGACACGAGCGCGTCATCGCCGTTTACAACACCATGCGCTGTTACCTGCCGGTCCTGCTGGCGCTTTCGGCCAACTCACCTTTCGCCGAGGGTCGTTATACCTACCTGCATTCCACCAGAACCCAGCTGTTTACCAAGTTCTTCCCGCGTTGTAACATCCCCGGACCCTTCGAGGGCTGGGATGAATACGCGGATTACGTGGAAACACTTTTCGCCTGCGGCTCCATCGACGATGTCACGCAGATCTGGTGGAGCATCCGACCCCACCCCCTGTTCGGCACCCTGGAGATACGTGTCTGTGACTGCCAGGGCGACATCAGGGACACCCTGGCCATCTCGGCGCTGATCATGGCGCTGGTGGCCAAGACCGCGGCTGACTATGACCAGGGCAAGGCCATGTGCGTGCTTAATTCCAACCAGGTCGAAGAGAACTTCTGGCGAGCGATTCGCTACGGGCTCGACGGCAACCTCATCGACTTCGAGGCGTGCCGGGAGGTGCCCACCCGCCAGGTCATCGAGTCGCTGCTGTCGGCCACGGAGCCTTTCCATGGACACCTGGGGCTTGATGCTCACCTGGACCGTATCGCCGATACGCTCTCCGGGGGCAACGGAGCCCAGCGACAGATTCGCCTTTATGAATCCAGCGGCGATATCCATGCCGTCCACCGCGAGGTAGTCGAATGGGCCCAGCCGCGCAACTGGCTTCCCGCCGGTGGAGATAGAGAGTAGTACGCGTGGACGATTCAGCGGAACTCTTCAGTGTAACCAGCCCGCGCAAAGCGCTCCAGGAGCTGCTGCAGCTGCTGTCGCCACCCACGCTGCCGGAGGAGACGGTGCCGCTGGCCGCTTCCCTGGGACGGTACCTGGCGCGCGACATAATCGCGCCGGAGCAGGTCCCCCCTTTTACCCGCTCTACCATGGACGGATACGCCATACGCTCCCGGGACACCTTCGGGGCCTCCGGTTCCAACCCCGTTTACCTGGAACTGGTGGGGAAGGTATCCATGGGAGAAGCGGCCCGGATAGAGGTGGGCGCCGGGCAGGCGGCGGCGATAGCCACCGGCGGCATGATGCCGCCGGGAGCCGACGCCGTGCTCATGATTGAATATACGGATCTGGTGGATGAAACGACCCTGGAGGCCATCAGGCCGGTGGGACCCGGAGAGAACATCATCGGCGCCGGCAAGGATATCGAACGGGGAGAAACGCTGCTTGCCGCCGGTGCCAGGCTGCGCCCCCAGGAGCTGGGGGCCATGGCGGCGCTGGGTATCACCAAGGTCTCTGTTCGCCGGCCTGTGAAGGTGGGAATACTATCCACGGGCGACGAGATCGTGGATATCGATGAGCGGCCGGGGCCGGGCCGCATCCGGGACATCAACCAGTATTCACTGGCAGCGGCAACGCGGGAAACAGGCGCCGAGGCCCGGTCCCTGGGCATCTGCCCGGATGAAGCGGCACAGCTGGAGACGAGTATCCTGCGCGGGATTGAGGAGTGTGAGCTGGTGCTGGTTTCCGGTGGCAGTTCGGTAGGTGTAGCGGATCTTACCCCGCGCGTCATCAACAGCCTCGGCGAGCCGGGGGTCCTGGTGCACGGGCTGGCGGTGAAGCCCGGTAAGCCGACCATACTGGCCCTGGTCAGGGATACACCGGTATTCGGCTTGCCCGGACACGCCATCAGCACCCTTGATATCTTCAGGCTGGTGGTGGCGCCGGTCATCCGTTTCCTCTTCTCGGGCAAAGAGGATGCCACCGGACCAGAGCCGACGGTCAGGGCAAGGATCGGGCGCAACATCGCCTCGGTCGCCGGGCGCGTGGACCGTCACCGCGTAGTACTCCGGCACGATAACGGCCAGCTGTGGGCCGAGCCCCTCCTGGGAAAATCCGGCCTCATCTCGCTCATGGTGAAAGCCGAGGGTGTAGCGGTAATCCCCCTGGAAGCGGAAGGGGTCAGCCGCGGCGATGAACTGGAAGTGGAGCTGATATGAAGGACAGCAAGCCGGCGAGAACCGTTTATCTCAGCAACCTCTCACTGAAAGAGGCTGGAGAGAAATGGCTGAGCGAGCTTGCAAAGCAGGATTTGCTGGCACCGCTGGCGGGGGAAACCGTTCCCGTCGATGATAGTCTGCACCGCGTCACTGCCGAGCCGGTATTCGCCCTGGCCTCGTCACCTCATAACCATTGCGCCGCCATGGACGGTTTCGCCGTACGTTTCACCGATACCGTCAATGCTTCCGAAGCTGAACCGCTCAGGCTCTCCCTGGCCTCACAGGCGCTGCCGCTGGATACCGGCGACCCCATGCCCGAAGGGTTCGATACCGTCATCATGATAGAAGACGTGGACCCTGTCTCCCGGGAAGAGATCGAGATCACCTCGCCGGCCACACCGTGGCAGCACGTCAGAACCGTGGGTGAGGACATCGTGGCGACGGAGCTGGTCCTGCCGGAGAACCAGCTGATACGCCCGGTGGACCTCGCCGCCATGCTGGCCGGTGGCGTTACCGGGGTGAAGGTTCGCCCGCGGCCGGTGGTGTCCATAATTCCCACCGGGTCGGAGCTGGTGCAACCGGGCAGCGAACTGCACCGCGGCGACATCATCGAATTCAATTCACGCCTGCTGGCCGGCATGGCCGCCGAATGGGGCGCCCGGGCGGTTCGGCACGAGATCGTCCCGGATGATTTCGAAGAGCTGAAGCGGACCATCGCCGACGCGGCACAGAACAGCCACATCGCCGTAATCAACGCCGGCTCCTCCGCCGGCCGCGAGGACTTTACCATGCATGCTATCCGTGAACTGGGTGAAGTCCTGGTACATGGCGTAAGGATAAGGCCGGGAAAACCGGTGGTGCTGGGCGTCGTCGACCGCACCCCGGTGCTGGGGATACCCGGCTATCCCGTTTCAGCGGTACTGGACATGGAGCTGTTCACCCGGCCCCTGGTCTACCGGCTGCTGGGCCGGAGCGAGCCGGCCAGGAGAAAGGTCAGCGCCAGGATGCCCCGCAAGATAGCCTCCGGCCTGGGTGCCGAGGAATTCGTGCGCGTCAAGGTCGGCAAGGTCGGCGACAACCTGGTGGCAACGCCGGTGGAGCGCGGCGCCGGCGCGCTGATGTCCCTGGTGAGGGCAGACGGCCTGTTGCGCATACCGGAAGACAGCGAGGGCGTCAAGGCCGACCAGACGGTGACCATCGAGCTGCTGAAAGAGCTCGATGACGTAAAGAACACCATCATCGTCCTGGGCAGCCACGATATATCACTGGACATCCTCGCCAGTGAGCTCAGGAAGAGTTATCCATCATTGACCCTGGCCAGCGCCCATGTTGGCAGCCTGGGAGGGCTGATGGCCTTGAAGCGCGGTGAGGCGCATCTCGCCGGAACCCACCTGCTGGACGAGAAAACCGGCGATTACAATATCAGTTACATCCAGCGTTACCTCGGCGACAACGTAGGTCTGGTAAACCTGGTGTTCCGCCAACAGGGTCTGATAATCGCCGCCGGCAACCCAAAAAATATAGCCGGGGTGGAAGACCTTGTCCGCGACGATATAATATTCATAAACCGGCAGAAGGGCGCGGGTACCCGGGTCCTTCTGGACTATAAGCTGAAACAGTCAGACATAGACGCGGTTGATATATCCGGCTACGAACGGGAAGAATATACCCACATGGCGGTTGCCGCGGCGGTAAAGGATGGTGCGGCGGATGCCGGTTTGGGAATCCTGGCGGCGGCACGGGCTCTGAAACTGGATTTTATCGCCGTGGCTACAGAGCGTTACGACCTGGCCATACCGGACAGGCACTTCGACAGCGACATGATACAGGCCCTGCTGTCGGTCATCCGGACCAGGGGCTTCCAGGACAGGGTCATGGAGTTGGGCGGCTATGACACGTCTCAGACTGGTAAACTGGTAGGTGAAAGATGAATATCGAACAGAGACCTGCGGAGATCGTCCTTGACCAGGCAGCCGGTAGCCTGGTGGGTCTGGCCGTGGGCGATGCCCTGGGAGGGCCGGTGGAGGGACTGACCGCCGCCGAGATCGCCGGCCGGCATGGCTTCCTGATGGAAATGGTCGGCGGCGGCCATCTGGGCCTGGACCCGGGCGAGACCACCGACGACACGGCTCAAACCATAGCTATCGCCGAAAGCCTGCTGGCCTGCCGCGGCCTGGACCCTGCGGATATCGCCGATCGCTTCTCTTTATGGTACCTCCTGCGGCCCAAAGGCCTGGGTACCCATACCACTTCCGTTCTGGACCGGATGGCCGGTGGCGAAGACTGGGAGATAGCCTCACTGAAAGTCCAGGCACAGAATCCACAGAGCGCGGGTAACGGTTCCCTGATGCGCTGTGCTCCCATAGCCCTGATGGATCATGCCACCCACGCGGTGCTTATCGAGAACAGCCGCCTCGGCTCGCGCATAACCCATCCCCACGCATCCTGCCAGTGGTCATGCGCCTTCGTCAATCTGATCATAGCCGAACTGCTTTCCGGTTCAGAGATAACCCACGCGGTCGACAACGCTCTGGCTACCTGCGGGCATCGCGGTGATGTCTTCTTCCCGGTGCTGGAACGCGCCCGCAACGCCGCGCTCAGCGCCGACGCCGGCGTGCTCAACCCCGGTGGTCACGTGCTGGATACGCTGGAGTGCGCCATCTGGGCGCTGGTCCACCATGATTCCTTCGAACAAGCGGTCGGCAGCGCCGTGAACCTGGGCGGCGACGCCGACACCATCGGCGCAGTGACCGGTGCCCTCGCCGGCGCTGCTTACGGCTTCGAATCAATTCCTGAGCGCTGGCTGATTCATATCAATAATTGGCAATTACTCAAAGACCTGGCGCAAGAACTGGTCAAGAACTCCTGATTCTGTTGTTTGACATATTAAGTATAATTGGTATTAATGCCCGGCTGTTACCTGTTTATTAATATGATAAATATTATCAGATATTAACCATTTGTCGCCATAATATTTGAGAGGAATTCCGGAGAACGGGTAGAAAGAGACCCAGAAGGGTGTGTGCCTGTTTCACCCCTTCATCCCTTATACCCGGCGAAAGGCCCTCATTTTGAGGGTCTTTCGCTTTCCCGGGTAAAACGGCGGGCCCTGGAGGGCCCGCCGTTGTCTTGCTGGTAACGCTACCGCGGGCGCATTCCCCGCGGGTTTTCTATTGCTTGTCCCTACATCATCCCGCCGCCGGGCGGCATCATGGGAGCCGCCGGTTCATCATTCGGGAGTTCGGCCACTACACATTCCGTGGTGAGGATGTTCTTGGCGATGGAGGCCGCGTTCTGCAACGCGGACCTGGTCACCAGTGCCGGATCGATGATGCCGGCCTTTACCATGTCTTCGTACTCGCCGGTGGCGACGTTAAGGCCGACACCGACCTTGGAGCCCATTACTTCATTGACGACTACCGAACCTTCCAGGCCGGCATTGTCCGCCAACTGCCTGAGCGGTTCCTCCAGAGACCGGACGATGATATTGACGCCGGTCTGCTCGTCGTTACTGAGCTTGACGTTTTGCACGTTCTTGATGGTGTTGATCAAGGCAACTCCGCCGCCGGAAACGATGCCCTCTTCCAGGGCGGCCCGGGTGGCGTTGAGTGCATCTTCGACGCGATGCTTCTTCTCTTTCATCTCGGTCTCGGTAGCCGCACCCACCTTGACTACGGCCACGCCACCGGCCAGTTTGGCCAGGCGCTCCTGCAGCTTCTCGCGATCGAAATCGGAGTCGGTGGACTCGATTTCCGATTTGATCTGCTTGATACGTCCCTTGATGTCCGCGGCCTTGCCACCACCGTCAATGATGGTGGTGTTGTCCTTGGTCACCACTACCTTGCGGGCCCGGCCCAGCTGTTCAATCGTAGTGTTCTCCAGTTTGAGGCCCAGCTCATCACTGATAACCTCGCCGCCGGTGAGGATGGCGATGTCCTCCAGCATACGCTTGCGACGCTCACCGAATCCGGGAGCCTTCACGGCCAGGCCGGTGAAGGTACCGCGCAGCTTGTTAACCACCAGAGTGGCCAGCGCTTCGCCTTCCACGTCCTCGGCGATGATCAGCAAGGACTTGCCGCTCTGGATAACTTTTTCCAGCACGGGCAGCAGATCCTGTACGGCGCCGATCTTCTGGTTGGCCATCAGGATGTAGGGTTCCTCCAGGATAGCCTCCATGCGCTCCTGGTCGGTGATCATGTAAGGGGAAAGGTAACCCTTGTCGAACTGCATGCCTTCGGTGAACTCCAGGTCCATGCCGAAGGTCTGCCCTTCCTCCACGTTGACCACGCCGTCCTTGCCCACTTTCTCAATGGCGTCAGCGATAACATCGCCGATAACGCGGTCGTCGGCGGAAATAGTGGCAACGCGGGCGATATCTTCCTTGCCGTTGATGTCCATGGCCTGCTTCTTGATGCCTTCCACCGCTGCATCCACAGCCTTCTCGATACCACGCTTGATGGCCATTGGATTGGCGCCGGCCGCTACGTTGCGCAGACCCTCGCGGACGATTGCCTGAGCCAGCAACGTCGCCGTGGTGGTGCCGTCGCCGGCAACATCGTTGGTCTTGGTAGCCACCTCGCGCACCAACTGGGTGCCCTGGTTCTCGAACACATCCTCAACCTCGATCTCACGGGCGATGGTGACACCGTCGTTGGTGATGGTGGGCGCACCGAACTTCTTGTCGAGCACCACGTACCGGCCCTTGGGGCCCAGGGTTATCTTTACCGCGTCCGCAAGCGTATTGACGCCCCTTTCCAGGGCTCTACGCGCTTCTTCGTCGAACTTTATGTCTTTTGCCATAACTCTCACTCCTTTCTGTTGCTATACAATCTTGGCAAGAATATCGCTGGCCTTCATGATCAGCAGCTCCTCGCCTTCAACCTTGACCTCGGTGCCTCCGTACTTGCTGTAGATGACCTCGTCACCTTCAGCGACATCCATCGGCATCCGCGAACCATCCTTCTTGAGCTTGCCCTCGCCCGCAGCGACGATCTTGCCCCGCTGAGGCTTCTCCTGCGCTGTATCGGGCAGCACGATGCCGCTGGCCGTGACATCCTCGCTTTCCGTGGTCTTGACGATTACCCGGTCTTCCAAAGGCTTCAGATTCATTTAAACGACCCTCCTTCACTATTGCTTTTTTCTTGTTTTCCTTGACGAACCAACTATATCGGCACTCACATACATAGAGTGCCAATCGGGAAGTATAGTACCGCGCCCATTGTTTGTCAAATCGTTGTCCATATGGGAGATACCGGTTGAAAGCAGCAATAAAAATACCTGCAAATGCAGGCATATTTTCTATAATGCCGTTATGTCGATGCAGGCCCTGCAGTTAACCCCCGGGGCGGTGTCTCCCCGTAGCGGCTTTAATCATCCGCCCCCGGCGCCCTTTGCCTGATTGCCGGTTTTTTTCTCTTCCTTGAAGGCATGGCTGAAACACTGCGACGCACCGGGACACCATTCGATACAGGACGCCACCTCCCGCGGCACCCATTGGCCACACCCGGTACACTTCGCCTTGGCGTCACCGGTGAACAGTTCCACTTCGGTGCCGCATTCAGGGCAGTCGACCAGAGTTATCTCAACATCGCTGCCGGGACACTTGACCTTCATGCCGGTGTCTTCCTTCCATAAGCTGTTGACATGGCGGCAACCGCCGCTCATTTGCATTATTCCCCATTGTAACGCGGCCAAACGGCTCAGGGGGCGGAATGACTCAATAAGTGATATAAATCAAAGAGATGCATTACACCACTATCATGCGAAAATACATATTCTCCACCACCATCCTCTTGCTGTCTGCCGTGATGCTGCTTTATATGTCCGGATGCACCGCGGAAGAGCCTGATACATCCGCACCTCAGCGTAAAGAGATAGAAAGAACAGCTGACTGGCAGGGCGCCCTTCTGTATGTGGCCGACGAGGTCGGGCCCGTTGACAGCTGGGGAAGCATCCGTGTCTATGACAATGTCAGCGGTTTCGTGGAGGAAACCGTGGAACAGACCCTGGCCGCCGGCCCCAGCGATGTCTATGTCACCGGTGACGGCAGCACCATGTATGTATCCAGCCTCGCCAACGGCAGGGTCGACCAGTTCCACTGGAACGGCAACAACTGGAGCCGCGGCAACAGTGCGATCAATTCACCCGCCTTGTCGCTGCTCACCCTGGCTCCAGCGCCAGGCGGTTTATTATACGTGGCTGACGGTGATTCTACCGGCGACGGCCGCTTCTTTATCCTGAACCCGGAAACGGGCAGGCTGGATGACCGGGAACTTGCCGTCCCCGACCTGACCGCCGCCCGTGGCATCTCCTGGGCGGCGGATGGCAGCCAGGCTTTCATCAGCGGCATCAGCGCCGACGGCCCGGTTCTGCTCAAGCTATCCTGGCCGGCTAAGACGGTTTCAGGGTCCCTGGCCCTGCCCGTCCCCCAACCCCACCAGGTGGTGACCTCGCTGGACGGAGCATCCCTGTTTGTTATGGGCCAGGGGACGATTATCAGGGTCGATCCCGCGACCATGACGATTCTGGCGACCATCCAGCCGTCGGGCTCCCCGGCTACGGAATATATGGACGGCGCCTTCAGCGCCGACGGCAGATACCTGTTTACCGCCGGTACGGAGCCGGGGGCGGATAGTACCCTTTATGTGATCAACCTGGCAAACCTGGGCGTGGTGCATACGGTCCCGCATGTCAGCGCCAGAGCCAACGGCATCCAGAGGGTCGAGTGAATTCTGTGGTAATCCTCACTTCAAAGGGATAAAATCTCTATCCTGTAACCCCGGAAAAGGAGTCGATCATATGCCTGCTGTAGATCCTGCAAAAATCAGAAATGTGGCTGTGATCGGCCACCGTGGGACCGGTAAGACCAGCCTGACGGAAGCCCTGCTTTATTCCGCGGGGGAGATCAGCCGCCAAGGCACGGTCGAGCAGGGCTCAACGGTGGCTGACTATGAAGAAGATGAAAAGAAACGCCAGCACTCCATCTCCTCGTCCCTTTGCAATCTCTCCTGGCGCGAACGCAAGATCAACCTGATCGACACTCCGGGCGATCCCAGCTTCCATGCCGATACCATCGCCTCCCTGCGGGTGGTGGAGGGCGCCATCGTAGTCGTCAGCGCCCCGTCGGGTGTAGAGGTGCAGCATGAGCGCCTCTGGGGCTATTGTGAGGACAACGGCGTCAGCCGTCTGATCTTCGTAAACATGATGGACCGGGAGAGGTCGGATTTCCACGGCGCCGTGGAGCAGCTTAGGGAGAGTTTCGGACAGGGAGCCGTGGCCGCCCAGTTACCCATAGGCGCCGAGGATGATTTCAAGGGAGTCGTAGACCTTGTCTCCCTTAAGGCTTACATATACGACGGCGGCAAGGCCTCTGAGGGTGCGGTCCCCGATGACATGGCAGACGAAGTCGATACCTACCGGGAGAAACTCATGGATGCCATCGCCGAGAACGACGACGCCGTCATGGAGAAGTACCTGGAGGGTGAGGAGTTGAGCAACGAGGAGCTGATGGCGGCGCTCAAGGCCGGCGTCGCCGCCGGCGTCGTGTTCCCCGTGGCCGCGGGCTGCGCTACCAGGACCATAGGCGCGGACCTGATGCTCGATCTGATAATAGACGCTATCCCCTCCCCCGCCCGGCGCGGACCGGTGATCGCCATCGACGTGGACACGGAGGAAGAGGTCGAACTGGCGGGCAAGCCGGATGGTCCCCTGGCCGCTTTCGTGTTCAAAACCATGGCCGACCCGTTCAGCGGCCGCATCAATGCCTTTAGAGTCTTTTCGGGAGAATTGAAAAGCGATAGCAACGTGTACAACTCGGTCAGCAAGACCAAAGAGCGCATCGGCCAGCTCCTGCAGTTACAGGGGAAGGAAAACAAGGCGGTCGACGCGCTGGGTCCGGGTGATATCGGCGCCGTGGCCAAGCTTAAGGCGACCAATACCGGCGATACACTGTGTCAGGACTCACAGAAGATCATGTTCCCGCCGCTCAAGCTGCCGCACCCGGTGATGTCTTTTGCCGTAGAACCCAAGAGCAAGGGCGACGAGGAGAAGATAGGCACTTCACTCAAGCGCCTCCAGGAGGAGGACCCGACCCTGGTGGTGGAGCGAGACGCCCAGACCAACGAGCTCATAATCTCGGGCATGAGCCAGGTGCACGTGGAGGTAGTTGTGGACCGCATGAAGGAGCGCTTCGGCGTCGAGGTGGACCTCAAGCCGCCGCGGGTGCCCTACCTGGAGACCATCCGCAAGCCCGCCAAGGCCCAGGGCAAATACAAGAAGCAGACCGGCGGACGCGGCCAGTATGGCGACTGCTGGCTGGAGGTCACACCGCTGGAGCACGGAGCCGGCTTCGAGTTCATCAACAAGGTGGTCGGCGGCGCCATTCCCAGGGGATTCATCCAGGCCGTGGAGAAAGGCGTCATCGAGTACATGAATGAGGGGGACCTCTCCGGCAGCCCCCTGGTGGATATGAGCGTCACCGTTTACGATGGCTCACACCACCCGGTGGACTCCTCGGAGATGGCCTTCAAAATCGCCGCATCCATGGGTATGAGGAAGGCGATATCCGAGGCCAATCCGGTCATCCTCGAACCGGTCATGAGCGTCCAGGTGACCGTCCCCGAGGAGAACGTGGGCGATGTCATCGGCGACATGAACTCACGGCGTGGAAAAGTCCTGGGTATGGAGCCCAAGGGAAAGAACAGCCAGGTAAACGCCGAAGTGCCCCTGGCGGAGATGCTCAGTTACATGCCCGACCTCCGTTCCATGACCGGCGGCAGGGGCGATTACACCATGGAGTTCCTGCGCTATGACGAGGTGCCCGCACACCTGTCCCAGAAGATTATCGACCAGGTCCAGGCGGAGAAAGAGGAGTCATAAAAACCGGCGAATCCAGGGTCTGGTCAAAATTAGTTAAAGATGGTACAATTAACCTGATTTGAACGGGAGCTTTTGCTTAATCTGGTAAGGAGGTGGCAACCGAATTGAAGGATACCGGGAAATCCATATATGTAAAACCGGTGCTGGTGAAGCTGGAAAACGTGCGCGATATTACCTTCGAATGCCCGAACTTCCAGTGCAGCATTCCAGTTCCGTCGTCACCGTAATAATAGGGTTATAAGCGAACAAGTTTACGGATGAGAAAGCGGCCGTGCGTACGGCCGCTTTTGTGTTGCTGTTTAATGAAACGCCGGCAATCAGACCGACTCCACCATTGCCACCTCGGGAACCTCTTCCCGCAACCTCTGCTCGATGCCATGCTTGAGGGTCATCTGTGACATGGGACAACTGCCGCAGGCTCCCGTAAGTTTGACCTTGACGACACCGTCGTCACTTACATCTATCAATTCCAGGTCACCACCATCCTGCTGGAGCGCGGGCCTGATTTTCGCCAAAGCTTCCTCTACCTTGTCTTTCAGCACGTTCACCTCCTTTGTAAGGGGTACTATAGTAGATACCCCGGAACATTATGCCAGAAACACCGTTGCATTGATAATATTTGGGATTAGCCGGCAGGAGGCGTACGCCACCCCCTGTTCGATACACAGCGATTGCTAACGTCCGGAGCGGTTGTTAGGATGCTGTGGATGCAATCAGCGCCATGGCATACCTCTCCCCTGTCTTATGACACCGTCAGAAAACTCTGCCGTTCACTGGGGACCAGTGAGATCATGGCAACGGTCCTCGCCCGCCGCGGCTATACCGATCCTGAAACCGCCCGTGGGTTCCTTCTGTCAGAGGGAACCATCCACGACCCCTTTCTGTTCCCCGGGATGGAAGACGCCTGCCGGCGGCTGCGCCGGGCCTTCGCCGCCGGTGAAGAGATCTGCGTCCACGGCGATTACGACGTGGACGGCATCACCTCCACGGCCCTGCTGGCCAGAGTG
>BDUA01000042.1 GCA_002897715.1 bacterium BMS3Abin01
CAGAAGCGCGGGAACCCTATGCAAAGCCGGAACTCGTAAAGCACGAGAACTTGAAGGATATAACCTTCGAGTGTCCCAACTGGCAGTGCAGTGTGACGGTTCCACCGCCGCCGGCGTAAAACGGGCGACCAGCAGAAAAGGAAAAGGGTGACCTTTTACAATCACGGGTCGCCTTTTTCCTTGATATCCTGGAGCTCAGGCGCTGAGGATACTGATGCCGTCGCCCAGCAGCTTGGCGCCGAACACCAGCAAGAGGACCGCCATCACGGCGGCGTTGTTGACGGCCAGCCAGTCCTTGAGGCTGGTAAGCCCGGCGTCGGCCTTTTCCCCCATCACCAGATAGATGAGTACCGGTGCGCCCACGGTCAGGCTGGCGATGAGGATGTACACGACAAGAGCAGCGGCCTGCTCGCCGTTACTCAGGCCGACGGAGGCGATGGTTATCGCGCCTCCCGCGGTAAGGATGAGGTTCTTGGGGTTGATGCCCGAAAGCAGGAAGGCGATGCCGGTGGACTTCGCCGCGTTGAAATCATCGAGGGCGTTCATCCACCTGGGCATTTCCGCCTGTTCGCTGCTCTCCGGGCGCGAGCGCCAGTTGCGGGCGGCCAGCAGTAGCAGCAGCAGGCCCAGCGCCAGCTTTATCACCCCGGATATGGTCGAACCCCCGCTGCTGTCATCAGTGCTGATATCGCCCAGAGCCAGCACTATGCCGCCAACCGCTGCCAGGCCCAGCATCCAGCCGATGAGGAACGTGACGCTGTTGGTCCGGGCTTTCGGGGTAAACAGGATGAGTATCACGGCGATGATCGGCACCGGGCTCAGCGCTACTCCCACAGCGAACGGCAATGACAGTCCTATCGCTTCACCCATGGCAAGGAACTTTCGCTAGACAAACATCAACAAGGGTGTATAAATAATATAGGGAAGAACAATGCGGTACAAGGCGGTAACCGCTGGATAACGGTAATCAGGCATGCCTGAGGCGGATTAGTTGTTCCTCCGGCGGGGTATGGATATTACGATTTATCCACGGGTTGTGAGGGGAGGTTGAAAACATGAAAAAGGGAATCGCGGCGGGTCTGTTCCTTGTCCTGCTGTTGATCGGGGCGGTTGTGGTGACGGCGGGTTGTGGCCAGTCCGAAAGCGAGAAGGCCCAGGCAAACTACGATAAGGCCAAGGCGGACCTGAAGTCATCGGTCCAGGAGTTGCAGAAGCCTGAAACCTACCAGAGCGTCGACAGCCTCAAGGCGTCTTTCCAGGATGTCCAGAAGGCATACGATGATACGGTTGAGTCGGGGAAGGATCTGACGGACGCAAAGGTCTCTGAGGTGCAGGATGCTTACGAGGAGCTCCAGGACTCCATCAATGACATCGACAGCGATCAGACCCTGGAGCAGAAGGTGGATGCCCTCAGGGCCGCCATCCAGAAATTCAGTGATCAGTTGAAACAGATATAAATGTGAAGGAAGACACTTGAATCAGGTTGCCCGAAGCTTGCTCACCATCAACGCCGGCAGTTCCTCGGTGCGCCTGGCCTTGTACGAGTACAGGGATGACCGGCTGGAGCTGGTCGCCAGGGCGCGGCACGACGGGGTGGATGAAGCGGATGCGGCGCTGCTGCGGGAATTCCTGGGCGCCTCGGCCACCGACGTGGGCCGGGTTGTTCACCGCGTGGTGTATGGCGGCAGCCGTCTGGGGGAGGCGTGCGTCATAGATGAACAGGTCGAGCGGGATATCGAACGACTCAAGCCCATCGCGCCCCTGCACAACCCCCTGGCGTTGCGTTGGGTGCGTGCCTGCAGGAAGGTGTTCGGCGGGGACGTAACCCAGGTCGCGGTTTTTGATACGGCCTTCTTCGCCGCGCTGCCGGAAGTGGCATCCACCTATGCGTTACCACGCACTTTGTGCCGGGAGTTCGGTCTGCGGCGTCACGGTTTTCATGGCATCGCTCACAGCGTGATGCTGCGTCAGTGGCGGACAGCGCGTCCCGATCTGTCCGCCGCCGGCAAGGTAATAACTATCCAGCTGGGGTCAGGTTGCTCCATCACCGCCGTCGATGGCGGCCAGGCAAGGGATACATCCATGGGATTCTCCCCTCTGGAAGGCCTGGTGATGGCCACCCGCTCCGGCGACCTGGACCCCGGCCTGATCACCTATCTGCAGCGGCACGCCGGTAAGACCCTGGAGGATATCGACCATCTGTTGAATGAGGAAAGCGGCCTCAAGGGTATCTCGGAGCAAAGCGGCGACATGCGCGTCCTGCTTGAATCGGAAGATGCCGCTGCCCGGCTGGCGGTAGATATCTATTGCTATCGGGTACGCAAGTATACAGGCGCCTATCTGGCGGTCCTGGGCGGTGCCGACGGTGTCGTGTTCGGCGGGGGTGTTGGCGAGAACAGCCCGGCGGTGCGTCGGAAGATACTGGAGGGCATGGATTGGCTGGGCATATCGCTGGACCAGGACCTCAATGAGCGCGCCGTGGGCATGGATGCCGCAATCAGCGCCAGCGGCAGCCGCATCGAAGTGCGGGTGGTCTGTGTGGATGAAAGCGCAGAGATGGCGAGGGTGGGGTCAGCGCTGACAGGTACGTCAAACAGCGAGGGAAAGACAGGGGGGGATGACAGTGGATGAAACGATAAGATCCTCAGTCTCAGGGAAACCGTTATCTTCGCGGGATGTGGACAGGATCAACGCCTACTGGCGGGCGGCAAACTATCTCTCGGTGGGGCAGATCTACCTGCTTGATAACCCGTTGCTGAAAGAGCCCTTGAAGCTTGAGCATGTGAAACCGCGGCTGCTGGGCCATTGGGGGACCACGCCGGGCCTGAACTTTATCTATGCGCATCTCAACCGTATCATCAAATCACAGGATTTGAACATGATCTATATCATGGGTCCGGGGCATGGCGGCCCGGGCGTGGTGGCCAATGTCTGGCTGGAAGGTACTTACAGCGAGTTCTATCCGGATATCGGGCAGGACGCCGAGGGCATGAAGAAGCTGTTCAAGCAGTTTTCCTTTCCCGGCGGCATACCCAGCCATGTCTCACCGCAGACCCCGGGTTCGATCCATGAGGGGGGCGAGTTGGGCTATGCCCTGTCACATGCCTATGGCGCGGCCTTCGATAACCCGGACCTGATGGTGGCCTGCGTGGTAGGCGACGGCGAGGCGGAAACCGGGCCGATGGCGACGGCATGGCATTCGAACAAATTCCTCGATCCGGCCGGCGACGGCGCGGTGTTGCCGATACTGCACCTCAACGGCTACAAGATAGCCAATCCCACGGTGCTGGCGCGAATAAGCAGACAGGAGTTAAGGGACCTGTTCGTGGGCTATGGTTATCAGCCATATTTCGTAGAGGGTTCGGACCCGGAGAAGATGCACCAGGCAATGGCTGCGACCATGGACACGGTGCTCGCCGAGATCAGGACGATCCAGCATGACGCCAGGGTAAAAGGAGTGAGTGCAAGGCCGCGCTGGCCGATGATCATTCTGCGCAGCCCCAAGGGCTGGACCGGCCCCAAAGAGGTCGACGGCAAGAAGACCGAGGGCTACTGGCGCTCACACCAGGTGCCCATTGCCCAGCTGTCAACCAAGCCGGAACATCTCAGGCTGCTTGAAAGCTGGATGAAAAGTTACAGGGCGGAAGAACTGTTCGACGAAAGAGGTACGCTGTTACCGGAGCTGGCGGAGCTGGCGCCTGCCGGTGAACGGCGCATGGGCGCCAACCCCCATGCCAACGGCGGTATCCTGCTCCGGGAGCTGGAGCTGCCCGACTTCCGCGATTATTCAGTTGATGTGCTCGAGCCCGGCCATACCTCAGGGGAAGCGACCCGGGTGATGGGCGCCATGCTGCGTGATGTCATGAAGCTCAATATGAAGACACGCAACTTCCGGGTGTTGAGTCCCGATGAGCTGGTTTCCAACCGCCTGGGCGATCTGCTCGATGTCACCAACCGGTCATGGGAGGCCGAGACCCTGCCGGAAGACGACCACCTGGCCACCGATGGCCGGGTAATGGAGATTCTCAGTGAGCACACCTGCCAGGGATGGCTCGAGGGTTATCTGCTGACCGGCCGCCACGGCCTGTTCACCTGTTACGAGGCCTTTATCCATATCGTTGATTCGATGTTCAACCAGCACGCCAAGTGGCTCAAGGTCACCAACTCGGAGATACCCTGGCGACGTCCCGTCGCCTCGCTTAATTATCTGCTCACCTCGCACGTCTGGCGCCAGGACCACAACGGTTTCTCCCACCAGGACCCCGGTTTTATCGACCATGTGGTAAACAAGAAAGCCGACGTCATCCGTGTCTACCTGCCGCCGGACGCCAACACCCTGCTGTTTATCACGGACCGGTGTCTGCGTTCCAAGGACCTGGTCAACGTCATCGTGGCCGGTAAACAGCCGGAACCGCAGTGGCTGGACATGGATGCTGCCATCAGGCATTGCACCGCCGGGGTCGGCGTTTGGCAGTGGGCCAGCAACGACCAGGGGGGCAAACCGGATGTGGTGATGGCCTGCGCCGGGGATGTACCCACCCTGGAGATACTGGCCGCGGTGGCCATCCTGCGTGAATACCTGCCTGAATTGAAGGTCCGGGTAATCAACGTCGTGGATCTCATGACCCTGCAGCCGCAGAGTGAACACCCCCACGGTCTGCCGGACGATGAATTCAACAGCCTGTTCCCGGCTCATACGCCGGTCATTTTCGCCTACCATGGTTATCCCTGGCTGATTCACCGCCTGACCTATCGCCGGCTGTTCCATCACCACCTGCATGTGCGAGGATACAAGGAGGAAGGCACCACCACTACGCCGTTTGACATGGCGGTGCGCAACGACCTGGATCGGTTCCACCTGGTGGGAGATGTGCTGGAGCGGGTCCCCGCAGCCGGCGCCGAGGCGGACAGGGCGGACCATCTCCAGCAACACATAGGCGACAAGCTGAACGAACATCAAGGATATATTGTTGAACATGGTCAGGATATGCCGGAGATACGCGACTGGAAGTGGCCCTATTGAGTGAATGGTTCATAACGATGACGTCGGGAACCTGCGGGGATATCGAGGTGGATACCGAATGACCTGCACCTGCCCGGTGATCACGCTCTCCCCACGGGATTACGACGCTGTCCTGTTCGATCTGGACGGTGTCCTGACCAGGACGGCGAGCGTACACGCCGTCGCCTGGAAAAAACTGTTCGACAGGTTTCTCCAACAACGCGCTGCCGACAGCGGTGAGCCTTTCGTCCCCTTCGACATCGAGGCGGACTATCAACGCTACGTTGACGGCAAGCCTCGCTATGACGGCGTGGCTTCCTTCCTCGAATCGCGGGGGATAGAGTTGCCCCTGGGCGCGGCCACGGACGGCCCCGAGGTGCTGAGCGTGAAGGCGCTGGGGAACCGGAAGGACGGCTACTTCCTGAAATACCTGAAGCAGAACGGCGTGGAGCCCTATGAAGAATCGATAGCGCTGGTGCGAAAGCTGCGGATGAATGAAATCAGGACCGCGGTGGTGTCTTCCAGCATCAACTGCCAGGCGGTGCTGGAGGCGGCGGGCATCGCGGACCTGTTCGACGTGCGGGTGGACGGGAAGGATATCAACCGCCTGGGACTCAACGGCAAGCCGGCGCCGGACGCTTTTCTGGAGGCCGCGCGGCGTCTAAAGGTCGAGCCGGCGCATACGGTGGTGGTGGAGGATGCCGTCGTCGGTGTCGAGGCCGGACGCGCCGGCCGGTTCGGCTGCGTCATCGGCGTCGATCGTAATGGGCAGGCGCAGACGTTGCGAAAGGCGGGTGCCGATGTAGTGGTGGACGATCTGGCACAGGTCCAGGTGGCGATGGAGCCGCCTTCCGCCTGGTCGCTGATATTCGAGGGCTTCGACCCCTTGCGGGAGGGTGTCCGTGAAGCCTTATGCACCCTGGGCAACGGCTATTTCGCGACGCGTGGTGCTGTCGCCGGGGCGGTGGCGGACGACGTCCATTACCCCGGGACCTATCTCGCCTGCGGCTATAACCGGCTTCGCAGCGATATCGCCGGGCGTACGGTCGAGAACGAGGATCTGGTCAACCTCCCCAACTGGCTCGCGCTCCAGTTTCGTATCGCTGATCAGGACTGGTTCGACGCGAGAAGAGCGCATATCCGGTCATACCGACAGGAACTTGATATCCAGCGGGGTATGCTGTTGAAGACCATAGACTTCGAGGACGATCAGGGGCGGCGCACTACCATGCATGAGCGGCGTCTGGTGTCGATGAGCAACATGCATATGGCCGCGCTGGAACTGTCCCTGACCGCCGAGAACTGGTCCGGCACCGTCACGGTCCGCTCGGCGATCGACGGGCGCGTGGTTAACAAGGGCGCCAAGCTCTATCGCAAGTTCAACAACCAGCACCTGGAGCCGCTGACCGGAGAGGCAGTGGGCGAGGACGGCGTGTACCTGATGGTACGCACCAACCAGTCGCATATTCATGTGGCCCAGGTGGCGCGGACCCAGGCGTTCGTCAACGGACGGCGTCTCGATGTCAGCCGCCGGGTCGTTGAGGAGCCGGGGTACATCGGACAGGAACTGAAGGTGGACATCAAGCAGGGCGAGACGCTGGTACTGGAGAAGGTGGCCTCTTTCTATACTTCGCGTGATCATGCAATCTCGGAGTGTGGACTGGAAGCGCGCAAGGCAATCGCGCGTACGGGTCGTTTCCAGGTTGTCGTGGAGGATCATGTTCTTGCCTGGGAGCACATATGGCGCCGTTTCGATGTGCAGATACAGCCGGCGGACCCCAAGTTCAAGCTGAATATCCAGCTGCTGCTACGGTTGGACATGTTCCACCTGCTGCAGGCGGTATCACCCGACTCCATCGGACTGGATATCGGCGTGCCGGCACGCGGCTGGACCGGGGAGGCCTACCAGGGTCACATCTTTTGGGATGAACTGTTTATCTTTCCATTCTTCAACCATCGCATGCCGGAGATCACCCGGACGCTTTTGATGTACCGCTATCAGCGCCTGGGCGAAGCGCGGGCCGCGGCCAGGAGCGCCGGATTCAAGGGAGCGATGTTCCCCTGGCAAAGCGGCAGCGACGGGCAGGAGGAAACCCAGAAGTTCAATCTGAACCCGCGTTAG
>BDUA01000043.1 GCA_002897715.1 bacterium BMS3Abin01
GGCTCGGTGGCACGACTTACTTCATCAGCGAGGCGCTTGCCGGAGAGCACGTGGCGATCGAGCCGCTGGAACAGACCATTCTGGTCAAGTACAGGCACATGTACATCAGAGAACTGGAAATAAAAACAGGGAGATCCAAACCACTGGTTCTCCCTGTTTCATTGCCCTAGACTGTAACGCATGTCCTGATACAAGGTGTAACGGATCTACTGATACCGTACAACGGCGGTGCGCCCCTTGTTCATTCATTTTAGGGGCAGTGAAACGGAGCCCCCGGTTCCTATAATACCGAGAGGTTCTGATCCAGCTCCCAGGGGGTGACCTGCGTCCGGTAATCGAACCATTCCTGCTTCTTCAGTTCGATGAGGCGGTTGAAGACGTGTTCTCCCAGGGCCTTCTTAAGCAGCTCGCTGTTCTCAGCGATGGCGACGGCGTGACCCAGGCTCTCCGGGAGCATCTCGATGCCCAGCTCCTTGCGTTCGCTGTCGCTCAGGTCGTAGAGGTTCATCTCCATGGGCTCGGTCAGCTTGTAACCCTGCTCGATGCCGTCCAGGCCGGCATGCAGCATGATCGCGAAGGTCAGGTAGGGGTTGCAGGCGGGGTCGGGGCTGCGGAACTCACAACGGGTGGCCTTCTCCTGGCCGGGATGGTACATGGGAACGCGCACCAGCGCCGAACGGTTACGCCGTGACCAGGCCTTATACACCGGGGCCTCATAACCGGGAACCAGCCGCTTATAGGAATTGACCCACTGGGCGAATATCACGCACATCTCGCTGGCGTGGGTAAGCAGACCGGCTATATAGCTCTTGCCCTCACCGCTGAGGAAATACTCGTCCTCCGCGTCGAAGAAGGCATTATCGCCACCCTTGAACAGTGACTGGTGTGTATGCATGCCGCTGCCGTTCTCGCCATAGAGCGGCTTGGGCATGAAAGTGGCATAGACTCCGTACTTATCGGCGATCTCCTTGACCACCAGGCGGTAGGTGATGGAGTTGTCCGCTACCTTGAGTGCGTCGGCATAACGCATGTCGATCTCATGCTGGCTGGGGCCGACCTCATGGTGGCTGTACTCGATGTCGATGCCCATCTCCTCCAGGGCCAGCACTGTATCACGCCTGAGGTCACTGGCTACATCCAGCGGTGTCAGATCGAAATAGCCGCCCTTGTCCAGGATCTCCGTGCCGTTGGAATCTTCAAAATAAAAGAACTCCAGTTCCGGGCCGACATAATAATGGTCGTAACCCATCTTCCTGGCACGCTCCAGAGCGCGGCGGAGCACATAGCGGGGATCACCTTCGTATGGTTTGCGATCGGGGGTAAGCACGTCGCAGATCATGCGACCCACAGCGTTCTCCTCCGGCCGCCAGGGCAGCAGCTTGAAGGTGGAGGGGTCCGGCATGGCGATCATGTCACTCTCTTCGATGTCCTGGTAGCCGGTGATCGACGAGCCGTCGAAGCCCATGCCGTTCTCCAGAGCTACCTCCAGCTCACTCTCGGTGATGGCAAAGCTTTTCATCTGACCGACGATGTCGGTGAACCATAGCCGGATGAATTTAACTCCGCCGTCCTTGACTGTTTTCAGTACCTGTTCCTTGTCCATCGTTCCCGTCTCCTCCTTATGTTGTAAAAACAAAACCGCTTTAAAGCGAAAATCTGGCCAATTGTACAAATAATAAGCAGGCTACATTAACAGCCTGGTGTACATATTTTATCGATATTATCTATACACACGGCTAATAGCCTGGTAGATATGGGGACGCCACCGGCACCGGCATCACTGTATCATATTATGCATGCCCGGCTTTTCCGGCGGGAGCGGTACCGCCACCCTCAAATAGCTCCCACTCCCCTGTCATCGGTCCTGATGCGTACCGCTTCCGTCACCGGCAACAGGAAGATCTTGCCGTCACCTATATCTCCCGTGCGAGCCGCCTTGACGATCTCATCGACTATCCTGTCCACATCTTCATCCGGCGCCACTATCTCCATGATCACCTTGGGCAGAAGGTTCACTGTTACCTCCAGTCCCCGGTAGTGCTCGATATGGCCCTTCTGGCGTCCGTGCCCTTTTACCTCCCAGACGGTCATGCCATACACGCCTATCGACTCCATAGCCTGCATGATGTTGTGGAGCCTCTCTCCCTTGAAGACACTCTTTATCAAAGTCATTCCGCCCTGTGCGGCAGTCATTTATATCAACTCCTCGGGGTATGCCTTGCCTGAGTGGATGGAAAGGTCGGAGCCCAGCATCTCCTCCTGGGGGGAGAGCCTGAGGCCGATAGAGATCTTGAGCAGCCCGTAGACAGCCGTTGACGCGGCCAGGGCTATGGCGATACAGATTAGCGTTCCCGTCAGCTGCGACAGGAAACTGACGCCTCCCAGGCCGCCCAGGGCCTTCAGGCCGAAGATACCCGCGGCTATACCGCCCCAGGCGCCGCAGATGCCATGAAGGGGCCAGACACCGAGCACATCGTCGATACGCAGTTTCTCGTTAGCCCACAGGAACCCTTTGACGAAGATGATGCCGGCAACCACGCCGACGATGAAGGATGTTGCCGGGTGCATTATATCCGATCCGGCGCAGACAGCCACCAGGCCCGCAAGAGCACCATTATACACGAAGACACTATCACGCTTGGACACCAGCATGGCCGCCAGCAACCCGCCAGCCATGGCCATCAGCGAGTTGGCAGCCACCAGGCCGGAGATGGCGGGCAGGGTGGCGGCCGATGCCACATTGAAGCCGAACCAGCCCACCATCAGCAACCAGCCGCCGAGAGCCACGAAGGGAACGCTATGGATGGCGATGGGTCGGCTGTTACCGCTCATATACCGGCCCATGCGGGGGCCCAGCAGAACGATAGCCGGCAGCGCCAGCCAGCCGCCCATGGCGTGCACCACGACCGAACCCGCATAATCGTGAAACCCGTAACCGAATATCCCTGCCAGGAAACCATCGCTGGCGCCCAGTTGGTTGAAACGGCCCCAAACCAGCCCCTCAAACAGGGGATAGACGAAAGCGACCAGGGCGATACCACCCAGAAGCTGCGGCCAGAATTTCATGCGCTCGGCGATGCCGCCGCTGATGATAGCGGGAATGACTGCGGCAAAGCACAGCAGGAAGAAAAAGTGGGCCAGGTCGTAGGACCTGTCCGCCAGCAGACCGGTGGCGCTGGCCATAAACGTGATTCCGTAAGCGATGGGAAAACCGATAAAAAAATATGCGATAGTGGAGGCTGCCCAGTCCGTGGGAATCTTCGTCAGCGCGTTGACCACGTTCTTCTTGCGGACGCTGCCGGCTTCCAGGAAGGCGAAACCGGCATGCATAGAGAAGATCAGTACCGCCCCCCACAACAGGAAAAAGACATTACCAGCACTGACGATATCGGTGAGACCCGTAGGGGCGTTCATATGTTGCTCTCCTTTTCCCGGGCCCCGAAGTCATCTGAACAGTTCGTTTCCGGAACCCGCATCTCGCATGCCTGAACATTGCGATTATAAAGGCGACGCGAGCCCGGTTAATTAGCCATCTGTATATATTTGCCACCTCGTACTTTGTACAAAAGTAATAAAAACAGGTGGGCGGGCCCCCTAGGGGGCCCGCCCACACCGACAGGAATGATAATGCGTCCAGGCATTGGAGAGCATTCTCCCTGTCATTTTTGGAACTGCCGCCAAACCGGTGCCGGCAGACAGCTCCAAAACTTTCCTTGTCCTAGCCGATAGCCTCGTGCCCCCTCTCACCGGTCCTGATGCGTACGACATCATCCAGGCTATGGACGAATATCTTGCCGTCGCCGATCTCACCGGTACGCGCTCCCTCGATGATGCCTTCAATGGTCTGTTCGAGGTATTCCTCGTTCACCGCTATCTCCAGGCGCACCTTCTTCAGCAGATTGACTTCGACATCGACGCCGCGGTAGGTCTCATGAAAGCCCTTCTGCTGACCGCAACCGAGCGAGTTGGTGACCGACATCTTGAAGATGCCACGTTCGTAAAGGACCTGCTTGACGTCGTTGAGCTTTTCTGGCTGTATATATGCGATAACCAGTTTCATGTGTTTCCTCCTTTCTGGTGCGGCGGGCCGGCGCAGCCGGCCCGCCGCATACCTGTTCAGTCTCTAGCTGGTCGTGAATATCTGGAAGCCGCTGTAAGCTTCCATGCCGTGCTCGCCTACGTCCAGACCCCGTATCTCTTCCTTCTTCGATACCCTCAGGCCTACCGTCAGCTTGATGAGATAGAATATGCCCAGACCCACTCCGAAGGCCCATGCGAACGCCGCCAGTACACCGATGGCCTGTACGCCAAGCTGGTGCAATCCGCCGCCGTAGAACAACCCGCCATCGATGCCGAACAGACCTACGGCCAGGGTGCCCCAGGCGCCGCAGACACCGTGGACGCTGACCGCACCCACCGGATCATCCACCTTGAGGTAACGATCGATGGCAAACACACTGAGCACCACGATGACTCCGGCGAGGCCGCCGATGGCTATGGCTCCGTAACCGGACACCCCGTAGCAGCCCGCCGTGATGGCCACCAGGCCGGCCAGAGCGCCGTTCAGCGCCATGGAGCCGTCGGGCTTCTTCGACAGGACCCACGAGGTCGCCATGGCCATAACTGCGCCCATGGCCGCGGACAGGTTGGTAGTGACGGCGATGCGTCCGATCTCACCGTCGCCGATGTTGGTGCTGCCGGCGTTGAACCCGAACCAGCCGAACCAGAGGATGAACACGCCCAGCGCCGCCAGGGTGATGTTATGGCCCGGTATGGCCCTTGCTTTACCGTCGGGGCCGTACTTGCCGATCCGCGGTCCCAGGACGATGGCGCCCGCCAGGGCCAACCATCCACCGACTGAGTGAACTACCGTCGATCCGGCGAAATCAACGAAACCTATGCCCTCGAGCCAGCCGCCGCCGTTGAGCAGCCCGCCCCAGGCCCATGAGCCGAAGACCGGATAGATAAACGCGCAGATAAACACGCTGTAGACGAGATAGGCTTTGAACTTGGTTCGCTCCGCCATGGCGCCGGACACGATGGTGGCCGCCGTCCCCGCAAAGACCGTCTGAAAGATGAGGAAGGTGAAGTTCCAGTCAGGGCCCGCCCAGTCGACCCCGGATAACGCGAAATCCGTCGTCCCGAAGAAGCCGTTGGTCACGCCGAACATAAGACCGAACCCGACTATGAAGAAGGCGATGCTGCCGATGGAGAAATCCAGCAGGTTCTTCATGATGATGTTGACCGAGTTCTTGGCTCGCGTGAAGCCGGCTTCCACCATGGCAAAACCGGCCTGCATGAAAAAGACCAGGAACGCCGCCAGGCAGGTCCAGACGATATCGATGTTGGTCTGGAGCTGCGTCAGAGCTTCACTTGTTGATTGCATATCCATAAGGTGTCACCTCCGGTGACTTAGCTTGATGTTATTTTTCTTTTATACAGCAACGTTGCTGTACCAAGTCTAAGAGGCGGCGGCACCTGATTCTTTATACAGTTGTTTAATATCCACGGCTTTTTTTTATCCCGTGGTCACTCCGTCTATCACAATTGACAAAGGCGGCTGCCGGTGAGTTGTACAAAAGGATAATGAGGCAAACCGGCCAAGAGGGGGGCGCCTCTCTGCTGTCAGATGTCACGCACTGCCCAGGCGGAGAAGTAGGCGCCCTGTTTCCGGCCGATGCCCACAGCTCCCTTCGTCAGGTAGAGGGCCCAGGCCCAGTCGGGTTCGTACATGCTGGTGGTCGACGACCAGTACCCGTCCCGGACATCGCCGAAGGGGTGGTTCGCCGGCAACGCCGGGCTGTGCCGTCCCAGGTCCACCAGCGATTCCAGCTCGTTGATGTTGGGAAGGCGCCAGCCACCGCCGGCCACGGCTCCCGCGGGGTTGAGCCCCGCCACCTGATACAGCGCCTCCTCCCAGGTAACCGGCCCACCGGCGCTGTCCGCCACCCTCATCCATCCCAGGCCCGTGAGCCAGTCGATCACCGTGTCCCCTGCAAGCTGGAAGCGGGGTTCCGGCCACAACCTGCCACGACGGTGTTCGCCGTCCTGCCCTGTGCCGAGACAGGTGATCTCACCGCCGGCATGATCGAAGCAGCGCACCTGTCCGGTGGCGGGCAACAAGCCGTTGCCCTCCCCCCGCACCGGCCAGAGCATGAAGTACTGGCTCTTGCCGCCATAGAAGGTGCGGGCCCCCTCCATATGTACATACCAGGCGTACGCGCAGTTCACGGCCGCCGTCGATGAGGTCCAGTACCAGGCGAGTACCACGTTCCGGAACGGGTGCCCCGCGGGCAGGGCCGGGTTTTTTTCCTGGTGGCTGATGAGGCTGCGCAACTCGCGGCGGTTGGGCAAGCGCCAATCGGAGCAGCCCAGCGCTTTCTCGGCATTCATGCGCTCGATGAAATCGATAGATTCCTGCCAGGAGAGCGGGAACCCGGCCGGTTCGGCGTCACGGGTCCAGACCAGACCGGTCAGGTTGTCCCGCACCATACCTCCATCCGGACCGCCCTCCGGCTCGAAGCGCGGCGACGGCCACGGGTCGCCCTTGCGGAACTCCGCGTCCTGTCCGCTGCCCGCGCAGGCAACCTCTCTGCCCGATGTATCATGGCAGGTCAACTGGCCTGTCTGGATGTAGCCGTGGGTCATGCCCCGATATTCTATATAAGTCCCTGCCCGTTTACAGCAACGCATCCGGGCCCTAACCGTTTCTGATACAATTAAGTGGTTATTTATCATCCACTTAGGGTGTCTCATGAGATTGACCAGACAGGAAGACTACGCCATGCGGGCCGTTCTTTACCTGGCCACTTCGCCGCTGGCAACCAATAACGAGATAGCCGAGGCTCAGAACATCCCCCTGGAATACCTGATCAAGATAATGCAGTCCCTGGCCGAAGCGGGGATCGTCTCCACGAAACGCGGTGCCGGTGGTGGTGTCTCCCTGGCGCTACCGCCGGACAAGATCACCCTGCTGGACGTGATCCAGGCGGTAAGCGGGCCGTTGGCCATCAACCGCTGCTTCTCCAATCCCGGTGAATGCTCACGCGAGGGGACCTGCTCCATCCACGATGAGCTGGCCGGGGTACAGGGGGAGATCGCCAAGGTTCTCGCCAGGACCAATTTCGCGCGCCTGGCCCGGGCTGAGGCAAAGTTAAGTAGATGTTTATAGTCCACTATTTGCGGGTATGAATCGTTTGATATCCAGTGCCCCCGCGGCATTGGCCGTTGAATCCAATGGACTCTACACCCGGAAGGAGAAACCATGTCCGAAGCCACCACTACCACCGACACCCTGGAACAGCATATCGCCAACAACATCAGCGGCGAGACCTGGGAAGTGGTCCACTACCTGGCCATGGCCCTCAAGGCCGATAACGAGGGCAAGACCGAGGTGGCCCGTACCCTCCGCGACATAGCGATGGACGAGGCCGCCCATGGCGCCCGTTTCAAATACCTGGCCGGAGAGGTCGGGGACCTCAAGGATGAGATCGAGAAGATGCTCGCCGGTGAGGAGGGCGCGTACGACGGCAAGCACAAAGGCATGAAGCAGGCGGAGGCGGCGGGTGAAAAGGAGGTTGCCTCATTCTTCGATACCGCCGCCCACGACGAGGGACGCCACGCGGCCATGCTGCGCACCCTGCTGAGCAGGTATTTCTGACTATTAGAGTGCCCTTGATGACGGAAAAAGACCCATTGAAGAACTGGCGATGCCCCGGTGTACACCGGGGCATCGAGACCCAGCCCTGCCCCCGGTGCGGCGAAGATGTCGAGTACTTTCCCTCAGACAGGGAGATCGCCTGTAGCGGCTGCGGTGAGCTGGTGCTGCGCATCTCCTCCTCGTGCCTATCCCATTGTCCCGCCAAACAGTCCTCCTGCTACCGCCAGATGGTTCGTCAGGAGGCGCTGACCGCCACCGACACCGGCGGCGACAGCGAACAGCAGACCTGAAGCACAGCTTCAGCGGTCCAGCAGCACATCCCTCAATTCCAGTGTGTTCGGGTCGATGACCTTACCGGTGGACCGCAAATGCTTCAGGTTTATATCTACGGCCAGGAGCATGGCCCGGTTCACGTCTTCCCGCGCCACCTCCCTCAGTTCACCGACCCAGGTGAAATCGCGCGTGGGCTCGATATGATCGGAAAGGAAGAACAGCTTGTCGGGAAGGCTCATATCCGGGTGACCGGCTGTATGATAGAGGACGGCGCTGGCTATCCGCGGATCATCGATGCCCAGTTCGCGCCCGGCTATCTCGACCGCCAGCCGGCCATGAAGCAGCACCGGACTTTCACGGTCCACATCCCTTATGGGGACACCCCACTCCGCCGCCCGGGACAGCATCTCCCCGCCGGAGAGCTCCCGGGCGCAGTCATGCAGCAACGCCGCCGTCATCAACGGTTCGGCGTCGGCGCCATGCCGCCGCGCCAGTTCCGCTACCGTCTCACGCACGCCCAGGCTGTGCAGAAACCGCCGGGGTGAGACCCTGGCTTTCAGCCAGTCCTTTAGTCCTTGCTCAGCCATCTGCTTACTATTTTACCAATCCTTTACTTTCCCTTTAGCCCTTTTTTACAGCCGGCGGCGATGGTTCCGGTAGCGGGTGAATAAGGCGCAGTTCCGGCGGATCGGCCGGCGGCAAACAGGAAAGGCAGGTACAACATGGCAACCATGGCTCGTTCACACAGTATTCCCCGGGGATTGGCCGCTTCGGGCAGTGGCGTAGTCCACTTTGAAGGCCAGGGAACCATCAGCGGCTCCATGCGCAACGGAAACCTGACCATCTCCGGCGCCTGTACGGTCTCGGTGGACAGCTGCCGCGATCATGAGACCCTTCCCAGCGGCGCCGTACGCTATATGGGTGTAACCGGCAGTTTCAGTGTCGCCGGGTTTGATTTCACCCTTACCATCGACGCCCGTTTGCTGACCATC
This sequence comes from bacterium BMS3Abin01, assembly GCA_002897715.1. GTDB lineage: Bacteria > Actinomycetota > Thermoleophilia > BMS3ABIN01 > BMS3ABIN01 > BMS3ABIN01. The sequence goes on from BDUA01000043.1 coordinate 8,926, forward strand.
AAGGCCGCGGGTGAGGGCGTCTGGCAACTCCGGGGGAGCGGAACATATACCACCGGCCGGCGGCAGGTCAGCACCTGGGACCGCCTGCGTCCCGCCGACGGCTCGTACCTGACCGGAATATCAACCGCTACCGGCACGGCGGACTCCCAGGCTTACATATCGTAGGGGATGCTTGATTCCGGCACGGCGGCCCAGTCTATATAGGATACCTTCCAGGTCTCTTCATACTCGATCATGGTTATCTCTCCAGCCATGGCCATGCTCTCGCCACCGCCCAGGGGGCTCAGTGTGCCCTGGATGATGAAGTTGACCTCGTCACCCTCCCTCCCCTCAGGCTTGAATACCAGATCCACGAGCTCGTAGGGGCCGCCGTAACTGGACTCGGACTTGCTGGCGTAATAGTCTGCCGTCCAGTTGTTCTGGAGCTCGTAGGAGCTCTCATCCAGCATGGCGTACGCCGCCGCGAAGTCGCCGCCGACGTAGAGGCCGATGAAATCCTCCGCCGCCCCGGACGCGTCCTGCTTGCTGTCGCAGCCGGCGGACGCCATGAGGATAAAAAAGGACATTGCCGTTGCCATCAAAACCGTTAGGACCTTGCCTGCGTATCTCATCATCTCCCCCAGACTTCGCCTGGTTTTATACCATCTGCCTAATTGAATCGGAAGAACCGGGGAACATCTGAGTTCGGCGGGCGCTGTTTCAGTCAAAGGCCGCGGGGCGGTCCGCGTCCGCCAGATGGGCCCGGACCTCAGCCAGATGACGCTTGTCGGTCCGTTGGTCCGAGAGTGACGGCAAGTCGTCGAAGTCGAAGAAGCCGAAGTCCATGGTCTCATCGCTGGGACGCCCCCGGCCGCCGATGATCTCGCAGAGGAAGATTATCTTGTAGGCATGGTAGAACTCCAGCGGACGGCCGGAGCGGTTGGCGTCGAACACGGCCAGCACCTTGCGGGGAACCACCTCGAAGCCGCTCTCCTCCCACACTTCGCGGGCTACCATGTCGGAGGGGTTGTCCCCCACATCGGCCCAGCCACCGGGCATGCACCATTTACGGTCGCGGCGCTCCTGGACCAGGAGGATCCTGCCGTCACGGACGGCGGCGCCGCGCACATCGATCTTGGCCGTAGCGTAACCGGGCTGGGCGGAGAAATTAGCCACCAGTTCCGCCGGCGACAGCGTGGTATGGGCAGCCACCATCTCGGCGGCTATCTCGTTGAGGCGCGTATAGCGTTGTGTCTCATAATCGCCGGCGGCGAACGCCAGGCCCATCTGGCTCAGTTGCTGGATCTCGCGGGCCCATGCCAGCCAGCTGGGCATCCTGCTGTTACCGCTGTTCAAATCTTTCCTTTCCGTGACCTTGCAGGGACTTACGCATCATACCTGTTCCATGTTTGAAAAAAACAATTTGGATATATAATTAGCTAATAATCACTCTAAATTTGGAACCTCTATAAACGGAGGCGAACCGGCGCGTGGCTATGACCAGGCTCACCCCCCAGCGGGCAGCCATACTTGAATACCTGGACGGCAATACGGATCATCCGTCCGCCGAGGACATATACCGGGCCGTGCGCCGTCGTTACCCGATGATCTCACTGGCAACTGTATACAACACGCTGGATGCCCTGAAGCAGGAGGATGCCGTGATGGAGCTGAGCATCGATACCGCCAGGAAGCGGTATGACCCTGACACGCGGCCGCACAACCATCTGATATGCACTACATGCAAACGGATAGTGGACATAAGGGTCCGCCTGCCGCTGCGTCTCCCCAAAAGCGAGCAGTCCGGTTTCAAGATCACCGGCAAGCATGTGGAGTTCTACGGTTTATGCCCGGACTGCCAGGACGCGCAGGTTTGAAGTGACGGCAGCGGGGACAGGCATGGGTATGGGGATCGTACGGACCCGGGTTATCGACAGAAAGGGAGATGAGTGAGTGAAGGCTACTGAGATCAAACCTGACATTTTCTGGGTGGGGGCCGTAGACTGGTCGATCCGCGATTTCCATGGATACGTGATACCCCACGGTTCGACTTACAACAACTACCTCATCATCGACGAGGAAATAACCCTGGTGGATTCTGTCAAAAGCGATTTCGCGGAAACAGGTATCAGGAACATCACCAACATCATCGACCCCGCCAGGATCGACAACATCGTCATCAATCATATCGAGAACGACCATGTCGGCGCCCTGGACCGCATGGTCGATCTGGCCCCTGACGCCACTATCTACATCACTGAACGCGGCAAGCTCGGCCTGGGACGGTTCTTCAACATCTCCGGCTGGGACATCCGGACGGTAAAGACCGGCGACGAACTCCACACCGGCAAATACACGCTCCGGTTCCTGGAGACCCCCATGCTGCACTGGCCCGACTCGATGATGACCTATATTCCGCAAGCCCGGCTGCTCATCTCCCAGGATGCCTTCGGCCAGCACCTGGCCACTACCGCCCGTTTCGACGACGAGTTCATCGAGTGTGCCTCCCACCCGGAGCTGGAGGATGCCGTTGTCGATTACTACGCGAATATCCTCATGCCCTTCGGCAAGCTCATCACCAACAAGATCGCCGACATACAGGAGCTTAAGCTGGACATCGACATGATCGCCCCCGATCACGGCGTCATCTGGCGGGCGAACCCGGACCGGGTCATGGAGATGTACCTGGAGATGGCCGCCGGCAAGGCCGACCTGAGCGTGGCCATCATCTACGACACCATGTGGAAAAGCACGGAGATCATGACCCAGCCTATGGTGCAGGGCATCAAGGACGAGGGCGTGGAGGCCAAGGTCATCAAGCTGCGCGCTACCCCCATGAGCGTGGCTATCAAGGAGTTCTGGAAATCACGCGGCTGCCTGGTGGGTTCGCCTACACTCAACAACGAAGTCTTTCCGTCGGTTGCCGAGTTCATGACCCACCTGCGGGGGCTGAGGCCCAAAGACCGCCTTGCGGGAGCTTTCGGCAGCTACGGCTGGAGCGGCGGCGCCACCAAGTGGTTATATGGCGAATTCGAACGCATGAAGCTTGACACGGCCGGCCCCGGGATACAGGTCCAGTACCGGCCGTCGCCGGAGGATATGGACGAGTGTTATCAGTTCGGCCGGAAGTTCGCCGGAGAGGTCAAGGAATACCACCAAAACTACCAGAAAGGATGAGAACGGGATGAAGTACAAATGCAGTGTCTGCGGTTACGAGTATGACGAGGCCAAGGAGGGCACGCTGTTCAAGGACCTCCCCGACACCTGGACCTGTCCGGTCTGTGACGCCCCCAAGGGCGATTTCGAACGGATAGACTCATCCGGCGGCGGCCCGGGCCTTCCCCGTTGACAGGGCTGAACCACTATGACTGTAAAGGCGATGCGCCTACGA
>BDUA01000044.1 GCA_002897715.1 bacterium BMS3Abin01
CCGCTGCTGTTCACGGCGCTGAACAGCCGGACCTGGCCCACCGGCATCGATCAGCCGGTGGCATCACTCCCGGTTCAGATATATACCTATGCAATCTCTCCCTATGCCGACTGGCACCAGCAGGCCTGGGCCGGGTCCCTCGTGCTGGTCCTGATGGTGTTAATATTAAGCGTGGCATCGAAACTCTTCTTCGGCAGAAAGATGAGCGTCCGGTAAGAAATGGCTGGTTTTATCAACACTACGAATTTAAGCGCGTCTTTCGGCGACATCCGGGCCATCGACAATATCACCATCGAAATACCGGCCAACATGGTGACGGCGCTTATCGGCCCGTCGGGCTGCGGTAAATCAACTTTCCTGCGGTGTCTCAACCGGATGCATGAGCTGGTGCCGGGAGCTAAAATCTCCGGAGAGGTGATCTGGGACGGCAAGGATATCTACGCTCCGGAGGTGGACCCCACGGAGGTCCGCCGGGGTATCGGCATGGTATTCCAGAAACCGAACCCCTTCCCCCTGATGTCGATCACCGAGAATGTCAGCGCCGGCCTCCGGCTTGCCGGGACCGTGAAGAACAAGGGCGAGATCGCATCCATTGTGGAACGGTCCCTCAAGATGGCGGCCTTGTGGGATGAGGTCAAGAACAAACTCGGCAAGCGGGGCGGCAGCCTTTCGGGGGGACAGCAGCAACGCTTATGCATAGCTCGCGCCCTGGCGGTGGAGCCGGACATCATCCTCATGGATGAGCCCTGTTCGGCGCTTGACCCCGCCTCGACACAGAAAATAGAGGATACCATCGATGAGTTGAAGGAGAACTTCACTATCGTGATAGTGACTCACAATATGCAGCAGGCGGCCCGTATCTCCGACTTTACCGGCTTCCTGCTTGCCAGCCAGACGGGGGAACCGGGCAGCCTTGTCGAATACGGACCCACCAGCAAGATATTCACCATGCCGGACAAAAAGGAAACGGAAAACTATATTACCGGGAGGTTCGGTTAGAGCCATGGCCAGACAGTCATACCACGAAGGGCTTAAACTGCTCAACGAAGAGATACTGCGTATGGGCAGCATGGTCATCGAAGCGGTTGACCTCTCCACCCAGGCGCTCCTGGACGGAAACCGCGCGCAGGCCAACAGCGTCATCGCCGGCGACGAGGATATCAACGAACTCGGCCTCTGGATAGAGGGCAAATGCCTGGCGCTGCAGGCCCAGCAGCAGCCGGTGGCCAGTGACCTGAGGCTGCTGCACACCTGCCTGCTGATGAGCATGCACCTGGAACGCGTGGGCGACCTGGCGGTGAACATCGCCAAGATAGCCAAGCGCATAGAGCGCACCGAGGCCGCCGAGCCCTATTACGAGGTCCTGCGCAAGATGTCGGCCCAGGCCCTGGAAGTCCTCAGACAGGGGATCAAGGCCTTCGCCGACCGCGACGCCAAACTGGCGGAGTCCCTGGAGATCATCGACGAGCCCATCGACGAGATGTACAAGGATATCCTCTCCCGCCTGCTTCATCCCAAGGAAAAGGAAGAGGCTGCCGAGGCCTACGAGTGGGCTACCCACATCGCCCTGGCCAGCCGCTACATCGAGCGCATGGCCGACCAGGTGGTGGACATGGGTGTCCGCGTCAGCTTCCTGGTTACCGGTGAGCTGGACGCGGAGTACTTCGACCGGGCGCTGCCGGACATCAAAGAGCGCTTCGGAGAGTGACGGCTGCCATGAACGCCCCATACAGCATCATTGTCGCCGTATCGGTCCTGACGGCGGTGGTCCTGCTCACCTACGTGGTGCGCTCGCGCACCGAGCGGAAGAAGATAGTCACCTGTCTGCAGCCCGGCCCGGAGGAGGGCCTGGTGGACGCAGCCAGGCGGGTGGGCGAGCAGGCGGCCCTGTGCGACGAGATACCCCGGCTTAAGATCCGGCTGGACATGCTGCTCAAGACGTCACCGTTGCCGATGATCATCGTCAACCATGAGTGTAACATCATCAACCTGAGCCATAGCGCCGAACAGGCTCTGGACCAGCCGCGCCGGCGTCGAAGCCTGCTGGAGAGCATGGAGAGTCATGAGCTGGACGACCTGGTACGCGAAGCGCTGAAATCGCAGACGCCGGCCGACGCCGTTATCAGGCTCTACGCCTCCGGACGGCGTCCCTTCCAGATCTGGCTGTTTCCTTACCGGGCGCTGGAAACGCCGGAATGCATCATATTCCTCAGAGATATGGCGGAGAAGGTGGACTATGGCCGGATGCGCTCCCAGTTCGCCGCCACCGTATCCCACGAACTGCGTACACCGCTGGCGGGAATCCGGGCGCTGGTCGAGAGCCTCAAGGACCCGGAGCTGGGGGGCGCAGACCGCGTACGCTTTCTCGACCGGGTGGAGAACGAGAGCACGCGCCTGGCTCAGCTCATCGACGAACTGCTGTTCCTCTCCGAGCTGGAGTCCGGATCCGAACAGGACCTGAAGGGTGACATCCCGCTCCGGTCCCTGGTGGACGAGATAATAGAGGAGCTGCGGCCCAAGACCGACCGGTTCGAGGTCCAGATGGAGAACCGGATCCCCCCGGAGGCGCGCCTGCCGCTGGAGGGACGCATGGCCAGAACGGTCCTGACCAACATGATAGAGAACTCGGTCAAATACAGCGGCCGCGGCTCGCGGGTCCAGCTGCTGGCTGAAAAGGAGAACGGGAAGGTAAAGGTCACCGTCAGGGACGACGGTATCGGCATCGACGCCGAGCATCTGCCCCATATCTTCGAACGTTTCTACCGGGTGGACAAGTCGCGGTCCAAGCGGCTGGGGGGCACGGGGCTGGGGCTCTCCATCGTCAAGCACATCATCGAGACCGCCGGCGGCGAGGTAACGGCCGATAGCCGCGAGGGCTTCGGCACCAGCATCAGCTTCACCCTGCCCGCCTAACCTTTTACACCGTCTGAGCCGCTGGTTTCT
>BDUA01000045.1 GCA_002897715.1 bacterium BMS3Abin01
GTGAGTTCAAATGGAAGTTCCCCAAGACCAAGTCGGCATGGGGCTATGCGGTCGGCGGCGGTACGCTGATGGGCATCGGCGCCCGTATCGGCCTGGGTTGCAACATCGGCGCCTTTTACGGACCGGCGGCCTTTGGAAATCCGAGCGCCTGGGTGTTCGGCGCCGGGCTGTTCCTGGGAGCCTACCTGTCGGCCAGGTACATAAACTACTACGCCAACCGCAGGATGGCCGACGATGATATGGACTTCGATATCGAACTGTAATTGTTCTAGTATTCAGAATGTAGAGTAGTATCTTACGGGAGGTGAACAAGGCATGAAATTCAACAAGAATGATGATGGCACCTATGAGCTGGACGTGACCGGCTATGTCTGCCCTCACCCGCAGCTCTATACACTCAAGTGTATGGAGAAGCTAAAGGACGGCATGATCATGGACGTCCTTATCGACAATCCCTCTTCAGTAGAGTCGGTGACCCAGGCCTGCAATGGCAAGGGATACGAGATTCTCGAGACAACAAACCCGAAGTCCGGAGTTACGGCACTGAAAATCCAGAAGTAAGCCAACGGGTGCCTTGTCAACGTGTTCACGAAAGGGCATGGAAAACCATGCCCTTTCGTATTATCCGGGCCAGGTCGAGGTTGCTGTCTACCGGTTCGCCTGCATGAACGACCGGCGGCGCCGGCGGCATAATCGAGGATTCAAACACGGGAATCGGCAGGTACCTGCAAATAGTGTGAGGATTACACGCAGCGTTACGGAAAGGTGCATCATGACCCCTGACTGTCCGTTCACATCATTCATTCTTGTGTTAGAACCAGGGGAGTAATATAATCTGCGCTCAGGCTGTCCGGACATGCTTGGACAGCCGGTATATATCAAATACTAATGGAGGTGCAGAAGCATGGGGGTAAGATTATGATACTGGGAATTCTGGTCAATTCAGACAAGCACCTCGACGACATCGTCGGGCTGGTCAAGGCGGCCAAGGACGCCGGCCACGGGGTAAAGATGTTCGCCATGGATGATGGCACACTGCTGATGGAGGAAATCTGCAAGCAGGTGGGCGATGGCGCCGAAGTAGCCTATTGCAACCACTCCGCCGAGCCCCGGGGCGTCAAGGACGTGGAAGGCGCCACCAGCGGCAGCCAGTACCAGAACGCGGTGATGGTGCACGATTCAGACAAGGTGGTGGTTTTCTAATGGGCGACGATCCCAAGAAGATTGCAGTAATTATCCAGGACCGCCAGGATGAAGCCCTGCGCATGGCGGTGGGGCTTACACTGGCCGATGACCATATTACCGTCATCAACGTAGGCAGCCCCATTGAGTCCAACGAGGGCAACGACCTCAACGTGGAGACGCTGGACATGATGGAATGTGACCGTCTCTCCATAAACGAGGCCGATGAGGGTTTCGAAACGATAACCATGCAGGATTTGCCGGCCAAGCTGCTTGAGTTCGACCACGTCCTGCCCTACTAGACATCGAGGTATTCATGAAGATATTGCACATCATCAAAAAAGGTACGCCCCCGGGCTATGTGGATACCGTCATCGAGGACCAGTCCAACGCCGGGAACGAAGTGACCGTAGTCAATATCACCCAGGACAGGGATTACGCCAAGCTGGTCGACCTCATTGAAACCAGCGACAAGGTTTTCTCCTGGTAGACATGGAGAGGGGTTCTATGACGGCCCTCTTTCGGGGGCCGTTTTTTATTGTCCGGCGGCAACCTTCTTCTTCCGGTACAGCACAAAGGCCAAAACCATGAGGATGCCGGCAAGGTCGTAACCCACATCGGTAGCTCTGCCGGTGCGGCCGGAAACGAAGGTCTGATGGAATTCGTCCGAGGCGGCATAGGCCAGCGCCAGGACGGCCGCCAGCGCCAGGACGGCCCTGTCCCGGTTAATATGCTCCCCCAGGGCCCGCCACAGCAACAGCCAGAGAATGGCGTACTCGGTCATGTGGGCCATCTTGCGCAGGATGTAGTCCCATACACCCATGTTTGTACTAAGGGTAGGCTGGGCAGAAAAAAAGAATATGAGCGCCGCCCAGACAGCAACCGCCAGCCAAAGGGGCAGAGCCCGCCGGATGGTTTGGCCGGCACCCTGAATATTTTGTTCCATCAGATAAAGATATATGACTTTTGAAGCGCCTCGCAACAAGCGGGCGACCCACCGGGAGGTTTGAGCATGACTTTAGCCGGGAGCTACCGAACATTAAAGACACTCATCCTGAGCGTTTTGCTGCTGTTGAGCCTTTTCCTGCTGGCATCCTGCGGTTCCGACCAATCGACGACCACATCGACGCAGGCCGAGGATACCCCTCTCACCCGCAGGGCTCAGGAGGTCTTCGCCACGACCAGGGGCAGCGACAGCGAGTTTCCCGGTAACATGATCACCGCGGCCCAACTGGCGGCCATACTGCAGGACCCGCAGCGCTCGCAGACCATCTCCCTGCTGGACACACGCCCGGCCACCGAGCTTGAAACCCAGGGGGCCATCCCGGGTTCGCTCTGGATAAAGATGCAGAGCATCGCTGATCCGGAGAGCCTGGCCAAACTTCCCAGGGACCGGACCATAGTCTGTATCAGCCCCACCGGCCATACCGCCAACCAGGTGTGCACCACGCTCAGATGGCTCGGTTACGACGCCATCCTGCTCAAGTACGGCATGGGTTCATGGACGCAGACCCCGGCAGGCAAGGACATCACCGCCGCTGACGCCCAGCGCGCCATCGATTTCCCCTATCCGGTCATCGAGGCCGGCGGCGTCCCTGCAGGCAACAGCGTGGTGAAGGCTACCGCCACGTTCACTGCACCCCCGGAAAACGAGTATGACGAACTGCAGCAGGTCGCCCAGGAGTACATGAGTGACAACGTCCTCGACCAGGAATATCCCTTCAACAACATCTCCGCGACGAATCTGTATGACCGCCTGTCGGACCCGGTGCTCCGGGAGGAAACCTGGCTGCTGGACATCCGTTCACCGGCCGCTTACGACAGCCTGGGCCATATCGAGGGCACCATCAACATCCCCTGGCGCCGGCTGGGTGAACCGGAGAACCTCGGGCAGCTGCCTGAGAACAAACTGATCGTGGTCATCGGCGATAACGGCCGTGATTCCGGTCAGGTGACGGGCATCCTCAAGATGCTGGGATATAGCGCGGTAACGTTGCGGACCGGCATGGCCGGCTGGTTACCGACCCCGGAGACCCAGGAGATACTCGACGCCGTGGCCGCCGCCCACTATCCGGTGGCAACCAACTAGACCCTATATCCTCAGGAACCGCCTGAGAGCCAGGGTGCTGCCGACAGCGCCCAGCAGGGTGCCACCGGCGATCACGAACAGCGTGAGCCGGAAGATGGGTACCGCCGAAGCGCTGAACAGGAAAGGCATCTTCTCCACCACGTTCTGGACCAGGAAGTAATTGGCCAGCAACACCGCCAGAGCCGCGGCGGTAGCGCCGATGATCCCGGTCGCCACCCCTTCGATGACAAACGGCCAGCGGATGAACCAGTTGGTGGCTCCAACCAGCCTCATGATCTCCACCTCGCGACGTCGCGCGAATATGGACAGACGGATGGTATTGGATATGAGCAGGATGGATGCCATCGTCAACAGGGCCACGAAAACGGCACCGCTGATGAGGAAGATGGTCGTCACCTTCAGTACCCGGTCGGAGGTCTCACCGCCGTATTTGACACCGTCCGGCGGGTCCTTGCCCGGCGTGTTATCCACAATGGGATGATCAAAGAAGCGGCTGGCTACCTCCTCGATCTGATCCGGGTTGTTAAGGGTGATCTGATAGGAGGGCGGCAGCGGGTTGCCTGAAAGGGCGTCCAACACATCCTCGTTGCCCTTGAGGCTCTCACGCAGTCGCTGGAGCGCCTCCTCCTTGCTGACAAAATAGACGCTCTTGACCTCGGGCATGTCCCGGATCTCCACACCCAGGGCATCGATCTCCTCCTGGGAGGCGGTGTTCTTGATGAACACCTCGATCTCCAGCTTGCTGCGCAAGTCGCTGATGGCGTCCTGGAAGTTGAAGAAAAGTATCATGCCCAGGCCCAGGATGAACATGGACACCAGGACTGTGACTATAGCGGCCATGCTCATCACCCAGTTACGCACCAGGGAGTTCATGGCCTCGCTGAAGAAGAATCTGAATGACATTTAGCGGTACAACCCCTTATCCTCGTCCCTGATGATCTGGCCGTCCTCCAGGGCGATTACCCGCTTGCGCATCTTGTCCACCATCTCCCGGTCATGGGTCGCCATGAGCACGGTAGTGCCGGTACGGTTGATGCGGTAAAGCAGCTGCATGATGCCTACCGATGTGTCCGGGTCCAGGTTGCCGGTGGGCTCATCGGCCACCAGCAGGGAGGGATGGTTTACAAAAGCACGGGCGACACTCACCCGCTGCTGTTCGCCGGCCGACAGTTCATCCGGCAGGTTGTACATCTTGTCGCCCAGCCCCACCAGCTGCAGAATCTCGGGGACCTTGCGGCGGATGGCCCTGATCGGCTGGCCGGTGACCCTGAGAGCATAGGCGACGTTCTCCGCCACATTCTTGTTGGGCAGAAGTTTGAAATCCTGAAAGACGCAGCCGATATTGCGCCGGTGGTAGGGCAGGGTGCTCCGGCGCATGCGTTGCAGGTTTCGTCCGGCAACGGTAATAGTCCCCTCGGTGGGCTCGAACTCCTTCAGCAACAGCCTGATGAAAGTGGATTTGCCCGAACCGCTGTGTCCCACCAGGAAGGTGAACTCGCCGCGGTCGATATGGACGTTCACGTCTTTGAGCCCGATGATGCTGGGTTCATATATCTTGCTCACGTGATCAAAGTTTATCAATTCAGCTCCTGCTGACTGTTTTCCGCTGCCTTGCCTGCGGCACTCCACTCCCGGCCTGCGGGTGCCCCGCGCGGGGCGACGCCCTCCCCTTTTTCGGCCAAACAGCACCATACAACATTCCGGGGACAATGGTGAAGCGGAGGCCCGCGCTCGGGGAGGTTGGTTGGACGTCAGACGGTGTTATTCGGGCTGTTTGCCGCCCCTTTTTATAAATTATCTACACTTTTGAAAGTTCATACCATGATGATTATCTTTTACCACTTCAGGGGGGGTAATCCTTTGAATTGGCTTGAACGGATGCGGGCGAATGATAACGCTACATAAGCTATTATGGCATAGCTGTAGCCGTTCTGGCCTGCGGGTGCGTGTTTTTTCATATTTCCTAACATTGGGCCGGGGCGGTGGAGTTTTAAAAACCCGCGCTCGAGGCAAGATAGCCTAGACATCGCGGAGACGTCCGAACAAGAAAGGAAGGGACTCCATGGAACCTGCCAATATCACCTGGCCGGTGCTGATCATCTCGGCTCAGTTCAATGCCGAGAATGACGAGGGCTTCCGTCTGCGGGAGCTGGAGAAGGAGCTGGTGGAGATCCACGACTTCAGCGTCATCCCCTCCTTCTCTTATGAGGACGGCTACGAGGTCTGCCGTTCCCGGTCCGACTTCGGCTGCATGGTCGTCGACTGGGACATCCCCGAGGAGACCGGGGGAGGCGGCGGCAGGGCCGCGGGCAAGCGCGGCGCGAAGGCCATGAACGCCGCGGAGCTGGTCGACCGGCTGCGCCGGCGCCACAGCCATGTGCCCGTATTGCTGCTCACCAGCCGCTCGGGCCTGGAGGGGATACCGGCAGCCACCCTGGAGCGGGTCGACGGCTGCCTCTGGAAGACGGCGGATACGGTACAGTTCCTGGCGGGCAGGGTGAAGATGCACCTGGATGGATACGTGGCCGCCGTGCTGCCGCCCTTCTTCGGCGAGCTGGCGAAGTACGCCCGGGAGTACAAATACGCCTGGCACACGCCCGGTCACATGGGCGGCGCCGGCTTCCTGCGCAGCCCCGCCGGTGTGGCCATGTTCAAATTCTACGGCGAGAACGTCTTCCGTGCCGACCTGTCCATCTCGGTGCCGGAGCTGGGTTCGCTGCTGGACCACAGCGGCGTCACCGGCGACGCCGAGCGTAACTCCGCCCGCGTCTTCGGGGCCGACCATACCTACTATGTGCTGAACGGCACCTCTACCGCCAATCAGATCATCTGGCGCAGCGCCCTCATCGGGGATGAGATCGCCTTCGTCGACCGCAACTGCCACAAGTCCCTCAATTATTCCATGGTCATCACCGGCGCCTTTCCCGTCTACATGATCCCCCGGCGAAACAAGCGGGGGATCATCGGTCCGGTAAAACTGGCGGAGTTCTCGCCGGGGTTCATCAAGCAGCGGATCCGGGAGAACAGGCTCATACCCGAAGACTTAAAACGCAACCGCGTCAAGATGTCGGCGCTGACCAATTCCACCTACGACGGCATCTGTTACAACGTCACCGCCATCAAGAGGCAGCTGGAGAAGAGTGTGGAGAACCTCCACTTCGACGAGGCCTGGTATGCCTATGCCCGCTTCCATCCCATCTACAGGAACCACTACGGCATGGCCGACGAGCCGCTGGACCCGGACCACCCGCCGGTCTATTGCTCCCAGTCCACCCATAAGCTGCTCACCGCCTTCTCCCAGGCGTCGATGATCCATATCAAGGACGGGGGGAAGGTCCGGATCGATCCGGACCGGTTCAACGAATCCTACATGATGCACGGCTCCACCTCGCCCCAGTACAGCATGATCGCCTCCCTGGATGTGGCCACCAGGATGATGGAGGACAACGGCGGCGTGATGATGGACGATATCATCCGCGAGGCCATCGACCTGCGCAAGAAGGTCATCGATATCGGCAAGGAGCTGCGGAAGAGGCGGAAAAGCGAATGGTTCTTCGGCATGTGGCAGCCGAAAAAGGTCCGCTTCAAGGGCAAGGCCGTTGCTTTCGAGGATGTGGACACTGATTACCTGGCCGCCAACCAGGAGCCCTGGGTGTTCAGCAAGAGCAACAACTGGCATGGATTCGGGGATATCGAGCCGGGCTTCGTCATGCTCGACCCTATCAAGCTCACCTTCACCACCCCGGGCATCGACGAACGGGGCCGGATGGCCGCCGAGGGCATCCCCGCTTCCGTGGTCACCAATTACCTCATCGACCACGGCATCGTCTGCGAGAAGACCGACTATTATTCCTTCCTGCTGCTCAACTCCCTGGGGACCACCGAGGCCAAACAGGGAACGCTGCTGTCGGAACTGCTCAGCTTCAAGCGTCTGTACGATGAGAACCGGCCGCTGTCGGAGGTCCGGCCCGGCCTGGTGGAAACCTGGCCGCGGCGCTACGGCGGCGTGGGCCTGAAAGACCACTGCCGGTCCATCCATGAGTATTTCCGGGAGCACGATATCCTGGAGAAGATGCAGCAGGCCTTCGAGGTCATCCCCGACCAGGCCATGAAACCGGCCGACGCCTACCACCAGGTGGTAGGCAAAAACGTGGAGTATGTGGATCTGGATGAGATGATGGGACGGACCCCGGCGGTGATGATGGTCCCCTATCCGCCCGGCATCCCGATAATGATGGGCGGCGAGGTGATGAACAGGAAAGCGCGGCCCATATTTGACTATCTCAGGCTGCGTCAGGATTTCGAGAACCGGTTCCCTGGCTACGAAAGTGATATCCACGGAGTGGAAAGGTATAAGCGCGGCGATGGCAAATACTTCAAGACGCTATGCGTCAAGAAACCCTGACAGTCCCGGAGAGGCCAACTGTCCGTAAACCACCTGCAAAGTTAGGTATTTTTACCCTGGCGATGATCAACGTCGCCGCCGTGTTGTCCCTGAGGAACCTGCCCTCGATGGCGGAGTACGGCTACGCCCTGATCTTCTACCTGACGCTGGCCTCCCTCTGCTTCTTCATCCCTTCGGCGCTGGTATCAGCGGAACTGGCGTCCGGCTGGCCCCGCAAGGGTGGCGTCTATCTGTGGGTGGGGGAGGCCTTCGGCCCCAAGTGGGGATTCGTCGCCATCTTCATGCAGTGGGTGGAGAACCTGCCCTGGTTCCCGGCCATCCTGGCCTTCGTGGCGGCGTCCATCGCCTATATCTTCAACCCGGAGCTGGCCGCCAACAAACTGTTCGTCATCGTCGTCATCTGGATAGCCCTCTGGACCGCCACCTTCATTAACTTCCGCGGCATGCGGCTGTCGGCCTTCCTGAGCACCTCCGGGGTGATCTCCGGAACAATAGTGCCCGGCGTCGCCATAATCCTGCTGGGGACGGGTTACGTGCTCTCGGGCAAACCTCTGGCCATCTCCTTCTCGCCCGGCGCCCTGGTACCCGAACTGGGGAACCTGAACCAGCTGATGCTGCTGGCGGGCATGCTGATGGCCATCTCCGGCATGGAGATGTCCGCCGTCCACGTCACCGAGGTGAAGAACCCGCGCCATAATTTCCCCAAGGCCATCTTCATCGCTGTTTTCATCATCCTTTTTCTCAGCATCATCGGCTCGCTGGCCGTCGCCGTGGTCATACCCATCGGCGACCTCAGCCTCAGCGCCGGCGTCAACCAGGCTTTCGACAACCTGTTCCGGGTGTTCGGCCTCGGCTGGGCGTCGCCGCTGATGGCGGTTCTGCTGGCCTACGGCGCCCTGGCCATGGTGATCACCTGGATGGTTGGGCCTTCGAAAGGTGTGCTGGAAGTAGCCGGTGACGGTTATCTGCCCAAGTACATGAGCCGCAAGAACCGGCACGGCATGCCCACCGGCACCCTGGTAGTCCAGGGAGCCATATCGAGTCTGCTGTCCCTGGCTATCCTGTTCATGCCCACGGTGAGCGGCGCCTTCTGGATAATGAGCGCGCTGGCGGCCCAGCTTTACCTGGTCATGTACCTGCTGATGTTCGCCGCCGCCATCAAGCTGCGCTATTCCCAGCCGGAGGTGGAGCGTCCCTACCGGGTGCCCGGCGGCAAACCCGGAATCTGGCTGGTCTCCGGCGTGGCCTTCCTGGCCTCGCTGTTCGTGATCATCTTCGGCTTCATACCCACGGACAGCGTGCGCGCCAGCGGCACGAACGCCATGGCAGCCTACGTTTCCTTTCTGCTGGTAGGCGTGGTCCTGTTTGTCACCATACCGCTGATCTTCTACTATCGAGCCCGGAAGAGGGGTGCCGGCGAGCAGGGAGCCTTCTGAACGGCGGTGCTGGCGAATTTCCTGTTATTGCCCCTTGCGGGCTGCCTGGAAACGGATGCTATCCAAACCCAACCGGGAGGATAAAAATGGAACTGGAA
This sequence comes from bacterium BMS3Abin01, assembly GCA_002897715.1. Lineage (GTDB taxonomy): Bacteria > Actinomycetota > Thermoleophilia > BMS3ABIN01 > BMS3ABIN01 > BMS3ABIN01. The sequence goes on from BDUA01000045.1 coordinate 9,211, forward strand.
GATGTGGTCAACGGCGCCGTGGGGCCCTTTGATGAATACTGCGACGGCTACGGCAACGCCGGCGCCAGTGGCCTGGGCTATGTTTCCGTACTGAAGCTGCAGACAGGCAAGGTCCGGGCCGATATGGACAAGGTGCTGGAGGGCATCGTCTCCTATGACCGCGCCGAGACCCTGGGCGCCTATGTGGGTCAGATAAACATGGTGGCGGCCTCCTCCTTCTGCGGCCTGAACGGAGCCGTGTGGGGCTACCACCTGGCGCGCGCGGAATCGATCGCCGATGCTTCCATCCAGCCCCTGTTCTACAGGCAACGCGGTGACGGGGTCAAGATTCCGGTTTATTCGGTGGAACCGCTGCTGGACGCCGGCAGGGCTCTGTTCGGCACCATGGGGGAACGACGCTTCCCCCCGCTCCCGGGCGCCCACGTCAACTGCGCCGTCAAGAGCCATACGGTAAAGGGCCCCACCTCCATCTGGTGCGCCATCGGCCTGGCCATGGCGGAGGACCGCCAGCGTGATTCCAACCTGTTCGTGGAGGACGCGGGCGACGCCCCGCACCTGGAGAGCGACGAGGACCGCATGGCCTATCTGGAAAATCTCATGGAGCACATGGCCACCAGCATCGTTCTCTGCGGCGATGACTCCAGCGTGAAGTACAAGGAGATCTTCCTGGGCTACAGGACCGGGTGGATACCCGAGGGGTACGTGGGCTGCGCGCTGACCTGCGCGCCCTACGTGGTACTGGCCAGAAACGCGGTGCCCCCGGCCGGGGCGGCGGCCATGCTTTCCATGAAGCTGTCGGAGTGGGAAGCAGCGGTGCGATTGCCGTAAGGCGGATTCCTCGTCGCCATCATCCCTTCCCTTGACAGTATCAACGGGGTATTACTTCCCTGGCCAGGAAAATAATCGCTATTATGACCACGATGCCCAATGTTTTTTCCATAACCCTGGGCGAGAATTTAACTGCCCCCATAAATGAACCCATGGTGCCCCCAGCCAGAACAGCGACCATCAGCGGGATATAGTTCATTAAGTCGACAGGGTTGTGCTGAAAGCGTGCCAACAGCCCCGAAAACGAATTAAGCCAAATAAAGATCGCACCACAGGCTGCGGCTTCCTTTTCGGTGCCTAACCCCAGGATTATTATCAAAGGGACCAGGTAAATACCGCCACCGATGCCGACTATGCCGGCAACCAGACCCAGTACCGAACCAGCTATCAGCGAGATGATTATTTTTCCTTTCTGTCCGATATCGTATTCAATGGTCGTATGCGGCCAAAGGTAAATACGGACGGCCACGAATACCATTGATATCAAGAGAAACCAATAAAATATCTCTTTTGGTATCTTAAGTGTGCCCCCCAGATAGGCCATAGGCATGGAAGTTATCAGGAACGGTAGAACCAGTTTTATTCTGGCATGCTTGCTTCTTATAAAATTTATACTGCCCACCGAGGTGACAATCAGGTTGAGCGATAAAGAGATCGTGGGTATTGCCAGGGCGTTGAAGCCGAAGATGGCCATTAACGCCGTATAGGAGGAGCCGCCGCCGAGACCTACAGAGGAATAGGTGAATGCCACAATAAAAAATAAACCCGCTATAAAGTAAGGCGATGTGATTACTTCAGCCAAAATGTATATTTACCGGTCCGGGCATCATCGGCTGTTAAGAAGCTCCCTTTTGGGCACTATCGTATGGTCGATGAAAGAAATGACCTCGGACCAATCTACCATAAAAAACCTCAAACAGGACCGACGCGCTCATAAAGGACAGAAATACCAATAACGCTCCGGAATTACTGGAAAAGGTGTGGGTAAGCAGGGTGGCCAGCGCTGCGCCACTGGCCAGGCAAGCCATCATGATTATCCACTGGTTTGCGTCTATTTCCTTGCGCAGCTTCCAGGCACTGATATTGACCATGAAGAATATCAGCAGAAAGCTGGCGCTGCCGATAATGGCTATCTCGGTTAAATCAATGGTGTTGGCGATGATCAGGCTGAGAAACAACGTAATGATAACGCCCATATCGGGTATTTGCCGCCTTTCCTCACGAAGTATCTTGGGGAGTTCGCCTTTTTTGGCAATGATATAACCCAGGCGGGCATTACCGTAAATGGTGGCGTTGATGGCCGAGAACGTCGCCAGCAGCGCCGTAACCGAAACGATGGTGAAGCCCAACTGCCCGAGGGCCGGCCTGGCGGCAACCGCCAGGGCATAATCCTTGGCCATCAGCAGTTGGCTTTCGGGTACCGTACCCACGGTAATCACGGCGATGAGCGCGTATAGGACGATGACGATCAGTATCGAGGAATAAAATGCCCTGGGAAGGTTCGATCTCGGCTTTTTGATCTCTTCGGCAGCGTTGGCGATCAGTTCAAAGCCTTCATAGGCAACAAAAATAATCATGCCGGCAACAATAATGGAAAAGGAAGTCCCCCAATTAGCTGGTGACAGCCGTTCCGTATCCACAAACGAGGCTCCCGATACAATAATCAGACCCAGCAAGGCAACCTTGATCATCACAATGACGGTCTCGGACCTGCTTACGAAGGAAGCATTCAGCAGGTTGATCAGAGCCGGGAGCAGAATGGCAAGACTGATCAATATGTGTCTCAGCCATTGCGTGGTATTGCCGTTGAACAGAACCTGTGCATAGGAAGCGAACGCAACCGCGTATAAGGAAATCGTGACCAGATAACTCAACCAGAGCATGAAGCTTATGCTGCCCGACAGGAGGTTGTGTCTAAAGGCATTATCAATGAATACAACGGTGCCACCGCGGTTCTGGTACCTTACCGAGAACTTCGCATAGGAATAGGAAGTCGCCAACGCTACCATCCCCGCGAAAAGAAAGGCAACGATAGTCGCCCCGTGGGCAAGGGACACCGCCTCACCCAATACCGCAAAAATACCACCTCCCACCATACCGCCTATACCGATCGAGATAGCGCCGGGCAGTCCCACTGTCCTTTTTTTTGGCTCCCGCATACAATTACCTCGTCTAGCGTCCAACGCTGCGGCTCAGCGGTCCCGTGGTTTCGCGCCATATGATCCGGTGCACCCGGCTGCCTGTCACCCCCGCTCCGTAGCCTTCGCTCTTTCATCATCAGACATTTCCGCCAGGCGTTCGATCTCGTTCACATCAACGCCCAAACCTTCCGCCACGCGGCCGGTGTCCCCCTGTCGGAGAAGAGGATGGTCACCTGATGGATGGATTCGGGTGTCAGGGACAGGAAATCCCAGAACATGTCCGGGTCGGGCAGGTTGGTGGCAGGGTTCCGCTTCTGGGTATGGATGAAGTCGGGAAACTTGAGTGGATCGCGGATAAAGAAAACCGGCGTGTTGTTGCCGACGAAGTCGTAGTTGCCTTCCTCCGTGTAGAACTTGACCGCGAAGCCGCGCGGGTCGCGGGCGGCATCGGCCGAACCCCGCTCGCCGCCGACGGTGGAGAAGCGGGCGAAGACTTCGGTACGCCTGCCCACTTCCGCCAGAAACCCGGCCCTGGTGTACTGGCTCACATCGGCTGTCGTCTCGAAATATCCGTGCGCCCCCGCCCCTTTCGCGTGCACCACCCGTTCGGTAATGCGCTCATGGTCGAAGTGGGCCAGCTTCTCCAGCAAGTGAGCATCCTGCATGAGTACAGGCCCGCGCTCGCCTGCCGTGAGGCTGTTCTGGTCATCATCCACATGGGCGCCGAAGGCTTTGGTCAGCTTCTTCTTTTCATCTTTCATCGTGAGCCTCCTTGATTTCTTGTTGCCTGTGTCTTCCGTTCCCGGCGCCATTATTTCCAGGTCAGCGACTTTCCATCCGGACTTTGCATACCCTTCCCGCCCTGATTGGTAACATGGCTGCGAATCGTAGCGGTATTGACCACCTTGCGTTCCGCAGTTCCCGGATAGAGCGTACATCGTGGCTGTTCCCCGGCGGAAGTGTGGAAATGAGCGTGGGGGGTTATGGTGACTGGGGGCGGAACTTGAGCTGGTGGAGGCTATCGGGCTTTCCGCGGTTGTTGACCATCACGTTTCGTTGCATGCCAGCAGGAAATCGACCACGTCAGCGGCCGTATATGATATCTTGCCGGAGCTCAATACCTGGAGGATACCCGACAAGTCATCGCCGCAGGTCACCAGGGGCAACTCCTCGGTGTTGTCGCTACGGGTCTGTGCCATGCCGATGTTGGCCATCAAGCCGTTGCAGAGACATTTGCGGCCGACGGTGTCGTCGATGGTCCCTCCCTTGCGAACGTACTGTTCCGGGTCTTCCGCCGGACAACGCCACCCGAGGGTCCCATCGGGCCGCTCGTAGACTTCGCGGAGGTAACCCAGATCGCACTGTCGGCGACGTTTCGCGTACAGGTCGGAGTCCGACAGGGTGCCGGGAATCGCCAGTACCTTGAACGGAAATCCGGTGGGAGAAGCAACCGGATCGGTGAAGATTCGCATTGTCCCACCCTGACATCCCTTGATGACGTCACGCTTGAGATCCTCCCTGATGCCGGACTCCTCGCAGAAGGCGAAAATCGTCCCCGCCTGGATGCCCGCCGCCCCGACGGCGAGTGCGTGGGCAAGTTTCTTCGGGCTGCCATAAGAGCCTGCCAGCCAGAAGGGGCGACCCAGGGATTCGATGGCCGCAAGATCGATCACATCCCGCGGTCCGTAGACAGGCTCACCTTCCGGACTGAGTTTGGTGTGTCCCCGCGGCGGGGCGTTATGGCCACCGGCCGAAGGTCCCTCGATGATAAAGCCGTCTACCTGCCCCTCGCACCTCTTGACCAACAGGTTGGCCAGGGTAACCGAGGATACGATAGGAAAGAAAAGAGGGTGCCGCAGGGGTGGGCAGGCCCCGGCAAACATGTTTTTCGGGTTGAAAGAAATCCTGTGTGCGTGCCCGCTTTCCACCTCCCGGACATGGAGTTTGAGGTCCACGGTCTCACACCGGAACAGTCCGTCCAGGATCTTGGGGATCTCCACGGGAATCCCGGCGCCGACGATGACGATATCAACCCCGGCCAGCATCGCCCCGTAGAGGGACGGAAGCAGCGGCGCCTGGATCTCGTTCAGGTAGTTGATGCCCACCATGCCGTCATGGCCTTCCTTCGCCAGAAATACCTCCGCGAAGTTGGCGGCGACCAGCATCTCCTCCAGTTTTCTGCTGAGTTTATCGCCCACCACGGGCTTGGCCGCGAAGGGTTGATCGGACGGTTTGCCGCCGGCGATGTAATAGCGATCGATGATGCGGCGGGAAACACTCTGATCCGGAAAAGCCGCGAGAGCGCGTTGCATGTGTCCACCCGGGTCTCCCAGCTGCAACCGCCTGGCCAGGATCAGATCCAGCGCTATCCCGGAGACCACACCGATATGCCCGCGCGAAGATACCGCGTGGACGAGTCGCCAGCCGGAGACGCCCGCGCCCATGCCGCCCTGGATGATCTGAGGAAACTTCATTGTCGGCTTAAACCTTGATTTCCCTTCTCTGCCGATTTCCCTTGTTTTCTCACAATTCGCCATGGAACGAATCCCAACCTTTTATTTTCACACCATTCACGACCATACCAACAGCATTATCCCGACCGGGGCAAGAAAGAACCCTCCATATTACCAGGTAGATGGATGATGCCCACAAAGAGGAGCGCTACAGATACCGACCTCAACATTATCTCATTTATTTCATCGTTTTATAAACCAGTCCGTCATCGAGGATTGTATGAGAATGATTCTCCTCCGGTTTTTTCGCCTATCCCGACCATGACGACTTCACCAGCCCCAAACGATCTCTTCTTAAAATACCTTCTCTTTTTCTGTCCGAAACTCTCAACTCGAATCCACCGTTCATGTCAGGACTCCCTATCGATCGCCGTTTCTCCCCCCGCATACCTTCGGTCGAAGACCGGTCCGCCGTACAAGAGGTCAGGCAGTGCTTAAGTGCTGTTTGAAACAGGAAAAAATCAGATGACCCGGCAACCTGCCGCCGGAATGAATGGCGTGTGGCGTTTTTTCCAGTCGCAGGGGTCGTCGGGTGGGCATTCCCAAGCGGTGACCATGATATCACGTTGGAAATTATTGTCGAATGCGTACCTGCCGTCTTCAGGATATCCTCTGAGGAAAGCCTGGTCTGCGGATCGGGGCAGTTTCCCGGATCAGATTATCTTCAACCGGGACATCACCGTGATTACCAAACACGCTAACAAGACGAGAAAACCATATTCGATTACATCGAAGTGTTCTATAATCGCCAGAGGTGACATTTGGCCACAAACGGGGCTTGACCGTTGCCGGCAAGTCAAAAAAAGGCAGTAAACTATGAACGATATGCTGAACGTCAGTGTGGTTATGGAAGTGCACCCCAAAAGTTGGACAGTTCTGACCTCCGGTTTTTGTGATTATTTATCCTGATTCAGGCTCTTCGCATGGACAAGGGGAACCTGATTTCCGAGTGTCGAATGCCTCCTTTCCTGGTTGTAGTAGCGAATCCTTTTTCCGACTATTTCGCGCAGTTCTTCCATGGTTTGCGCATCCTGAAAGAGGGAGCGGTTCTCGGTCTTGAACCTGCCGAAGAACGATTCCATCTCCGGATTGTCGCCAGGCCCATTCAGGGCATACGAGACCCGGCACCTATCCGCACGAAGAAGCTTATCCAGCCAGCGGTAACTTGTGAAGGCCGAATCGCGGTCGTGGTGGACAATCAGTCCTTCCAGTGGGTATCCGAGTGACGCGAGTGCGGCTTTCGCCTTATCCCAGGCGTCGAGAGCCAGATCCGTCGTCGTCCGCTCGCCAAGCGCCCAGCCCAGCACGACCTTGGTGAGATGATCAAGCAGCGGGATAAGCTGCGCCTTGCCGCCAGCGTAGACGATTTCGCTGAAATCTGTGTAGCAGACCTCGAAGGGACCCATGCCGGTAAGCCCGGCCACCAGGTTTGCCCGAGAGCCGATCTCCTCAATCGCCTGGCGAACGGCGCTGGGCTTAGGCGGGGTGATGGTGCGAAGCAGCGGCAGCCCCCAGAGCCCGTGAAGGCGCTGATGACCTTTTTGTTCACTGTCTGTCCGTAGGACTCCCTCAGCTCGGTGGCGGTACGCCGGTAGCCGTACTCGGAGTGTTTGCGGGCGATTTCTTCCAGGGTCTTTCTCAGACGAGAGTGTTTCTCCTCATAGGCGCATACGTGTTTTTGGTGGTAGTAGAAGGTCGAGCGCGCAAGCTCAAAGGTCTCCAGCGCCACCGGCAGACCGAACTCGGGCAGAGCCTCTTTTACCATGGCCACCTTCTCCTGGGTGCTCATGCGCCCCGGCCCAAGAAGTTTTTTAAAAGGGCGATCTCCACTTCCTTTTTGCCCAGGAGCCTCTCCATCTCGGCGAGTTTTCGCTCCGCTTCGCTGCCGGAGCTTTCGTTTTGAAAGATCTCGGGTCCCTGCTCGAGGAAGCGCTTTTTCCAGAGCCCCACAGAGTTGGGATGGACGCCGTAGGCTTTGCCGATCTGTGCCGGCGTTTTTCCGCCGGAGAGCAGTTGCAGCACTACCTGGAACTTTAGCCTGGGTGAAATCCTCCTGCCGCTTTTTGCCATTGAATGCGACCTCCTTTGCTTGCGGGAATCGTATCATTCCCGCCTGTTGTCCGGAGGTCATTCAACACATTTGTGCAGTGTCCAAGATTTGGGGGTCATATCCTAACCCCAATTACGACAGAGGGGAAGAGGTTCTCGAATGCATTGATTCCATTCAGGATTCCTCAATACTGCCGCGAGAGATCGTCGTTGTTGACGACTGCAGTACCGACAATTCCGTGGAGATGCTCGAAGCGGTTAATATAAAAGTTATTAAACACAGTGAGAACCGGGGAACTGCGGCTGCCAGAAATACCGGCGCCAGGAACTCAGAGGGAGATATTATCGTCTTTATTGATTCAGATGTGGTGATTCACAAGGACACGATTAAAAAATGCGTCGAGTTCTTTCAGCGTGACGAGTCGGCATCTGTAATAGTCGGGCTGCCGGATAAAACAAACAAATATCCGGGAATCGTTACAGCGCATTTTCTCATGAGAATGTATTTCAGATTATTTGAATATTCTGACAGTGTTTCTTATACAAACGGCACGCTGACAGCGGTGCGAAGAAACATATTCAACAAGATAGGTGGCTACAACGAAAAGCTGAGAACCCCGGGAATTGAAGATGCCGAGTTCGGGCTAGACGCCTATCGAAACCATGAAAAGATCTATCTGGATAAAACTAACGTGGTTACCCATAATAAAAAAATTGATTTCTGGGGCCTCATCAGAAGTGATATGGCAAGAACCGTGGACAGGGTATTCTTTATGTTTCGAAAAAGACACACGCGATCTGTCTTGAAGGAGAAACGGATTTTTACAATCTCCTTCTCCCAGATTTTTTCCGCTCTCCTGGCCCCGATGATACCGATCTTCCTGCTGTTAACGATCTATTCCCGGTTATTCTTAATTCCGCTAATTGCTTCCCTGGCCTTATTCTTCTTTCTATACCGTAGTTATCTGTCCTTTATAAAAAGGGAGATGGGCATATTCTCCTCGGTCAGGATCTATTTTTTACTAATTGTCGACATGTTTTTTGTGTATCTGGCTTTATGGAAGGGAATGCTGCTCTATGTTTCGGGCAGGAGGTACTAGCAGTTGAAGCATTATTTGCAAAGCGCGATGAACTATGTCGCCAGAACAAGGCCTTTTGAAACCACGGTCTTTCTGACCTCGTCCTGTAACTTCAGATGTGATCACTGTTTTTACTGGAACGAGCTTAACCGGAAAGAGGAGTTGACCCTCGAAGAATTTCGCCTGCTCGCGCAAAGCATGCCCACACTTGAAAGGTTTCAATTCACCGGCGGAGAACCGTTTCTGCGAAAAGATATCGATGAGATTATTGCTGAGTTTTACAGGTGTTCTCGTCCAATGTATATAACCATACCCACAAACGGTTACCTTACCAACACCATCATAGAAAAAACAGAGAGCATAATGAAAATGGCGCCTGATTGCTTTGTGAATATCAGCTTGCAACTTAATGACCTGGGTGAAAAAAGAGACGAAAGCGTTAAGGTAAAGGGGAGCTTTGATCATCTGGTTAACACGGCCAGGGAGTTGAATATACTGAAGACGAAGTTCCCGAACCTGGGCCTGACGGTCATCTGTATCCAGACAGCCGCGAACCAGCACAGGGTCCGGCAGATATATGATTTTGCCCAAGATGAGTTTGAAGTTGATAACTTTGCCTATTCGGTTGTAAGAGGCAACCCTAAAAAGCCGGATGTAAAAAATATCGATCCGCGGATTTATCATCAGATGTGCAATCATCTTCTTGAATCGTATAAAGAGAAAAGCGCTGATAGCAAGATACCTCTGTACAGACTCTTTTTGACAAATCGGGAGCTTGTTTATGATTATACATACAGGACTTTGGTTCAGGACTCGTATCAAATAAAATGTTACGCGGGCATTCTGCGAGCGGTGATCCTGGAAAACGGCGACGTCTATCCCTGCGAGATCCTGATGGAACACGGGGATGAATATTCCCTGGGCAACCTCAGAGATTTCGATATGGATTTCATGCGGCTCTGGAAGTCGGAGAAAAGAAAGGAAATCACCCGGCGGATAGCCGAGCAGAAATGCTTTTGTACCCATGGATGTGACATGATGGTTAATACCATGTTCAACAAAAAGTTCCCTTTCCTGGTCATGAGGAAACTGATCTCTTAACACCCGGACCGGTCGGTCTTTCAAATACCTTTTCTGCCCGGCCGACAGGCAGGCGGCGGCTGACAGCTTCTTTATTGCGTCCCCGTTTGACCTTCCTTCATGTCCGTTCCTTGTTACCGGCGGCGCTCAATCCTCGTCCATCTCCATATGCATGACCCCGTCACTGTCCGTGTGCGTTATCATGAACAGCCGCTGGGCTATCAGGACCAGGAGGATGCCGATGAGAGCGACCACGGGCACCAGGGGGTCGCTCCTGAGTTTCAGCACAAGAAAGACGGCCAGGATCACGCTGTCAAACAGTATCGCCGCCAGGGTGATAACGGGCCTGAAGTCGATCTCCTGCCGCAGGTAGCGGAAAAGCCCCCAGTGGATGGCGATATCCATAACCAGGTAGAAAATGGCGCCGATGGCGGCGATCCGGGTCAGGTTGAACAGGATCGTCAGGGTTGAAGCCAGCAGAACGGTAACGATCAGCGCCGGATTGCTGAGTCTGGAAGTGAACCTGGGAATCTGCTTCATGTTGCTCAGCATGGCCAGCAACCTGGACGCGGAGAACACGCTGGCGATCAGGCCCGACACAGTGGCGATGATGGCCAGGGATACGGTAAACCACAAGCCCCAATCGCCGAATACCGGCCGCGCCGCCTCCGCCAGCGCGTAGTCCTTGGCGGCGATGATCTCGGGCACGCTCAGATTGGCTGCCACCGACAGTGCCAGGGCCACGTAGATGGCGGCGCAGATGATTACGGAGATAATGATGGAGCGGCCCACGTTGCGGTGAGGGTCGACGATATCGCCGCCCTGGTTGGTGATGGTGGTAAACCCCTTGTAGGCCAGGATCGCCAGGGCCAGGGCGGCGATAAAACCACCCACGCCCAAGTCGCTGCCAGCCCCGCCGGCGGCGGTCTCAAAGGTCGGGAGCGCGCCCACCGCCAGCCCGGCGATGGCCAATACGGCGATTCCCAGGATCTTGATGATGGCGGTTACGGTCGCGGTCGCGCCGATGGTTCTGTTGCCGGAGATATTGATGATAAAGGCGATTGCTATCAGTGCCACCCCCAGCATCGGCACCAGCCTGCTGGTGCTGGTGATGTCGAACAGTCTCAAGGTATAGGTCCCGAAGGTCCGGGCGACCAGGCTTTCGGCGATCACCATCGACACGTACATCAGCAGCGAAAAGGTCCCGGTGGCCGTGCCCGGGCCATAGGCCTTTCTCAGGAAATTGGCGATACCCCCGGACGATGGGTAAGCATTGGAGAACTTCACGTAGGAATAGGCGCTGAAGCCGGTTACGACCGCGCCGACCAGGAAGGCCAGCGGGAAGAGGATGCCCGCCAACTCGGCCACCTGCCCCAGGAGTACGAAGATGCCGGCGCCGATCATGACCCCGGTGCCCAGGGAGACCGATCCGACCAGTGACAGCTTTTTACCCGCGGGGCTATGTTTCAATAACCGCTCCCGGTCTCAGTGCACTATCTTGGAGATGCCCAGCTCCAGAATGTCCTCGGCGCCCTTCGCTTTCAGTCTGGGAATGATAACGTTTACCGTGTCCTTGTCCACCACCGTGGTTACCTCCAGGTAATCCGAGTCATGCAGGGTGGATACCGTGGGCTTCTTCATCGCCGGCAGTTCGGCGATGACATCCTCCAGCCTGTCCCTGGAGACGTTCATCGACAGCAGCACGCGGCCACGGGCCTCGATCACACCCAGCAGCAGGGTGCGTATCTCCTCAGCGGCCCGGCGCTTGTCCGGGTCCTCCCAGGATGCTTTGTTGGCGATCAGCTTGGTGGTGGACTCCATGACGGTGTCGATAATACGCAGGCGGTTGCGCCTGAGGGTGGAGCCGGTCTCGGCGAGGTCCACCACCACGTCCATCAGCTCCGGCACCTTGGCCTCGGTAGCGCCGAAGGAATAGAAGACATCCACCTCGATGCCCAGACCCTCGAAGTACCTCCTGGTGATGTTGGTGAACTCAGTGGTCACGCGGCTGCCGGGTCTGATGTCGGACGCCTGCCGTATCTCCGAGTCCTCGGGAACGGCCACTACCATCCTCATCATGCCGGTGCCGGTCTTGGCATAGGGCATATCCGCCACCTCGACCACGTCGGCGCCGCACTCGGTGATGCAGTCCAGGCCGGATACTCCCAGGTCGAAATAGCCCTCCTCGACATACTTGGGTATCTCCTGCGGCCGCAATATCTTCACTTTGCCGATACGCTCGTCGGCGATGCTGACCGTGTATTCGCGGGAATTCCTGATAACCCTGAGATCGGCGTCGGCGAACAGCTTCAGCGTCTGTTCCTGCAGGCTCCCTTTGGGCAATGCGATGCTTAGCACTCTGACTCCTGTTTGAAACGGAAAGGGGAAAGCCCCTGTCTCCTGCTACAGTGGATTCTACCTGAAACAGCGGCGAACAATAAGGTTGGCATTCATCATTTGCGGCCGCCGGTAGAAGCTGCTCCGGCCAGGTTACACCGGATAGCCGTAACTGCCACCGCAGACATCCCGGGCGGTGGCGAAGATAGTGGTCAAGAAATCACTCCACCGTTCACGTCATACCTCAGGGTCAGCGGCGCGCTGCCGCTGATATCGATGTCGCCAACGGCAACGGGGGTATTGGTCAGCAAGGGAACTGAAGGGACATTGATGGTTCTAATAAACGGTTACCTGTATGCCTTCCAGGGGCTGACCTGACCCGTTGGTGATGTTACCGGAGATGGAGCCGCTGCTGGTGACGCTCGCTATCGGGTTTCCCGCCGAAGCGGCGGAGGAACCGTCCTGGTCCGCAGCCGCCAACTGGGCCAGGGCGGCCGCAAGCACAAAGAGCGATGATGCAGACAGGGAGTACGGCCTTTGGGCAGATGCTGAAGCTGTTTTTTTCGTCGGATTCATTGATAAACCAGTAGCACTTTCTCAGCATACAACAGGAAAGAGGTAACAAACACGGGGAGCCCGCCTGGATTTTCTAAATGATACCGCGGGATTGGAAATTTGACAATAGGGGGGTGGATTTTTCAGCTGAAAATCCTTACGGGAGCCGTCGGCCATATTTTGCCGCCGGGCATGTTTCCTATTCCTTCCCCGCCATGGCCAGCAGGTATTCGTGGATGAAATCATCTATGCGGCCGTCCAGCACCGCCTGGGTGTTGCCGGTCTCATAGCCGGTGCGGTGGTCCTTGACCATCTGGTAGGGAGCCAGTACATAGGAGCGGATCTGGCTGCCCCAGGCGATCTCGGCCAGCTTGCCCCGCTCCTTCTCCATCTCCTCGGCACGCTTGCGCTCCTCCAGCGCCAGCAGTTTACTCTTTAGCAGCTTCATGGCAGTGATCTTGTTGGACAGCTGGGAGCGCTCGTTCTGGCACTGGACCACGGTGCCGGTGGGAAGGTGGGTTATGCGCACCGCCGAGTCGGTCTTGTTGACATGCTGGCCGCCGGCGCCGCTGGCGCGGTAGGTCTCGATCTTCAGGTCCTTCTCGTCGATCTCCACGTCCACGTCCTCCTCCACCAGCGGGCTCACCTCCACGGCGGTGAAGCTGGTGTGGCGGCGCTTGGCGGCATCGAAGGGAGAGATGCGCACCAGCCGGTGCACGCCCCGCTCCGCCGACAGCAGACCGTAAGCGTTCTCGCCATGGATGGTGACCGTGGCGCTTTTCAGGCCCGCCTCGTCGCCGGCGGTGGCCTCGTTGATCTGCGCTTCGAAGCCACGGCTGTCGGCCCAGCGCAGATACATGCGCAGCAGCATCTCCGCCCAGTCCTGGGATTCGGTGCCACCGGCGCCGGGATGGATGGTAAGCACAGCGTCACCGTCGTCATACTCGCCGGAGAACAGGCGCTCCTCTTCCAGCTGCTCCAGACGCGCCAGGGTCGCCGCCAGCGATGCCCCCGCCTCGGCCAGAAACTCGGCCTCCGCCTCGTCATCCCCCTCGGCGTCGGCCTCGCCTATCATCTCCAGCAGGGTGACGCCGTCTTCGACCTCGGCCTGGATGGACCTGTAACGCTCCAGCCGCCGCTTGGCGCGGCGATGCCCGGAGCTTACCCTGGCAGCCTCGGCCTGGTCGGACCAGAAGCCCGGCTGCTGCATCCGCTCTTCCAGGTCAGCGACCTGTTTTTCCAGAGAAGGGGGGTCAAAGGTAATCACCCAGCCACTGGAACTTCTCGTGTACCAGGGACAGCTGTTCCTTCAACTGGTCCAGGGTGTATGTGTGTGATGAGTCGGGGGCCATAAAGGCAATATTATCAGGAATCCGCCGCCGGGTGGCGGCGGCGGGGCCCGTCAGACCCCGCAGCACTTCTTGTACTTCTTGCCCGACCCGCAGGGACAGGGGTCGTTGCGGCCCACCTTTTCCGAGACGCGCTGGGCTACCTCCTGTTTCTCGTCGGCGCCGCCGGTGGTGGTTTGCTGCGACGGCGCCTGCTGCGGCAGCTTGGAAGTGGTGCCGTCATCGTATGAATACTGGAGGTCCTTTTCCGGCTGCGCCGCCTGCTCCTCCACCGGCACCCGGCTCATGTGGAAGATGGTGCGGGTGAAATCCTCCTTGATGGTCTCCAGCAGCTCCTGGAACATCTGGTAGCCCTCAGTCTTGTACTCCGCCAGCGGGTCCTTCTGGGACAGGCCGCGCCAATGGATGCCCTCGCGCAGGTAGTCCATGTCGAACAGATGTTCGCGCCAGCGGTTGTCGATGACCCCCAACATCACCAGCCGCTCCAGCTGGCGCATATGGTCCGCGGTGAACTCCTCCTCCTTGCGCGCATAGAAGGCGCGCGCGTCCGCCAGCACCTTCTCCAGCAGCTCGTCCTGGGTGATCGCCTCCCTGTCCAGGTCATCCGGACCGAAGGAGATATCGAACAGCGACCTGAGGGATGCGAACAGGCTGTCCCAGTCCCAGTCTTCGGGGTAGGTCTGCTCGTCGGCATATTCTTGCACCTGTGACGTCAGGACCTGTTCGATGATATCGGCGGCCTCTTCGCTGATGTCCCCGCCCTCGAGGATCTTGGTCCGCTCGCTGTAGATAACCTCGCGCTGCTTGTTCATGACATCATCGTATTCCAGTACCCGTTTCCGGATCTGGAAGTTCTGCTGTTCCACCTTGCGCTGGGCGTTCTCCACCGTCTTGCTGAGCATCTTGTGCTCGATGGGGTCGTTTTCCGAAGGGCCCAGCTTGTCCAGGATGTTAAAGATACGGTCGCCGGCAAACAGGCGGATAATATCGTCCTCGGCCGAAAGATAGAAGCGCGAGGTGCCCGGATCCCCCTGGCGTCCGCTGCGACCCCGGAGCTGGTTATCGATGCGGCGGCTCTCGTGGCGCTCCGTGCCCAGCACATACAGCCCGCCGACCTCCTTGACACCCTCGCCCAGCTTGATGTCGACGCCGCGGCCGGCCATGTTGGTGGCGATGGTCACCGATCCCGGCTGACCGGCGTTCTTGATGATCTCCGCTTCCTTCTCGTGGTGCTTGGCGTTGAGCACCTGGTGCTTGACGCCCCGCCGCTCCAGCAGGCCGCTCAGGTGTTCGCTGGTCTCGATGTCCACCGTTCCCACCAGCACCGGCTGCCCTATTTGATAGCATTGGTCGATATCCTCCACCACCGCCCGGAATTTGGCCTTTTTGGTCTTGTAGATAAAATCGTTACGGTCGTCGCGGACCATGGGCCGGTTGGGCGGGATCGACACCACTTCCAGCTTGTAGATATGCATGAACTCATCAGCCTCGGTGGCGGCGGTGCCGGTCATGCCCGCCAGCTTGTCATACATGCGGAAATAGTTCTGCAGGGTTATGGTAGCCAGGGTCTGGTTCTCCTCGCGGATGTGTACCTTTTCCTTGGCCTCGATGGCCTGATGCAGGCCTTCAGAGTAGCGTCGCCCTTCCATGATGCGGCCGGTGAACTCGTCAACGATGAGCACCTCGCCGTCCTTGACCACGTACTCCACGTCGCGGTTGAACAGCGCCTGCGCGCGCAGCGCCTGTATCAGGTGGTTGACCAGCTGGCCGTTTTTTGCTTCATAGAGGTTCTCGATGCCCAGCTGCTTCTCCACCTTGGCCACCCCCGACTCGGTGGGGGCGACGGTGCGGTGCTTCTCGTCCACCTCGTAGTCCTCTTCGGCCCGCAGCAACGGCACGATAGAGGCGAACTTGTAATAGGTAGCGGCGGCCTCTTCGGGAGAACCGGAGATTATCAGCGGTGTCCTGGCCTCATCGATGAGTATGCTGTCCACTTCGTCGACGATGGCGAAGGCGTGGTCCGGCTGGACCAACTCGGAAACATGATGGGCCATGTTGTCACGCAGATAGTCGAAGCCGAACTCGGAGTTGGTGCCGTAGATACAGTCGCCGGCGTAAACGGCGCGGCGTTCGTCGTTAGGCATCATGTTGCGTAGCGCGCCCACCCCCAGGCCGAGAAAACGGTAAAGAGGGGCCATCCACTCGGCGTCGCGCCCGGCCAGATAATCGTTGACCGTGATCAGATGCACACCCTTGCCGGACAGGGAATTGAGATAGACCGGCAGCGTGGCCACCAGCGTCTTGCCTTCACCGGTTTTCATCTCGGCTATCCTGCCCTGGTGCAAGGCGATGCCGCCCATGATCTGCACATCGAAAGGCCGCATGCCCAGCGTGCGTTCCGCCGCCTCGCGGGCGACAGCGAAAGCCTCCATCATGATATCGTCGAGGCTCTCGCCCCTCTCCAGCCGCTGCCTGAACTCCGGGGTCTTCGCCTTCAGCTCGTCATCACTGAGAGCGCGCACTTCCTCTTCAAAAGCATTGACTCCGTCGACTTGCTGCTGGAGCTTTTTCAGTTTTTTGCCTTCGCCCATGCGAAGGGCTTTTTGCAGGATATTAGCCATAATTACACAGATATTTTATCAGTTAATGGGCAGGGCTGGGGAAAAACCGATGTGTTAACCCACCGGGTGCCTTGACAGGCCAGGGCGGGCCGGAAGGAGGATCCCCGGGATGTGTCTTCCCGGCTGTCAGATGGGCTCAATCAGCCCGTAGTCCCCGTCACGGCGGCGGTAGATGACGTTGGTTTCGTTGGTCTCCGCGTTGCGGAAGACGAAGAAGTCATGGCCGATAAGCTCCATCTGCAGCGCCGCCTCCTCCGCCGACATGGGCTTGATGCTGAACTGCTTGGTCTTTACGATCTGCGGTTCGCGCTCTTCGTCTTCCTCATCAAGGAGCTCCAGGCCCCGGTCGGGCGGCAGGCTGCCGCGCACATGGGCATTGTGGCTTACCAGCTTGCCCCGGTATTTCTTCACCTGGCGATCCAGTTTGTCGGCCACCAGGTCGATGGAGGCGTACATGTCGGTGGAGGCGCCCTTGGCGCGCAACACCGGCCCCTTGGTGAAGATGGTGGCCTCGGCGACCTGGTTGTCCTCTATCCTGGGGTTCTTCTCACAGAAAAGCTCCAGTTCCATCCTGCTGGCGCTGTTGAGGTTCTTTCCCAGCTTCACCAGTTTCTCTTCCGCGTAGGAACGGAGCGACTCGGTCACGGTGATATTTCTTCCCTTCACATTGAATTTCATATTCTTCCTTCCCCGCTGTTTTTGGTTCCCTGATTACCCATCGGACTATCCTGCCCCTGTCTCTAGCGTCTTACCGTTCTGGCGAAAGTCCAAACATTTACTTCGGCATCCAGGCCCTGCCGCAATATACGGGCACATTCGGCGACAGTCGACCCGGTGGTATATACATCATCGACCAGCACCACCCGTCTGCCTCCAGCGGCTGCCCGCCGGCGTAGCGAGAAGCTGCCCGCCAGGTTTCTTTTACGCTCCAGGGAATCGAGCCGGTTTTGAGGCTCGGTGGGATGCCGCTTGAGAAGCAGCGCCCGGCAGCTCAAACCCAGCCGTTTCGCCAGAGCCCGGGCATAGAGTTCCGCCTGGTTATAGCCGCGATCGAACTTCCGGTTCCGGTGCATGGGTACAAAAGTCAGAGTAGCCGCTTCGCATATCTCAGTCAAACCATCGCTGCCGCGGGTCAGGTCGGCCATCAGGCGGGCCAGGCGGCGCCGGCCGGAATACTTTAGTCCGTGCACCAGGCTACGCGCCGGCCCCCGGTAGGCATAGGCCGCTCGCGAACAGGCGAAGTGCAGGTTGCGGCCGCGACATTCGCCGCAGGTGGATACATCACGAATGGAAGGCTTGCCGCAGCGCCGGCAGACATATGGACCGATGGCTGCAAATCGCTCCTCGCAGGCCGGACAGAGCTGCTCCCCCGGCCGGCCGCAATGGATGCAGCGTAAAGGAAAAAGCAGTGACAGCAACATGGACGGTATGTTTTCCCTGCCGGAGGCCAGATCCGCAGCCCTCACTTCCACTGGATATACTTCGAACTCCACTCCTCACCATTACCGGCTGGAGCCCTGCAGAACAAAAGATACCACAACCTTTGTTCCTTCCCCAACAAGGCTCTCGATCATTATCTCACCGCCATGAGACCTGACTATCTCCCGGGCGATCGACAACCCCGGGCCCGCCTTCATCACTGACAGGGACGTGCGCAGTTCATGCGCGGCGCCGATATCGGCACCGAATAAAGTATTTACCTGGACCGAAGATGACTACGATCAGCACCAGGCTGCCGTCTGCCTGGACGGGGGTCCCAGGATATATAAAACAGCGGTGATCGGACGGGGCCGGTTGAACTTACAGAGATATGAGCCCGGCGGGCGATCTCATTCCCGCACGTGGGTATCGGCGTCGATGACCGTGAAAGGCTCCAGACGCACCTCCGGGGCCAGAACGCTGCCGGCGCCGATGACGCAGCGGTCGCCGACTACAGCACGGTTATGCATCTGCACATCATCCCTGAGGTGGGCGCCACTGCCGATGATGCCACCCAGGACCTTGGCGCCGGCACCGGTCTGGGCTGCGCGCCACTTGATCACACCCTCCAGTGAAGCGCCGTCCTCGATGATACTCTGGTCGCCGATGACCAGCGGGCCGGTGAGGCTGACCTTCTCACCCACCCGGCAATTGGAACCGAGCAGGATGGGCGGCTTGAGGATGGCCGAGCCGGCGATGCTGGTGCCCTCCCCCACGAAGATATCCTCCTTGACTTCGCGGCCGGGAATCTCCACATCCACCTTGCCGGTCAGGGCATCGAAATTACCGATGCGGTACTGGTCCAGGCTGCCCACATCGTTCCAGTAGCCATCGATCTCGAAACCATGGAAGCGGATCTCCCGGGAGACAAAATCAGGGAATACCTGCTTGCCATAGTCATAGAAAGTGTCCTTGGGTATATGGTCGAACACCTCCGGCTCGAATATATATATGCCACAGTTACAGAGGTTGCTCAGCTCCTCACCCGGTTCCGGTTTCTCCTGAAAACCGAGGATGCGGTTGTTCTTGTCCAGGATGACGACACCGAAACTGCTGGGGTCTTCCACCTTCTTCAGCGCCAGGGTGGCGATACCCCCGGCCCGGCGATGCTGCTCGATGAGCCGGCCCAGATCGATATCGGTGAGAGCGTCGCCGCTGATCACGATAAAAGTCTCGTCGCCGATGAATTTCTGTACCTTCTTGACGCCGCCGGCGGTACCCAGCAGCTCGGCCTCCAGCGAGTAACGCAGGTCGATATCCAGCTTCTGGCCCTTGCCGAAATAATTGGTGATGGCGTGGGGATGGTAGTGGAGGTTGGCCACCGCCTGAGTGATACCGTGATGCTTGAGCAGCCTGAGGATATGGTACATGACCGGCCGGTTGACGATGGGGGCCATCGGTTTGGAGATAGAACCGGTAAGAGGCCTGAGGCGCGTGCCCAACCCGGCTGCCAGAACCATGGCTTTCAATTAACTCCCCCTCTTAGCCGCCGCCAGGCTCTCACCGTAGGGCTGGCGATGCACGCCGGCCTCGGTGATGATGGCGGTTACGTTTTCGTGGGGGGTGACATCGAAGGCGGGATTGCAGACGCCGATACCCTCCGGGGCGCAACGGCTGCCGCCGAAGTGCGTCACCTCTTCCGGGTCTCGTTCCTCTATGGGGATGGCGTCGCCGTCAGGCACATCCAGGTCTACCGTGGATGTGGGCGCCGCCACGTAAAAGGGCACCCGGTGCACCTTGGCCAGGACCGAGACGGTGTAAGTGCCGATCTTGTTGGCCACATCACCGTTGGCGGCGATACGGTCCGAGCCCACCACCACCGCGTCGATGTCGCCTTTCCTGAAAAAAAATCCGGCCATGTTGTCGGTGATGAGTGAGCAGGGGATGCCCTCCTGTTTAAGCTCCCAGGCGGTGAGCCGGGCGCCCTGCAGGAAGGGACGGGTCTCATCGACGAACACGTGGATGGAGGGGTCGCGTTTGAACACGGAACGGATGACCCCCAGGGCCGTGCCGTAGCCGGCGGTCGCCAGGGCTCCGGCGTTACAATGGGTGAGGATGCGGGCGCCCCGGGGGAACAGCGGCGCCGCGTGCTCTCCCATGGCTACGCACATGGCCACATCCTCGTCCAGTATCTCCCGGGAGCGCTCTTTCAGCCGAGCACGTATATGGTCCGGATACGCCGGCTGAGCATAGATCTTCTTCTGTTCCTCCAGAGCCCAGCCCAGATTGTAGGCGGTGGGCCTGGTCTCGAACAGCCCCGTTGCCGCCTGGTCGAGATCACGCCGCAGGGCTTCATAGCTGTCCGCCGGAGACTGTATCGCCGCCAGGGCCATACCCATAGCCGCGGCAACGCCGATGGCGGGAGCGCCGCGGATGACCATGGTCTTGATGGAATCACCCACCTCCTGCCAGGTCCGGTGATGGACGTATTCCTCATGTAACGGCAGAACGCGCTGGTCGATCATCACAACCTCGTCCCCCTGCCACTCAATGGTCTTGACCTTGTAGCTGCTTTCGTCCATTTCCTACCTCGAGTCGCTGGTTTCCGCACCTTTAGTCAGACCACCACTCATGGAATGACACCAGGGGACGCCCCTCCTCAGGTTCCCTCGTCCCACGAGGCGAGATACTTCTCCTGCTCAGTGGTGAGCCTGTCGATATGTATGCCCATGGTCTTAAGCTTCAGCGCGGCGATATAGTCGTCGATATCCTTGGGCACCGAATACACCTTGTTCTCCAGGGAGTCGGCATTCTTGACGATATATTCAGCCGCCAGCGCCTGGTTGGCAAAGCTCATGTCCATCACCTGTCCCGGGTGACCCTCCGCCGCCGACAGGTTGACCAGCCGGCCTTCGGCCAGCAAGTAGAGCACGCGGCCGTCCGGCAGTGTGAATTCCTCCATGAACTCGCGTACCGTGCGCCGGGCTGTGGCCATCTTCTCCAGGGCCGGGATATCTATCTCCACATTGAAATGGCCGGTGTTGGCGACGATGGCGCCGTCTTTCATCAGCTCCATGTGCTCGCCGCGGATAACGTGCTTGTCGCCGGTGGCAGTGATGAACAGGTCACCATAAGCGGCGGCTTCGGCAATGGTCTTGACCTGGTAGCCGTCCATGACCGCCTCCAGCGCCCGCAACGGGTCCACTTCGACCACCGTCACCCTGGAGCCCATGCCATCGGCGCGCATGGCGATACCGCGGCCGCACCAGCCGTAGCCGCAGATGACCATGTCCAGGCCGGCGAGCAACATGTTGGTAGCCCTGATGATGCCGTCGATGGTGGACTGGCCGGTGCCGTAGCGGTTATCGAACAGGTGCTTGGTGCTGGCCTCGTTGACCGCCACCACCGGGAACTTGAGCACGCCGTCCGCCTCCATGCTGCGCAGGCGGATGACGCCGGTGGTGGTCTCCTCGGTGCCCGCCAGCACCTCCTTCAGCTGGTCGGGGCGCTCGGCGTGCAGCACGCCGATGACATCGGCGCCGTCATCCATGGTTATCTGAGGGTGGTGGTCCACGGCGGCGGTTATATGCCGGTAATAGGTGTCATTATCCTCACCCTTGATGGCGTAGGTGCTTATGCCGTATTCCGTCATCAGGGCGGCGGCAACGTCGTCCTGCGTGCTCAGGGGATTGGAGGCACAAAGAACCACATCGGCACCGCCGGCCTTCAGCGTCCGCACCAGATTGGCGGTCTCGGTGGTCACGTGCAGGCAGGCCGAGACCCGCTTCCCTTCCAGCGGTTTCTCCTTTTCAAAGCGCTCACGGATAGAGGCCAGAACCGCCATCCGTTTATCTATCAATTCTATCTTGACCTTGCCCTGCTCGGCCAGGCTCAGGTCCTTTACGTCACCTGCGACTGCTTTGGTCACTTTTCTCTCCTTCTGATTTGGTTGTTTCCGTTCCCGGCTCCCGGTGGGCTGTTCATTCCGGCCGGCGGCTCGCTATATGGTTTTCGCCGCGGAGTTACCGGGCAGGCCGCAAACATGCCGGCGGCCGTTCTTTAATGGCCCAGGGAGATTTGATGCATCGAGCCCCGCCTCCACGGCGGGCGCGGTTAAGTATACTAAATGCGGACTTGGGAGGACAGGCAGCGGGACGCGGCGGGGCTTTCAGGCGAGCCTCCGCTTGAGGTCCTCGATCCTGGTCACCGGCGAGGGGTCCATACCGCCGAGAGTGGCCAGATACAGGGAAACATAGTCTCCCAGACAGATGCTGGAGAAGATCCGGGCCAGGCGGCTATCGCCCGATGTCTGAAGCCGTATGGCCTCTCCCGTGTATTCCCGGAGCATGCCGGCGGTGATCTCCATGCGCTTGCGGTTCTGAGGATGGATACCCTTATCGTCCAGATATACGAGACGGAAGGAGCCCAGCGCCGCCTCCGGGTTCTGCCAGCCAACGATCTCGTTATGGTTCAGTTCGGGGAACTCGTTGGCGAAGGCGACGTTCTTGGCGTTCTCATTGATCTGACACTTCCAGCGGCGTGCCGCCACGTCGGTCAGCTCGCAACCGTAAACCACCGGTATGCTGCCATACAGCTCCCGGGCCAGTTGTTTGGCCGGATTCTCCTCCGTCGGATTCTCCGGCCCGTAAAGACCGGCCAGTTCCCGCAACAGCGCCACACTCTCCCCGATATCATCAGTCAGCTTCTCTATCAGTCCCAGGCTTTCCAGGCAGGCGGCGATGGGCACGGACAGCCAGCCGATAGCCGCGCGGGGCTGCATACCCGGCGGGACATGGATCAGGGGCAACCCTTGCTCGCGGGCGATATCGCTCATCCTGCCCCCGGAGCTGAGGCACACCGTGCGGCATCCTTTTTCCAGAGCGTCCTCCAGGCAGGAGAGGGATTCCTCCGTATTGCCGGAGTAGCTCGCCGTGAACACCAGGCTGCGGCTGCTGGTCCAGTGAGGCAGATGGTAACCGCGGACGGTCACCAGCGGGCTGGGCAGGGAGACATCGAACACATTGGCCACCAGATCGCTGCCGATGGCTGAGCCGCCCATACCGGCCACGGCGATGCCGCCGACCTCTCCACCCGCCTCCTCGATAACACTGGCGCCGGCGGCGTAGGCTTCCTCCAGCTGTCCGGGCAAGTCGGCGACCATGCCGAAATGGTCCTGGGAATCCAGGGCCTTGATCTTCCCCATATCGTCCAGCGATGGCAGAGTCAGGTCGGATTCACCCCGAGTCATCGGCTCATTCCAGGCTGGCGGCTACCGAGGGGAACCGTTCCAGTTTGGTGAGTATCAGTTTCAGTATCTCGTCGCGCCGCTCCGGTGTCTTCGCTTCGCACCGGACCACTACCACCGGAGAGGTATTGGAGGCACGCACCAGTCCCCAGCCGTCGGGGAAGACCACCCTCACGCCGTCGATATCAATAACCTCGTAGTCGCGGGAGAACTCCTTCTTCACCGTTTCGACAATCTTGAACTTCTCATCCTCGGTCGATTCGATTCTCATCTCCGGCGTGGCGTAGTACCTGGGTATGTCAGCCATCAGCTCCGAGAGGCTGCTACCCTTGCGGGACACATATTCCAGCAGCCGGCAGGCGGCGTAGATAGCGTCATCATAGCCGAAATAGCGGTCGGCGAAGTAGATATGGCCGCTCATCTCCCCGGCCAGCAGCGCCTTCTCCTCGCGTATCTTGGCTTCGATGAGCGAATGGCCCGTCTTCCACATCAGCGGCACGCCGCCGTGGGCCTGGATATCCTCCACCAGCGCCTGGGAGCACTTCACCTCGAAGATGATGGTGCCGCCCGGGTTGCGCTCCAGGATATCGCGGGAGAACAGGATCAACAGCTGATCCCCCCAGATGATGGTCCCGTCATCCGCCACGGCGCCGATGCGGTCGGCATCGCCGTCAAAGGCGATGCCCATATCGGCGCCCTCTTGGTCCACCCGGGCCCGCAAGTCGTCCAGGTTGGCCGGTACGGTGGGGTCGGGGAAATGGTTGGGGAAGTTGCCATCCAGATCACAATAGAGCTCGACCACCTGGCAGCCCAGCCGCCGGATCAGCGACGGTGCCACTTTGCCGCCCACGCCGTTACCGGCATCGACGACGACCTTGAGCGGCTTCTCGATGTTGATGTCACGAACTATATATTCGATATAAGCCGGTACCGGGTCGGCGCTGGAGCTGCTCCCCTCGCCGGCGGCGAACCGGCCGGCGTCGATGATGCCTTTCAGCTTCTGTATCTCCTCACCATAGATGGTCCCCTGCCCGCGGCAGAGCTTGAAGCCGTTGTACTGTGGCGGGTTGTGACTGCCGGTTATCATCACGCCGGCCTGCTTGCCGTATTCATGCAGCGAGAAGTAAAAGGCGGGCGTGGGTAACTCGCCCACATCGATGACATCGCAGCCGGTAGACAGCATGCCTCTCATCAGGGCGTCACGGAAAGGGACTGAGCTGGGGCGGTTGTCCCTGCCCACCAGCGCCTCGCCCAGACCGAACGACCTGATGTAGGTTCCATAGCTTCTGCCCAGCAGCTCGACGGTCGCCTCGTTCAGATCCTCGCCGACCAGCCCCCTCACATCATATTCACGGAATATCTGCGGGTTGACGGTTTCCGCCATCTTTCCTCCTTATCCCACACTAACCTTCCACTTGCCGTCTTCCTTTACCAGGTTGACGGTATCTTCCTGCGTCTGCTCTGTCTCCTCACCCTCTATCTTGGCGCTGGCCTTGAAGTCCACGGTGGCCGTGTCGCCATCTATGTTCTCCTCGGTCACCTCGAAACTGGTAACCTCCAGATTGGGAGCGCCCTCGCCCAGCGCGGCCAACTGCTCCTTGCAGGCTTCAACCGCCTGGCCGCGATCCTCACCGAACAGCTGGACGCTGTCGTTGGACATCAGTTCCACCAATGTATCGCAATCAAGATCCGCCGACGCGGTCACGAACCTCTCGGCTACTACTGAAGGGCTGTCGCCGCCGCAACCGAGCACCGGCAACGCCAGCGCCAGCAGCAGGCCGGCCACAACCAGCATTATCCTGTACTTCCCTTTCATCGTTTCCCCTTTCAATGGTTCTTCCTTGAATAGCTGCGTTCCACTCCTCACCGCCGGAGCACCCTGACCGCGGCGGCGTAATGCCTATCCCAGTTTCCACTCTCCGTCCTCCCTGACCAGGGCGGTCTCCTGTTCGCTTTCCTCGCCGCCCCCGGCGGCGGCCGGTCCGGTCACCCTCACCTTGAACTTGACGATGGCGCGATCGCCGTCTATCTCCTCGCTGGTGATCTCCAGACCCTCCATCCGTGACCCTTCGATCCAGTTTGCCTCCAGGGCGGCGACGAACTCCTCGCGAGAGATGCTTTCCCTGGTACCGGCCGAGGATATGTCATAGACGGTATCGAAATCGCGGTTGTTCAGGGCATCGATAAAATCTTCAACGGTTTTTCCGGGGCTGTCGCCGCCACAACCGCCCGTCGTCAGGATTGCCGATATTAACACGGCGCCGACGGCCAGCGCCAGCATGATGTGCCATCTTCTCATGGGGTTCCTTTATAAATAAAAACCTTTTCACGGTCAT
This sequence comes from bacterium BMS3Abin01, assembly GCA_002897715.1. GTDB lineage: Bacteria > Actinomycetota > Thermoleophilia > BMS3ABIN01 > BMS3ABIN01 > BMS3ABIN01. Next base: position 34,763 of record BDUA01000045.1, read on the forward strand.
CCGGGTGCTGTGTCCGGACCGGCATCTGTCACCTGCCGCCGCGGCCGGATATCTTCCCGCTTACCAGGGACCATCCACGCCGGGCGGTTCGCCGCCAACCCAGGGTTTCGAGATGAAAGCGCAGGCGCCGGAAATAATAAACCGGGCCCTTGCGCTCCACCGGCGGCAGCCACACCAGAAAGTCGGGGCCGCCATTATCCGCCGGGGCTTCGCCGGCAGCCGGTGGCTGACCCGCCGGCAGCCTGCCGGCGATAATCGTACCCCAATCCGCCGCGAAAAGCTTGCCTGACTCGCTGAAGAATGCGTGCGCTTCGGCGGCGCCGGACTGGACCAGCACCATGTCCGAATCCCGGGCCAGCAGGCTCAGGTTGCGCTGATTATAATAAACTACGGCGAAGCCGGGGTGGGAAACCGCGGTGATGGCGGGCATGCACAGGATGACATCGTGACCGGCGGACAGCGCTTCCGCCAGACGCCAGCAGGCGCTGTCCATAGCCGCCTCCTGGCTATCCACCTTTTCAGACGCCACCACCAGCACCCGCCGGCGATGGGGTGATAGCCTGTCCGCTGTTGTTTCCATACTGGGAGTTTACGCATATCCGGCGGCGGTTTGAAGGGGCGGAGGACCATAAGGGCCGGGTTCCACCTGATTTGACACTCGTTTTTTTTTGCTCTAATATCCATCCTTGCGCCTGAATTGTGGCCGACTCACTTATCTATGAAGACTTATATAGCAAAACCTGCAACGATCGAGCGTAACTGGCGCCTGGTTGATGCCCGCGGGCAGCATCTGGGACGTCTGGCCACGCGCATCGCCAGTACGCTTCGCGGCAAGAACAAGCCTGAATACACCCCGCACATCGATACCGGCGATTTCGTCGTGGTGATCAACGCGAAACGCGTCGCTGTTACCGGAAACAAGATGCAGGACAAGATTTATTACCGCCACTCCGGGTATCCCGGCGGCCTCAAGGAAAGAAACCTGGCCCAGATGATGGACAGAAAGCCGGAGGAGGTGCTTCGTCTGGCGGTCAAGGGCATGATGCCCAAGAACCGGCTGGCGCGGGCACAGCTGAAGAAACTGAAGATCTACGCCGGCCCCGATCATCCTCATGAGGCGCAGCAACCTAAGGAGTTAGAGCTTGGTTAGTTATTCGGCAACCGGCAAACGCAAGACGGCTATCGCCCGCGTGAGGCTTTCACCGGGAGACGGCAAGATAACCGTCAACGACCGGCCGCTGGAGGAGTACTTCAGCCGCGAACGATTGCGTACAGAGGTCCAGATGCCACTGAAAGCCACGGGCACGGACAACCGCTTTGATGTCACCGCCAATATCATCGGCGGCGGAATCGGCGGGCAGGCAGGGGCTCTCCGTCATGGCATCGCCAGAGCGTTGCTCAAGGCTGACGACTCCCTGCGCAAGGAGCTGCGCGGCGGCGGTTTTCTCACGCGGGACTCCCGCATCACGGAACGCAAGAAGGCCGGCCTCAAGGGCGCCCGCAAGCGTCCGCAGTTCTCCAAGCGCTGATCCGGCTGCTGCTTCCGGTGCCCGCTGTGCCGGTTTCTTTTCCCAAGACATCTCTCTCCCGCATACCATGGCCAGCCTGACCATCAATCTCGACAGCATCGAGCATAATACCCGTCTGGTAAGGAACATGATCGAGCCTCACGGCACCAGGCTGGTGGGGGTCACCAAGGCCTGCCTGGGCGACGAAGCGGTGGCGGCGGCGATGCTTTCCGCCGGAGCCGCCGCCCTGGCCGATTCACGGCCGGAAAGCATCAGGAAGCTGCGGCGGCGTTTCCCGGACACGGAACTGCAGCTGCTGCGGCCGCCGGGCGACGGCTCCGGCGCTGGCGACATACCGGCCGACCTCTTTTTCGTATCCAACGCCGGCCAGGCCAGGAGTTCCCTGTCTTCAGGCGCGGGCCACCAACGGCGTTTCCTGCTGATGGTCGAGACCGGGGATGGCCGCGAAGGCGTACCCGCTGACCTGGCGCCGGCCGAAGCCGGAAAACTGGCGGCCCTGGAAGGCGCCATACCGGCAGGATTCGCCACCAACGCCGCCTGTTCCCGGCCCGCTGCCGCTACCGCCCCGGCCCTGGCGCTGCTGATGAGAACGGCGGACATGGCTCGCCGTCAGCTGGGGCCGGTTGACGGCGACCCTTCGTTTATCATCTCGGCCGGTGGTTCCGGCCTGTTGCGACCGGCCGTTGGCACCGCTAACGACGCCAGCCCGGCCGGTCTTGACCGCCTTGATGATCTGCGCTGCGGCGAAGCGCTCCTGCTGGGACGGATCCCCCACGGCGACCACCACGATCTTTTTTTACCCGGCGGCCGCCGTGACGCCTTTCTGCTGGACGGCAGCGTGCTGGAGGTTTACAGAAAGAATGGCGACCTGCGGGCGCTGGTCGATATCGGCGCCCAGGATACCGGCTCGGCGCCGGTCATCCCCTGCGGGGACGGTGTGAGGGTGACATCGGTGACCAGCGACTATCTGGTGGCCTCTCTGGAGAGCGACAGCTGCCGCCGGCGCGTACGCGCCGGCGGCAGCCTCTCCTTCATTCCCACCTATTACGCGCTTCTGGCGGCCATGACCTCGCCGTTTATCGACAAGAGGTACACAGGCATCTGAACCGCCGGGTCCGGCGGCGGCAGATCGCCGCTTTTTCCCCGGGGCCAAAGGATTTATAATCTTTACCCGTGAAAACCCTAAGAACATCATCAACCCGAAGAAGACTGGGGCAGGTATGACGCGCATGCTTTTTGGCACCGATGGCATCAGGGGCGTAGCTAACGAGTTTCTCACAGCCGAGCTGGCGCTGACCGCCGGACGGGCCATAGTCGCGGTGCTGCCGGACCGGTCCCCCCGGGTCATCATAGGCAGGGACACCCGCATCTCCGGCCCCATGCTGGAGTCAGCCCTGGTCGCCGGCATCAGCTCCGCCGGCGGCATCGCCGAACTGGCGGGGGTTATCCCCACCCCGGCGGTCGCCAGCCTGGTGCTGAGTCAGGGGGCGGACGCCGGCGCGGTGATTTCCGCTTCCCATAACCCCTACCGGGACAACGGCATCAAGTTCTTCGGCGCCGACGGCTTCAAGCTCACCGACAAGCAGGAAGCGGGTATCGAACGGCGCATGGAGGCAGCCGCCGGCGCCGGACCGGAGCCGTGCGAGCCGGGAGCCGTCCACCTGCTGGCGAACCCGGTCGAGCTTTACCTCGACGATCTGCTGACCGGGCTGGACCTGGATCTTTCCGGCCTGCGCATCCTGCTGGATTGCGCCAACGGCGCCACCTGGGAGAGCGCGCCCCTGGCCCTGCGGCGCCTGGGCGCCGATGTGTCTGTGACCGGCGCCGAACCCGATGGTTTCAATATCAACCACGAATGCGGCTCCACCCATGTGGATAAGCTTCAGGAAATAATGAAAACCGGGGAATACGACCTGGGCCTGGCCTTCGATGGCGACGGCGACCGGGTGATGGCTGTGGACGCCACCGGCTCCGTGGTGGACGGCGACTTCATCATGGCCATCTGTGCCGCTTATCTCAAAAGCCGGGGCCTGCTGTCCGGGGACACCGTGGTAACCACCGTGATGACCAATCTGGGTTTCCACCTGGCCATGAAGGAGTTGGGGATCACGGTCAGGACCACCGATGTGGGCGACCGCTATGTGCTGGAGGAGATGCTGGCGGGAGACTTCGCGCTGGGTGGAGAACAATCGGGCCACATCATCAACCTGGAGACCGGGTCCACCGGCGACGGGCTGGCCACGTCCCTGCTGCTGCTCAAAGCCATGACCGGAACCGGCGTCCCCCTTCACGATCTGGTGAAGGTAATGCGGCGCCTGCCGCAGAAACTAGTTAACATCCGGGTGGCCGACAAGGACGCCCTGGACGGCGCCGGCGCCGTCTGGGAGAAGGTCGAGGAACAATCCGCCCTGCTGGGCGACGAGGGCCGTATACTGGTGCGCCCCTCGGGCACCGAACCCGTGGTCCGGGTGATGGTCGAGGCGGCGTCACCGGAGCGCTGCCGGGATGTCTGCGACAGCATCGTGGCTGTGATCAGGAAAAGTCTGGGGTAGCAACATCACGGCCGGAACCAGGCCGGCACCGCCGGTTTCGCCTTTGCAGTTACCTGACATCAACCCGAAAAAGGACTGATGATGCGGCATTCGATATACATGAACAGGCAAAGCAGGACAAGGCCCCCATGTGCGGTATAGTCGCCTACGTGGGCGCCCGGCCCTGCACCAGGCTCCTCTACAACGGACTGAGGAAGCTGGAATACCGCGGCTATGATTCGGCGGGGCTCTCCGTATTGAAAAACGGCGAGCTGGAGACCATCCGTTCCGTGGGTAACCTGGACAGCCTGGAGAAGGAGCTGGAGCGAAACGGTGACTCGGGAGCGAAGCTGGGCCTGGGCCATACCCGCTGGGCCACCCACGGGCGGCCCTCGGTGGAGAACGCTCACCCCCACAGCGATTGCACCGGCAGGATATCCATCGTCCTCAACGGCATTATCGAGAACTACACCGGGCTGCGGCAACAGCTCACCGGCGAGGGGCATGAATTCACTTCCGAGACGGACGCCGAGGTCGTCTCGCACCTGATCGAAAAATATTACAGCGGCGACCTGCTGGAGGCTATCCGAAAGACCTACGGGGAGCTGGACGGTCACTTCGCCTTCTGTGCCATCCACAGCGATCACCCCGGGCTTATCGCCGGAGCGCGGAAGGAGTGCCCCCTGCTCATCGGCATCGGCGAGGGTGAGAGCTTCATCGCCTCGGCCATCCCCGCCTTCCTGGCCGAGACCCGGGACGTCATGGCCCTGGATGACAACGAACTGTTCGTGGCGACCGCCGACCGTGTGGAGATATTCGACCTGGACCGGCGGCCACTGGACCGTGAGATTACCAGGATCGACTGGGACGAGGAAGCCGCCGAGAAGGCCGGCTTCGAGACTTTTATGCGCAAGGAGATATTCGAACAGCCCGCGGCCCTGACCGACACCATATCCGGCCGTCTGCCCGGCGGCGGTGTATACCTGGAGGAGATGGCTATCCCCGACGCGGACCTGGCGGCCATCGACAAGATATATGTGCTGGCCTGCGGCACCTCATACCACGCCGGGCTGGTAGGGAGATATGTCATCGAGCGCTGGGCCAGGGTGCCGGTGGAGCTGGATATAGCCTCCGAGTTCCGCTACCGCGACCCGGTGCTGACCCCCTCCACCCTGGTGATCGGCATCTCCCAATCCGGCGAAACGGCGGACACGCTGGTGGCCATGCGCCAGGCGCGGGAGACGGGGGCCAAGGTGCTGGCCATCACCAACATCATGGGCAGCCAGGCCACCCGGGACGCCGACGGCATCCTCTACACCCGCGCCGGCCTGGAGATCGGTGTAGCCGCCACCAAGACCCACCTGGCCCAGATCGCCGCCATCCAGATGGTGGCGCTCCGGTTGGCCCAGGTGAAGGGAACCCTGCCTCCGGAGGAGATCAGCGCCATCTCCGCCGAGATGAGGTCCATCCCCTCCCTGCTGGAACGTTATCTGAAAACGGAGTCGGCCACCTACGAGATCGCCCGGCGCCACTACCGTCAGCCCTTCTTCCTCTATCTCGGACGCGGCATCGGCCTGCCGGTCTGCCTGGAAGGTGCCCTGAAACTCAAGGAGATCTCCTATATCCCCACTGAGGCCTATGCCGCCGGGGAGATGAAGCACGGACCCATCGCCCTGCTGGAGAAGGGCTCGCCGGTGGTAGTAATCGCCACCGATGGGCATATATATGACAAGGTCATATCCAATATCGAAGAGGTGCGTGCCCGTGAAGCCTCGGTCATCGCCGTCGCTTCGGAAGGCAATGATTCCATCCGCGACTACAGCGATGATGTGATGTATGTGCCCAGGGTCCGGGAGATGCTGTCGCCGTTGCTGTCGGTGGTGCCGCTGCAGTTGCTGGCGTACCATATAGCCCGGCTCAAGGGCCTGAACGTGGATCAGCCGCGCAACCTCGCCAAGACGGTAACGGTGGAGTGATCCGGAACAGTGCTTATCGGTATCGATATCGTGGAAAACCCGCGCTTCGCCCGCGCCATGGAGCGCCATCCCCGCCTGGTGGAACGCGTCTTTACCCGGGACGAGCGGGCATATTGCCTGTCCCGACCCAACCCGGCGCGGCACTTCGCCGCCAGGTTCGCCGCCAAGGAGGCGGTGGGCAAGGCCCTGGGGACCGGCGTCCTCTGCTGGCAGGATATCGAGATCAGCGGTGGTGGGCGGCCGACGGTGGCGGTGAGCGGCAGCATGGCGCCGGAGAACTCCGGACTGGGCGCCGTGGGCCTGTCCCTGTCAATCAGCCACGGTGAGCAGGTGTCTGTCGCCGTGGCGGTAGCCGAGCCGGCTCACATACCGGATACCAGAGGGTAACCGCAAAGGAGGAGCATGATGGACAACCACCATCTGCCACTGTATACAGCCGGGCAGATGCGCCGGACCGACAGTAACGCTATTAAGAAACTCGGCGTCCCCGGCGCGGTGCTTATGGAGCGCGCCGGCATGGCGGTGGCCGAGTACCTGCTGGAACACTTCTGTGAACACCACTGTTTCAAGGTGCTGGCGGGCAAGGGGAACAACGGCGGGGACGGTTTCGTCGTTGCCCGCCACCTGGCCGAGGCCGGAGCCGATGTGAGTGTCTTTGCCGTGGCGGACGCGGGGGAATACAAGGGCGACGCCCTTACCAACCTCAGGATCCTGGGGAAGATGGGCCTGAAGGTGAACCATACCCCGGGCGATTCTGTTCTCAGGCGAGCCCTGGCCAGCGACTGCATCGTCGTCGATGCCGTCTTCGGCACCGGCTTTTCCGGCGAACCCCGGGGCCGTTCCGCCCGCTTTATCCAGATCGCCGCCCGGGCCGCCGACAGGAGCGGCATCCCGGTGGTGGCGGTCGATATCGCCTCCGGGGTCGACGCCTCCACCGGTGTGGCGACAGCGCGGGCCCTGCCGGCGGACACCACCGTCACTTTCCATGTACCCAAGGTGGGACACTTCGTGGCGCCGGGAAGCTACCTCAGCGGCGATGTCATCCTGGCCGATATCGGCATCCCCGCAGCGGCGTCGGCCGCAGCCGACCATTTCCTTACCGCCGCCGACCAGATCGCGGCGATGATACCGCCAAAAATGGACCACGATAACAAGTTCAGCACCGGCAGAGTCCTGGTGGTAGGCGGATCGACCGGGCTCACCGGCGCCGCCTGCCTGGCGTCCCTCTCCGCCCTCCGCAGCGGGGCGGGCGTGGTTACCGCCGCCGTGCCCGCCAGCCTCAATCCCATCTTCGAGCAGAGGCTGCTGGAAGTGATGACGCTGCCGCTGGACGACCGGGGGGGCCACCTGTCTCTTTCCGCCCTGGACCGCGCCCTGGAGGCTGCGGCCTCGGTAGACTGCCTGGCCCTGGGACCCGGGCTCGGCCGCGATCCCGGCACGGCATCGCTGGTCCGCAAGCTGCTGGCCCTCACGGAGGTCCCGGTGGTGCTGGACGCGGACGGCCTCAACGCCCTGGCCGGCAAGCCCGGGTCGCTGAGAAAACGCCGCGGCCCCACGGTGCTCACCCCTCATGCCGGCGAGTTGGGACGCCTGATGGGCGTCCCGGCGGCGGAAGTAGCCGAGAACGGCCTCCTGCATGCCAGGAACGCCGCCCGCCGGACCGGCGCGGTGGTGCTGCTGAAGGGATCACACAGTATCGCCACCGATGGCAGAACGGTGCTGATCAATCCCACAGGCAACCCGGGACTGGCCACCGCCGGATCCGGAGATATACTCACGGGAGTGACCGCGGCCCTGCTGGCCAAGGGGCTGGATCCGCTCAACGCCGCCGCCGGCGCCGCCCTTCTGCACGGGTCCGCCGCCGACCTGGCCGCCGGAGAGCTGGGCATGGATAATATAATCGCCTCAGACCTGCTGAACTTCCTGCCGCCGGCATTTGCCGGACCGGAGGACAGCGACGCCTGACGGACAAGCCAAAAGACGTGAAAGGAACATCGTGGACGAAATGACCGCCGCAGATATCATGCAGACCGACGTGGTGACCATCAAGCAGGACGCTTCCGTGCAGGAGTTGGCGGAGCTGCTGGCCGAAAAGAAGATCAGCGGCGTTCCCGTGGTCGACGAGGACAACCGGATGGTCGGCATCGTCTCCGAGGGCGACCTGGTGGCGCTGGATGCCGACATCCATTTTCCCCATTACATCCAGTTTCTCGACAGCGTTATCTTTCTGGAGAGCATGAAGAAATTCGATGAACGCCTGCGCAAGGCGGCGGCGGCCGAGGTGGGGCAGATCATGACCACCGAGGTGGAGACGGTCCGGCGGGAAACGCCGCTCACCGAAACGGCCACCCTGATGACCGACAACAAGATCAACCGCCTGCCGGTCGTCGAAGGTGACGTGCTGGTGGGTATCGTCACCCGCGCCGACCTGGTGAAGGCCATGGCCGGGAGCTAGGCCATGGCCCGGGCGCTGGCTACTGTAGACCTGGAATGCGTGCGCAGTAACGTCACGGCGCTCAAGCAGCGCCTCTCCCCTGATTGTTCCCTGATGGCGGTGGTCAAGGCCGGCGGCTATGGCCACGGCGCCGTGCCCGTGGCGCGCGCCTGCCTGGAGGCCGGGGCCACAGCGCTGGGGGTCGCCACCGTGAGTGAGGCACAGGAACTGCGGCGGGCCGGTCTTGAGGACAGCATCCTCATCATGGGACCGCTCACGGGAGAGGAGGCCGCGTCAGCCATGGAGGCCGACGCCGATGTAGTCATCTGGTCGCTCCCCTTTCTCAAGGAGCTGATCCGCATCGGTTACGGCGCCGGGCGGCGGGCGCGGGTCCACGTGAAAGTGGACACCGGCATGCGACGGCTGGGCCTTTTCCCCCGCGGGCTGCCGGAGATGCTGGACGCCATCGAGATGGCTCCCGAGGTTGAGCTGACCGGCCTGATGTCCCACTTCGCCACGGCGGACGAGGACGATGAAGATTTCTTCCGTTTCCAGCTGAGGACGTTCGAGGAGGCGGTCCAGGTGGTGCTGCGCACCGGTGCCGGAGCCGTCTTCCATTGCGCCAACAGCGCCGCCACCATCCGTTATCCCGAATCCCATTTCAACATGGTCCGCTGCGGCATCGCCGTCTACGGGCTGTCTCCCACCCAGGGGGACGCATCCGCCGACGGACTCCGGCCGGCGTTAAGGCTTACCTCGTATGTCGCCGGCATCAAGCGCCTGATCGAAGGTGACCTGGTAGGCTACGGCTGCACCTGGAGGGCTCCGGCGGACACGGATATCGCCCTGGTGCCCATCGGTTACGGCGACGGTGTCAGCCGGCGGCTTTCCAACCGGGGCGAGGTGCTCATCGGCGGCAGGCGCCGTCCCATCGCCGGCCGGGTGTCCATGGATCTGGTCACCGTGGACCTGGGCAAGGACGCCGGTGTGCGGCCGGGGGACGAGGTTGCGCTCATCGGTCGCCAGGAGGAACAGGAGATCAGCGCCGAGGAGCTGGCGGGACTGCTGGACACCATCAATTATGAGGTCACCTGTAATCTCTCGCCGCGGGTCCAGAGGAGGTATGTGCGATAGGTCCGGGCCCGGAAAGTCCAGCGATGGAGGCCATCCGTGATTACATGGATACCGCCGGAGTGCGTGCCTGGCTGGTGGGAGGGGCGTTACGGGACCTGCTGTCGGGGCTGAAGCCGGCCGATCTCGACCTGGTGACCGAGGCAGACCCCGTAGCCGCGGCACGGGGTTTCGCCGATAGTACCGGCGGCAGCTTCGTGCTTCTTTCGGAGGAGTTCAGGACCTGCCGCGTGGTGGCAGCGGACCGGCGGTGCACCTACGATTTCACCGCCATGCGTGGCGGCAGTATCACCGCCGATCTGGCATACCGGGATTTCACTGTAAACGCCATGGCCCGGGGCCTCCCGCCTGATGCCGAACTAATAGATCCTTTCGGCGGCAGGGACGACCTCCGGGCCCACCGGCTGGCCGCTGTCAGCCCGTCTATCTTCCGGGACGACCCCCTGCGCCTGCTGCGGGCGGCCCGGCTGGAGTTTGCCGCCGGCCTGGTTATGGGCCGCGATCTGGAGGATATGGTCCGCGGACAGGCGGCGCTGGCCGGGCGGCCCGCAGCCGAGCGTACTTTCGGCGAGCTCGTCCTCCTGCTTCAGCTGCCCCATACCGCCGCCGCCGTACGGCGTCTGGACGATCTGGGCCTGCTGAAGGTCCTCCTGCCGGAGCTGTGCAGCCTCCAGGGGGTGAAGCAGAACCGGTACCACCATCTCGATGTCTATGAACATACCCTGGCCCACGCCGAGACACTGGCGCGTATCGTCGTTGAACCGGCCTCTTTCTTCCCGGAGACAGAGGAACAGATCGTCCGGCGGCGCCGGCGCCCGGGCGCCGGCGCCGCCGGCTGGGATTTCATCATGGGCTTCGCCTCGCTGATGCATGATATCGCCAAACCCTGCTGCGCCTTTACCGACAGCGACGGCCAGACCCGCTTCTTCGAGCATGACCGCCGCGGCAGCGAGACGGCCCGCCGTATCCTTGCCCGCTTCAAGGCGGGAGCCCGGGTGTCCGGCGCCGTCTCCTTCCTGGTCGCCGGACATATGCGTTTTGAGAGTCTGATACAGGCGGGCACCCCCGGCCGGCGCGCCCGCCTCCGCTACCTGCGCGCGACCCACCCCTTCTCGCCGGAACTGATCATGATGTCCGTAGCCGACCGGCTGTCGGTCCGGGGCCCCCTGGTATCCGGAGACGATATACGTAAGCACCTGCGGCTGGCGCGGGAGATGATGGTCCTCAGCTTCGCCGAAGAGGAGGTGGAGCCGCCGCCAAGAATTATTGATGGCGATGAACTCATGCAGGACCTGGGCCTGGGGCCCGGCCCGGTGGTGGGCCGGATCCTCGGACGTATCGAAGAGGAGCAGCGGCTGGGCAATATCACCACCCGGGAACAGGCCGTGGCCGCGGCTCGCAGGTTTCGCGAGGAACTGACATGAACACAGTCGATACCGGACCGGCGGTGCCTGGCGCCCCTGCCGCCATCAGCGTCACCGGCCTGTTCAAGAGCTACGGCCCCATCAAGGCCCTGGATGGGGCCAACCTGGAGGTGCCCGAGGGGATGGTCTACGGCCTGGTGGGCCCCAACGGCTCCGGCAAATCGACCCTCATCAAGGCCATCTGCGGGATCCTGAAGCCTGACGCCGGCAGTGTCAGCGTGCTGGGGATGGACGCGGCTCGCGAGCGCTTCGCCGTCCGGCGGCAGCTGGGATATATGCCCCAGACCTCCTCTCTTTATGAAGACCTGAGCCCGGAGGAGAACCTGCGTTTCTTCGACGGCGCCCATGAACAGCCCGGGTCCCGGGAGCGCATCCGCGAAACGCTGAAACTGGTGCAACTCTGGGACCGGCGCAACGACCCGCTGCATACCTTTTCCGGCGGGATGAGACAGCGAGCCTCACTCGCCTGTGCCCTGCTGCACGACCCGCGGCTGCTGGTCCTTGACGAGCCCACCGCCGGCGTGGATCCCACCCTGCGCCAGGATTTCTGGCAACATTTCCACGACCTGTGCCAGAGAGGCCGCACCATATTCCTCAGTACCAACCAAATGGACGAGGCGATGCGCTGTCACCGGGTAGCGGTGATAATGGGCGGCGGCATCCTGATAGCGGAGGCACCGCAGGCCATCAGGGACCGCGGTACGACAACCGTGACGCTGGAACTGGCGGACGGCCCCCGCACCTTTGAGCTGTCCGATTACCCCGTGGAACTGCCGCGGCTTCTGTCGCGGTTCGGACTCCAGCCGGACGTCCGCCGCATTTCCGTGCAGCAACAGAGCCTGGAAGACGTGATCCTCGACATGATCGCCGGAGAAGAATGAGCGATTACCGGACATGATCCACCGCAGCTACATGATCGCCATACGCATCAACCGTCAGTTCCTGCGGGACCGGCGCTTCCTGGCCCTGTCGCTGATCGTACCCTTCCTGCTGATGCTGCTGATGAAGTATATCTTCGATTCCCTGCCGGGGCTGGTGCGGCTGGGCGTACATATCTCCGATTACGCTATCATGGTGGCGGCATACCTGGTGTTCTTCATCGCCTACGTGCTGTCGGCCATCGTGCTGGTACGGGATCGGGCCATCGGTACCCTCAGCCGCATGTTCGTCTGCGGCTACCGCCGCCGCGAGATAGTCATCGGCTATATCGCCGGCTACTCCACCATCGCCTCCATCCAGACAGCGGAGGTGCTGCTGCTGACGCGATACCTGTTCGATGTGCACCTGCTGTCGGCCATCGTGCCGGTCCTGCTGACCATGCTGTCGCTGGCCGTGGTTTCCGTGGGGCTGGGCCTGTTCATCTCCAATTTCGCCCGCAACGAAGGGCAGGTCTTCCCCTTCATCCCGCTGGTAGCCGTACCGGCGGCGCTGCTGTCCGGCATCGCCATACCGGTAGCCGACCTGCCCCGGACGCTTCAGTGGCTCAGCTACCTTGTGCCCCTGCGATACGCCGCGGACGTTCTGCGTGAGGTGTTGATAAGGAATGGTAGCTTCCTCAACGTGCTGACGCCGTTCTTCACCCTGATCGCTTTCGGGGTGCTGCTGGTGTCGCTGGCCAGCCTGACCTTGAAGGAAGGTGAATAGCGCTCTCAGGAAGCCTTGGCCTGGGAGGGCTGGAGTACGGCGATGAAGGCGGCGACCACGTCGGGGTCGAACTGGGTCCCCGCGCCCAGCTGCAACTCAGTCAGCGCCTGCCCGACTGTCATCGCCTTGCGATAGGGACGATCGGCGGTCATCGCCTGGAAGGCGTCGGCTACGGCGATGATGCGGGCGCCTTTTGGTATATTGTTCCCGGAAAGACCGTCCGGATATCCGGCACCGTCGTAATGCTCGTGGTGATGGCGCACCACCGGCAGGAAGCTCTCCAGGCTGCTGATATGCTTGAGGATGGCCTCGCTGACCTCCGGATGCTCCTTGATACGGCGCCATTCCTCCGCGGTAAGGCTGCCGCGTTTGTTGATTATCTCTTCGGGGATACCGACCAGACCCACGTCGTGCAGCAACCCGGCTACCCGGATGCGATGTATATCCTCCTCATCCATCTTCATGCTGGCGGCGATGCTGGAGGCCAGCCGCGCCACCGATTCGGCGTGTTGCGGTTCGTGGGTGGCGCTCTCGTCCACCGACGCCGCCATGACCTGGACCGCCGCCAGGTGCAGCTCTTCGCGAACCAGGTCCTCCAGCGAGGTCCGTTCATAAGCACCGGACTCCTCGTGGAACAGGGTCACGCGATTTCCCCCCTGCCTCTTGCTGAAATACATGGACCAGTCGGCCTTATCCACCAGTTCGTTGGCCTGCTGGCCGTCGTTGGGGTAGCCGGCAAGCCCCACGCTGGCGGTCAACATCGAGCTGGCCTTGGAGCGGGACTCAAAGGAGAAACCGGCGATGCGGCGCCGGATGCGATGGGCGATTATCTGGGCGCCGGAGCTGTCCGTCTCCGGCAGGATAAGGGCGAACTCCTCACCACCGTACCGGGCGGCGATATCGATGGCCCGCTTGGACTCGGTGATGAGGCGCGACACCTCCCTCAGCGCCATATCGCCCAGAGCGTGGCCGTTGATATCGTTGAAACTCTTGAACCGGTCCAGGTCGCAGAAGATGACCGATACCGGCTTCTGGTTGCGTGATGAACGCTCCATCTCCTCCTCGAGGCGCGAGTAGAAGAAGCGCTGATTATAGAGGCCGGTGAGACCGTCGGTCACCGCCTCTTCCTGGCTGCGCTCCAGCATCTGCGCGTTCTGGATGGCGATAGCCGCCTGGTTGGAGAGTATGGTCAGAACCGACAGTTCGTCGCGGCCATAGGCCTCCACCTCCTTGCTGTAAACATAGAACACCCCGAGCCGTTTCTTGCGTACCTTTAGCGGCAGGCAGATAAAGGCCCTGATACCCTCGCGCCGGGCCAGGTCGCTGAGACGGTGCCTGGCATCCAGATCGTCGCTGAAGACCGCCGAGTCTCCCAGCAGGCACTCGTCGGCCAGCCCTCCCTCGCGAAACTGCATCCTGCTGACGAACTCGTCGCTGAGGCCCTTGGTATAGGTGTCGGCGAACGCCTGTTTCTCCTCGTCATACAGCACCACCGCCGCCGCCTGGGATTCGGTCAGGGCCAGCCCCTTGTCCATAACGGTATCGATCACCTGCTCCCAGTTCAGCTCGGAGCTGATGGCCAGGGCGATATCGGACAGGCTGTTGAGCTGTTCGATCTCATGCTGAACGGCGTCGGCCATGCGGTTGAAGGCATGGCCCAGTTCCGCTATCTCATCATGGGTATTGACCTGGACGCGCCGCTCCAGGTCGCCCGCCACCATGGCCGCCGCCGCGTCCTTCAGCTCCTGCACCGGCCGTGACAACCGCCGGGCCGCGGTAATGGTGATCAGCAGACTGAGGCTGAGCCCGAGCAGGGCCGTAAACAGGAAATAGCTGCGAAGCCCGCTCGATGCTTTCTCCACTTCGGCCTGAGCCTGCTGGTTGCGGTTATTGAAGCTGGCTGCCAGCACGGCGTTATAGTTGCTGATGGCGTTCCGCTGTTCATCCGCCTGTTTTTCCTTCTCGATGGCGCCGTCCGGATCGCCGGCCCGCATCTCCGGGACGACACTGTTGATAAACAGGTCGTCGAACCGGTTGGCTGCTACCTCCATCCGCGCCAGCAGCTCCTGTTCCTGCGCGGTCTCCGCGTGAGCATTTGCTTCGGAGAGGGCGCCCTGGCGGAGGGAGCGCGCCTCGAGGAAGTCCGCCACTTTGCTCAGGTCGTTCTCCACGATAAGCTCATACTGGTCCTGTACCTGATCGGCCAGAGCCAGCTCCGACTGCTGCAGATGCTGAACCGCTTCCGATCTTTGCAATGCCTTGTCCGAAGCGCTCCTCAGGTCGGCTGCTTCATGGGAGATGATAAAACCGAGGGTGGCGAATATGGCGACTACGGCAATAAAGCCGGCCACCATCTTGGTGCTAAGCTTGCTGAAAAAGGGGTTGCCCCAGATTTTACCCATTCGCCCTCGCGCCCCTTGTAGTTTCCCGCCCCATGGGTGATGTATGAGCTCCGCATGGCACGGAATACCATGATCTCAGAATGCTTCTAAGGGACTAGTCGGCATCGGTCGGCATTAGTTTAGGTAGTCCGGCCCCCGTGCCTGCTGCGCCCGTTTATTCTACGCGAGCGCCCAGGATGTCACGCATATGGTCGAGAGCGAAACGGTTTATCTGCTCCGCGTCGTGTCCGGGTGCGTCATAGGTTTCGACACAGTCGCCGGGCACGGTCACCCGGTAACCGCGGTTGCGCAGGCCGGCAACTGTATACATCACGCAGATATCGGTGCACACGCCGACCACCAGGACTTCATCCGGGTTTATCCGTCCCAGCTCCTGTTCCAGGCCGGTTTCGTAGAAGCCTGAATAGCGGCTCTTGGTTATGAGCGCCGCCCCCTCCAGGAATGGCTGGAGCTCATCCACGACTTCCTCCTCTCCCGAGCCGGCGATACAGTGGGGCGGAAACGTCCGGAATTCGGGGTCATCGGGAACATGGGTATCAGCCAGGAATATGAGACTGGAGCCGGCGTCGGTCTCGCGCTCCAGCAGCTCTTTGACAGGGGGGATGACCTTTGCCAGTCGGGGACTGGCCAGGTTCCCCGACCTGCAGAAACCGTTGAGGATGTCCACTACGATCACGGCGCGGGACATGCAAATCACCTCGTATCTGTTAACCGACCGTTTCCAGCCGCTGGTTGGGCCTCAACCAGCGTCCCACCTTGGCGCATGGCTTCCCATCGACCATTACCACGTCGGCGGTAAAATCATTCTGGCCCCGGAGCAGGCTGCTGCCTACTCCGTAAGCGTCAACCGGCGCCCCGGCCTGTTCAAACCTGGCGATCTTGCCGGCATCGAAGCCGGCGCTGACCACTATGCTCACCTGGTCATATCGTTCCCGGTCCAACGCTTCCCTCACCTTGAATACCAGTTCCGGTTGGACCCCGGTAGGCTGGAAATAGCCCATATCCTGCTGCAGGCTGCAATCCACCAGGCTGGCGGCGGTATCCAGACGCACACCCCAGAGCCTGTCTTTCAGCTGCCGCGCCACGGCAAGCGATGTCCCCACGCAATCATTGTGGAAGTCCACCAGCGCTATCACCCTGACCCGGGGGTGGAAGGTGTCGGCGAAGGCCCGGGTGGCCCGTACCGTGTCGCCGCCGTAGGCGGCTATCAGGCTGTGGGGGATGGTGCCCATGCCCTTGGCGCCCCACAGGTCGCCCTGGGCGTCGGTGGATACGTCGCTGACCCCTCCCAGGCGGGCGACGTTGCCGTCCACCCGCTGCACGCTGTAATGATCGTGGCGGGCGCCGAAGAAAAGTATGGGTTTGCCGGCGGCGGCGGCCGCGGCCCGGTGTACGTTGCTGGCGATGAGGGTACCACGCGCCAGAGAGCCCAGGTAGACCGTCTCCAGATGAGCGAACAGGGAATAATCCCCCTCGATGGTCATTACCGTTTCGCAAGGGGAGATGCTGTCACCGTCACCGAGAGCCCGCACCTCCAGCCGGTCCCGGCCCGTATCCCAGCCATCACCGCTGTCGCGGCCGCTGCAAAGCTCCAGTACGGCCAGCGCTTCGTCCATCCCCCCCAGCACCGCTTCATTCCGCTGAAACACCTGCATCACCACCTGCGGATGCTCGCCGGCGGCTTCCAGTATCTGTTTGGTGCGGTTGAAGTAGGCGTCGGTGTAAAAGCCCCGGCGGATGTCATCCACCGGCAGCTGGAACGAGCCCGCATCCAGTCGCTTACCGGCCACGGCTCAACCCTGTGGATAGGAACCCAGCATCTTCACCGAGGCCAGTTTGCTCCGGAGGGATTCCAGGGCGCCGGCGATAGCCTTATCATCCTTCTTTCCCTCCATATCGATGAAGAATATATAGTCTCCCAGACCCTTTTTCGAGGGACGCGATTCCAGTTTGGTCAGATTGATGTCACGATCGGCGAACTCCTGCAGGATCTGCAGCAGGCTTCCCGGCTGATCGTGAGCGATGGCGCAGACGATAGAGGTCTTGTATGGCCGGTCCAGGTTCTGGGGGGCCTCGTCCGTGGCCAGCATGACGAACCGCGTCTGGTTATCGGCATGGTCCTCGATGTCGTCGCTCAACACTACGCAGCCGTAGTTCTCCGCCGCCAGCCTGCTGCCGATAGCGGCCCAGCACTTCTCCGACCCACTGACGATCTTTACCGCCTCGGCGGTGCTGTTGGCGGCTTCAGTCTCCGCCCGGGGCAGGCGGTCGCGCACGAACCGGCGGCACTGCGCGTGGGCATGGGGGTGGCTGATGATCTTCTCGACGCTGCCCAGCGGTAAAGCGGTGCGCGCGATCAGACAGTGCCGAACGGGATGGACTATCTCCCGGCTGATGAGGATATTCTCCACTTCGAAGGCCAGCATGTCCAGGGTCGCGCTCACCGACCCCTCGAGTGAGTTCTCTATGGGAACGATGCCCTCGTCCATTTCGCCGCGGGATACGGCGGCTATGACATCGTAGACCGAGGGATAGGGCCTGGTTTCGCCCGGCGCCAGCGGGACGTTGGCATGAAGCGCCTCTTCCGCCCAGGTGCCCGCCGGCCCCAGAAAACCTATCTTTCGCTGCTCAGACACCGCCGCCCACGACCTCCCTGCTGTCCTTCCCGGTCCGTAACCCCATCGCTTCCTTGAGTACCTGGATCTCCTCCGGTGACAGTTTCTCCAGGCTCTCGCCGTGGCGCACTTCTTTCACGTAGATCCGCGCGTGGTCACGGGACTGGATGGCGCTGATGATGACGCCGGAGAGCTGCGCGTCCAGCAGGGCCACGGATGTGCTCTGCATGCCGCTGAGGTCGCGATAGGCATCGTAGCGGACCACGCTGCGGAAGGTGAGACAGGCGCCCAGGCGGCGCTCCGTATTCTTCAGCTCCTCCTTCAGGCAGTTGAAATCCTGGTTGATACCATCTACCCGCTGTTGCAGCGCCCGGGCATGGGCCACCAGGTCCCGCTGCCGCCCCTCGCCCATCACCAGCTTCTGGTCACGGCGATACAACCTGAGGGTCCTGAGCAGGTAAGCCCCCAACAGAAGCGCCAGCAGGCCCAGAGCGATGGCAACGGCCCAGGCCAGCGCCAGGTGATTTTCGATGAAAGCGTTTATCTGCCGCCTCCGGCGCTAACCCTAACTAAAGATGATTGTGTATTCGCCTGTATTGTTCTGCGTATTGGCTTCGCCGGGCACCGGGCCCACTTCGACCCGTAGCAGTGCCGGCTGGTTGCTGGCTTCGGCGGCCAGGCCCGTGAGTTCGATGGTCTTGAATTCCCCGGGAGCGATGGTATCGGCATAGCCATCTACCTTCTGCGGCGTCGGCTGGCCGGGAGAGGTGAGGCTCAGGCTCACCAGCACATCGTTCTCGGTCGCCTCACCCTGGTTTTCAATCTCGACCTCGAAGGTGAGGGAGTCCGAGGCCTTGAGACTGTTCTCACCGTCGGCGGACAGGGTCATGCCGCTGGGCGACGCCTTGACGCTGCTGATTGCCACCCCATGCAGCCCGGAGACCTGTTCGGTGCCACCCTTCAACCTCTCCAGTATCGTAACCGCCGACTGCTGGCTGGCCAGGGCTGGATCGGCCAGGAACTTGGACTGGGGCACCTTGATGTCGGTGATATCCTCTCCCTTCAACTTCTCCTGACAGGGGCGATAGAAGAATTCATCGTAGATAACATCGCTGGACAGGAATATCAGCATCTCGTGGGAGACCTGCGCGGCGCCGATCTGGTTATCGGTGGCCTCGATGGCGTTGAGCATTGCGGGCTGCAGCCCGTTGAGACCGCGTGAGCGTACCTGCATGCTGGCTACGAACCACTCGTTCTCCTGTTTGAACTTGTCCGGAGGTTCGATGGCCTTGGCCTGCTCCACCAGCTGGTCCTGTTTCTGCTGAAACTCCGCCAGCTTCCCCTCCAGGGCCTGGCGTACGTTCTCATCAGGTTTCTGCATCATATCGGACAGCTCCTTGCCGATGGCGTCCGACTCCACGACCACCGCGCCGACCTGGTCGAAATATTCCCGGTATGCGTTGACTTTCTTCTTGTTGAGGCAACTCTTGATACCCAGGCTGGTTATAAGTACCAGCACGATGACGGCCACCAGGATCAGCAGAACACGTACCAGCGGTGACTGGCCCGAGGGACCCCGCGAACGCGTCCTGCTCCTTGCCTCGGTAACTTCCTCTAGCTGCTGCTCTTCATCATCCTCAAAGAAAGACACCTGGTTCTTCCTTTCATGCAAACTGCCGTTTTAGCCAGACCTTGGTGGGCGAGGGGGGAGTTGAACCCCCATGCTCGCAAGAGCACTAGACCCTGAACCTAGCGTGTCTACCAGTTCCACCACTCGCCCGGAATGACAGGCGAAAGAAAAGGCGGCCTGCCTCCGTGATAAGAACCCCTGCTCACAGTGTTTTTCCGCAGTTATGCCGCCTTCTTTCAAAGCGCCTGTATTATAACACAGGCAAAAGTTATCAAAGCAAGGCTGGCGCGGGTCTTAGTCGGTACCGATATCGTCTTTATTCTCGTCAGCGATGCGCTGTGCCTCCGCCTCCGCCGCCTGGACCTGCTGGTTCAACTCCAGAACCTGCTCCTGGAGCGCGTTGACCTGCTCCAGCGTCTCCGGTCTTTCCAGGCCCGGGTCCGCCTGCAGCAACGCGGTAAGCTCACGGCTGGCATTCATCATGTTGACGCCGCCCTCCATCACCTTGCTTTTCGCCTCCAGATATTGGCGGAAGGCATCGCTTATATCCAGTGACGCTGCTTCGTCGACCTTGGATTTGGCGCTTTCCAGGTCGGCGATGGTCTGGTCGATGAGCACCTGTGCCTGGTCGAGGCTGGCCTTTTCCTCCTCTATATTGCCATCCGTGAGCTGGTCCGAGGCCTGTTGCAACAGCTTGCCTATCTCAGTCATCCTGTCCTGAGCCGTACCGGCGAGATCGCCGGCCTCCCTCACCAGGGAATTGGCCTGCTTGGTATCCGACCCGCACCCGGCCAGCACGGTTGACATTGCGACAATCACGATAGCCGCGCCCAGTATTAATCCCTTGCCTTTCATGTTCCTCCCATTCACAGGGTTGCATGTCCAGACTAATCCGCCCGGCCGGAGCCGGCCGCTGAAAATCCTAGTAAGATTAGCGGATAGTCGCGCTGATGCCAAGCTTCCGGGCCGGAGCCGGCCGCTGGAGGAATCATACCGGCAGCGCAGAAAAGGTTCACGACCGCTCCAGCCGGGAGACCTCACCATTGGATACGCTGACCATGAGAAAAAACGGGCCCAGGCCTCTGGTCCTCAACCGCTACGAACTGCTCGAACGCATCGGGCGTGGTGGCTTTTCCACTGTATACCGGGCACGCGATCACAAGATGGAGCGCCTGGTAGCAGTCAAGGTCGTGCAGCGTATCGACGAGCTCACAGACCGGGCGGCGCGTGAGGCGCGGGCCGCCGCCAAGCTGAGCCATCCCAACATAGTCACTGTTTTCGAACTGGCCGAGGATGAAAACAATGTTTACCTGGTTTCAGAACTGGTCGAGGGCAAGACCCTGGCCAACCGCATCTCCTCCCTGTCCCTCTCGGATCTGGACTGCCTGGAGATAACCCTGCAGGTGCTGGACGCGCTGGGCCACGCGCACGAGCGCGGCGTCATCCATCGTGACATCAAACCGGACAACATCATGCTGTCGGCAACCGACCCGTACGAAGTCAAGGTGATGGACTTCGGCATCGCCCAGCTGGAAAACACCCAGCGGATCACCCGTCAGGGAGACGTGGTCGGTACCCTGGCCTATATGTCCCCGGAGCAGGCGGACGGACGCACCGTCGACAGCAGCACCGACACTTACTCCACGGCGCTGACACTGTATGAATGCCTGGCGGGGTCCAACCCCTTCCGCGCCGTCACGGCGGCTGAGACCGTCGGCCGGGTTCAGGGTGGCGCCCTGCCCCTGAGCCATGTACGCCCCGACCTGACCGAAGATCTGTCCCTGCTGGTGGAGGCGGCCATGGACCCGGACCCGGCGCTGCGGCTGGATCTGACCGCTTTCGCCGCCGGCATCGAGCGCCTGCTGCCGGACTTTTCCGATGACGAACAAGCCACCGCCGTACTGCGGCGTACCGATGCAAACCATCCGTCTGTCTATAACGAAGTGGCCGGGAGGCTTTCGTTTGTGGCGCCACGGGCGGCCAACGCCGCCCTGGCGGCGTTGGCCGCCTGGGCGGTGGTCTCCCATACGACACTCTATCCGAAAGGCTGGTCCCTGGGGCTGATCGCCGGGGTGGCGGTGCTGGAAGCGCTACTGCCCCGCATCGGTCCGGTGGTGCTGTCAGCCATCATGATCCTGCCCGCCGCCTTCTTCTCCCCGGGCCTGGGAGTTGTGCTGGCGGCGGCGGCCGCCGCCTATTACCTGTTCATGGTACCGGGCCGGCCACGTTCAGCGCTGCTGCCGATCCTGGCCGCCGGCCTGGGATACATGGGCATCGGGCTGGTCTACCCGGCTGCCGCCGGCGTCGCCGGCAGGTTCAGGCGGGGGTTGGCCCTGGCGCTCCTCGGCGCCGTGGCGCTGACAGGCCTGCAACTGGCAAGCGGCTCCAGCCCCCTGGACTACCTGGGTGTCGCCAATAACTGGAACCCGGCCGCGCTGCAGGACGTCTACAGCCCGTGGAAGGCGCTCAGCATCCTGGCCGAGCCGGTGATACAGCAACCGGTGCTGGCGCTGCAGCCGGTCATCTGGTTACTGGCGGCGCTTCCGGCGGCACTGTTGATACGCCGGCGAAACCTGCTGGCGGACCTGTCGGGCCTGCTGCTGGCAAACGCCCTGCTGCTGGCGGGCTATCTCTCCCTACCCTACCTGGCGCCGTCCTACCGGTTACCGCTGGGTCCCTTCCTGAAAACTTTCACACTTTGCGTTATAATCCAGTTCGTGCTTCTGTTGATATCTCCCAGCGCAAAACACCGGCCCCCCCTTCCCCATGAGTGTACTGAAGAGACTTGAGGAAAAAATCCAGGGACTGTTCGAGGGCAGCTTCAGCCGCGCCTTCAAATCACCGGTACAACCGGTGGAGCTGGCACGAAAGCTGGTTAAGGAGATGGAAAACCACAAAGTCATCAGCGTGTCCAGGGTTTATGCTCCCAACGAATATACCCTGTTCCTGTCACCGGAAGACGCCGCCCAGTTCGAAGCCTACCAGGACCGCCTGGCCGGCGACCTGGTTGAGTACCTGGTGGAGAATGCCCGGCGCGAGAGGTATGAACTGATCAGCCACCCGGTCATCCTTTTCGAAACCGACGAGGACCTGGAGGAAGGTGAGTTCGGCATCGCTACCCGCATGGTCTCCGGCCCGGAGCCGGCGCCGGCGGCGGCGTCCGCGGACGCCGCCCGGGGAGAGACGGTCGTTTACCGTCCGGCGGCGGCGGCGGATGGAACCATGTCCGTAAGCGCCGAAGAGGCGGGGCGTCTGGATCTGGCCCATGAGCGAGTTACGCTCAACACCGGCGGCAAGGCCTACGAGGTCAACAAGCGGGTGGTGCTTATCGGCCGCGGCCGGCAGGCGGACCTGGTCCTGGCGGATCCCAACGTCTCTCGCAATCACGCGGAACTGAGACAGCAGGACGGTGAATATGTCATCGTGGACCTGGGGAGCCTGAACGGCACCGATGTAAACGGCAAGAAGGTCAAGAGCAAGGCATTGAAGAACGGTGACCTGATAACCATGGGAACAACGAGAGTGAGGTTCGAGCGACAGCTATGTTAGAGCCCGTCCTGTTCGGATTCAAGATCCTTTTTCTGGTGCTGCTCTACCTGTTCATCTTCATCATCGTGCGGCGCCTGGCACGGGACCTCTCGCACGGAGCGGAACCGGCGGCGCTCTCCGCCAAACCGTCGGCGGCCGAACCGCCGCACCAGCGGTCACGCACCCCCAAACCGGCGGCGGCACCCGCCGTGGCCGGCGGCGGCACCAGGGAGTTCGAAGACATGGTGACCCGCCTAAAGCCAAGGTTGGTGGTCCAGCACAGCAAGGTTATCGAGAACGGCCTCATCTTCAAGCTCAAGGACGGCGCCACCATCGGCCGGTCCGCCGCCAGCGATATAGTCCTGCCGGACGAATTCGTATCCCAGACACACGCGCGGCTCTTCCCGCGCAAGCAGTTCTTTATCCTTGAGGACCTGGGCAGCCTGAACGGCACCTTTGTCGATGGCCGCCGGCTGGAAGGTGAACACCAGATAAAGCCGGGGCAGGAAGTCATCATCGGTGACACCGTCTTCCGTTACGAGGAATGAAGCCCCGGGAACCGCGACGCCGGACTATGCCTGTCTCATTCGCCAAAGCCACGAACACCGGGAGGGTGCGCTCGTCCAACGAGGACGCACTGTTCGCACGACCTCCCGTGTTCGTTGTCGCCGATGGCATGGGGGGAGCCCGGGCCGGCGAGATCGCCTCCGGCGAGGCGATCCGCCCCTTTGAGGATTTCACGCCGGCGGCGGCGCCCGAGGCGGAGCTGGCGGCGCTCATCCGCGCGGCCAACGGGCGCATCCATGAGATGGCCGCCGACGACGAAGAACGCTCGGGGATGGGCACAACGGTCACGGCGGCGGCGGTGTCCGGCGACTCGGTGGGCATCGCCCATGTAGGCGACAGCCGCGCCTACCGCTGGCGCGGAGGGGAGTTGGAGCAGCTCACCGAGGACCATTCCCTGGTGGGCGAGATGTTGCGTCAGGGCAAGATCAGCGCTTCCGAAGCTGAGACGCATCCCCAGCGGAGCATCATCACCCGCGCGCTGGGCATCGAGCCGGAAGTCGAGATAGACACGTCCAGCGTCGACTGGGAGCCGGGAGACATCTTCCTGCTTTGCAGCGACGGCCTGACCTCCATGGTGCCGGATCAGGAGATTGCCGCCATCATCGGCGGGAAGGAGAGCCTGGAGCAGGCGGCGGCGGGCCTGGTTGATGCCGCCAACACCCACGGCGGCCGCGACAACATAACCGTTATCCTGTTCTCTCCCGGTGAGGATGAGACCACGGTCTTGTCCTCTGTCCCGGAGGAACACCACCACACCGGTTCCGGAGGTTTCCGTTCCCGGCTGGGCACCCGCACCGGCCGGGCCCTGGCCCTGGCGTTAGCCATAGCCCTGCTCACGGGAGGTGCCTGGCTGATCAACCGCAATATCTACTACGTGGGGGCGCACGGCGGCTACGTGTCCATATACCGGGGCGTGCCGGTGGACATGGGACCCCTTTCCTTCTCGTCAGCCTACAGCATAAGCACGATCAGGATGGATGACCTGGAGCCTTTTGAAAGAGAACGCATCGACAGGCATGATCTGAGATCCCTGGAGGGAGCCCGACAGGTGGTCGACAATTACAGCCGGCAGACCGACCGGCGGCGGCAGGAACAGGACAGCCTCGGCGGCGGCTCCGCCACAGACACGGCACCCTCGGCGACGGCGACGGGAGGCGGTTACTGATGGAGCGCCGCCGCGAGCTTGTGAACTTCCTTCCCGTGCTGCTGCTGATGCTCGTCGGCTTCGCCAGTGTTTACGCCGCCCGGTCGGAGCAGATCAACGCCGGATCCCTGACCTACGGACTGTTTTTTATCGGTCTTTTCGCGGGCGCTCACCTGCTGCTCCGTGTGGCCGCCCCTCACGCCGACCCCTACCTGTTGCCCCTGGCCGCGCTGCTGTCCGCCCTGGGCATCATGATGATCTACCGTATCGATCCGGGGCTGGCTGCCGCTCAGACAAAATGGCTGATGGTGGGGCTGGGACTGTTCGCCGCCATCGTCGTCTTCCTCCGGGACTACCGCAAGCTGGACGATTACATATACCTGCTGGGGGCGCTGGGCGTTCTGTTGCTGGCCCTGACCATCATCTTCGGCAGCGAGATCAATGGTGCGCGTCTGTGGCTACGCTTCGGCGGCCTTTCCATCCAGCCGGGAGAATTCTCCAAGGTGCTGATCACCATATTCCTCGCAGGCTACCTCAACAGCAAGCGGGAACTGCTTTCCACCACCACCTGGCGCTTCCTGGGCATCCCCATGCCCGACCTCAAGCACCTGCTGCCCCTGGTGACCATGTGGGGGCTCTCCTTCGCCCTGCTGCTGTTGATGAACGACCTGGGAACCTCGCTGCTGTTCTTCGGTATCTTCCTGGCGATGACCTACGTGGCCACCGGGCGCCTCGCCTACCCGATGCTGGGCGGCATCCTGTTCACCGGCGGCGCCATCCTTGCCTATAACATCAAGTATACCGTCCATACCCGTGTCGATATCTGGCTCAACCCCTGGACCGACGCCGCCGGGTCCGGCTATCAGATCGTGCAGTCACTGTTCGCCATCGGCGACGGCGGCCTGTTCGGTACGGGGCTGGGCAAGGGTTATCTGCTGTTCCAGAGCGGCGAGCCGATTATCCCGGCGCTACACACTGATTTCATCTTCTCGGCCATCGCCGAGGAGCTTGGCCTGGCGGGCGCCACCGCCCTCATCATCCTGTTTATGCTTCTCTGCTACCGCGGCTTCAAGATCGCCATCACCTCCGATGACGGTTTTTCCAAGCTGCTGGCGGTCGGCCTGTCGGCCGGACTGGCCCTGCAGACCTTCGTCATCCTCGGCGGCGTCATGAAACTGATACCGCTCACGGGCATCACCCTGCCTTTCGTCAGCTACGGTGGCAGTTCCATCGTCGCCAACTACGCGTCGCTGGCGCTGCTGCTGCTCATCAGCCACCGGACCAATGCGGAGCAGGCGTCATGAACTCTTCCATCCGCAAGCTGTTCTTCCTGATGGTGCTGATGTTCGGCGGCCTGGTTGCCGTGCTCGCCTGGTGGCAGGTGGTTCAGGAGCAGAACCTGGCGGAAAACCCGCACAACACTCGCAAGGTGTTCGCCCAGATGCGTATCGAGCGGGGTCTGATACTGGATAACGTCCGCGGCGAGTTGGCCACCAACCGCCGCGAGGGTGATCTCTATTACCGGGTGTATCCCCGGGGGGACCTGGCGGCCCACCTGCTGGGATACAGCGACCCCATCTACGGCCGCACGGGCCTGGAGCGCTCCTGGAATGACTATCTCACGGGAACAGCGGACGAGGTGGAGCTGCTCAACGCGCTGAACACCCTGACGGGAAAAGAAAACCGCGGCGCCGACCTGAAACTGACCCTCGACCCCGGGATACAGAGCACCGCACTCAGCGCCATGCAGGACCTGGGCAAGCGTGGCGCCATCGTGGTCCTGGATGTGAAGACCGGCGCGGTGCTGGCCATGGTGTCCACGCCCACTTACGACCCCAACCTGCTGGAGGAGAACTGGGACCAGCTCAACGCCGACGCCGATGCTCCCCTGCTGAACCGCGCCACCCAGGGGCTTTATACCCCCGGTTCGTCCTTCAAGCTGATAACCACCGCCGCCGCCCTGGATACGGGGACGTTCCAGCCCGACAGCAAGTTCAAGGACGACAAGGGCAGTATAGATATTTATGGCAATACGATCCGCAACTGGCGCGACCTGCCCTTCGGTGACCACGACCTTTCCGAGGCTTTCTCGCAATCAATCAACACCACCTTCGCCCAGGTGGGTGACCGGCTGGGCCAGGAAACGTTGATCAGATACATGCAGGCTTTCGGCCTGTACAGCAAGCCCCCCTTCGAACTGCCGGCCGATGAGATCATGGCCAGCGGTCGTTACCAGGACGGGAAACTGATGTCACCGGAGGCGGCCATGGACCCGGTACAGGTGGCCTGGATGGCCATCGGTCAGGAGAACCTGCAGGTGACGCCGCTGCAGATGGCGATGATCGCCCAGGCCATCGCCAACGGCGGCCGGATGATGAAACCCTATGTGGTGGATAGCGTTGCCGATTTTGACGGCACCATCATCAGGCAGGGCCAGCCCCGGGAACTGGCGAAGCCCGTCAGCAGCGGGACGGCCGACGACCTGAAGGACATGATGATCAAGGTAGTCAACGAGGGTACGGGATCCAGGCTGAAGACGGACAAGGTGCAGATAGCCGGCAAGACCGGGACCGCCGAAGTGGAAGGCCGGGGGCCCAACGCCTGGTTCGTCGGCTTCGCTCCGGCGGAGGACCCCCAGGTGGCCATCGCCGTGGTGGTGGAGGACGCCGATTCCTTCGGCGGCATCTCCGGGCCGGTAGCCCTGAAAACCATCCTGGCGGCGCTAGGCCTGTGAGCCGCAGATACCCGGGATTGGAGCGCGCGGGGCGCGCAGGTTATATGTGGAGGGAACAGAGCTCCCGGTCGTCATATAATCGTCATATAATATATCGCGGTAACCGAGAACCCTTGAAGATGACATGCCTGACATAATCGACAATCGCTACGAGATCATCCGCCGGCTGGGAAGCGGCGGTATGGCCGACGTCTTCCTGGCCCGTGACACCCACCTGGGCCGCGAGGTGGCCATCAAGATCCTGTACCAACGCTATGCGGACGACGATGAGTTCGTAGCGCGCTTCCGGCGTGAGGCCCAGTCCGCGGCCGGCCTTAACCATCCCCACATCGTCAGTATCTACGACCGGGGTGAGGCCGACGGCAGCTACTACATCGCCATGGAGTACCTGGAGGGCAGGAGCCTCAAACAGGTCATCTCCGAAAGAGGCACGCTGGCGCCGGCGCCGGCCATCGACATCTCCGAACAGATACTGCAGGCGCTGCAGTTCGCTCATGAAAACAACGTAATCCACCGGGACATCAAGCCCCATAACATCATCATCAACGGCCGTGACCAGGTCAAGGTCACCGACTTCGGCATCGCCCGGGCAGGCTCCGCCGCCCGCATGACCGAGACCGGCTCCATTATCGGCACCGCCCAATACCTCTCGCCCGAACAGGCCAAGGGGCTGGCGGTGGAGCAGGGGTCAGACCTCTATTCCCTGGGGATCGTGCTGTATGAGATGCTCACCGGCCGGGTTCCGTTCGAAGGTGAGAACCCGGTAGCCATCGCCCTCAAGCATCTGAGCGACGTGCCGGTGCCGCCACAGGCCCTGAACCCGGAGATACCGGACAACCTGAACGCGGTGGTTATGAAGGCCCTGGCGAAGGATCCGGCGAACCGGTACAGGCACGCTGAGGAATTCATGGCGGACCTGGAGCGTTGCCGCCGGGACCTGCCGGTGGCGGCGGCGCTTCCGGACGACGATACAGCCAGGACCGAGATCATTGCTCCGGCTGCCGCGGCTGCGGCCATGGGTGCCGGGGCGGCAGCCACCGCTGCGAGCGCGTCCGGCGACGAGACCATGATCCACCCGGGCGCTGCCGGCGATGGAAAGAAGGGCCGCCGGAAAATCATATATTTCTGGGTGATACTTGCCATCCTGGCCATGGGCGCGGCCGTCGCCGGCGCCTATTACTTCGCCTTCGCCAACCAGGGGATAGC
Source organism: bacterium BMS3Abin01 (assembly GCA_002897715.1). Lineage (GTDB taxonomy): Bacteria > Actinomycetota > Thermoleophilia > BMS3ABIN01 > BMS3ABIN01 > BMS3ABIN01. The sequence goes on from BDUA01000045.1 coordinate 63,258, forward strand.
GGTCCCCGATGTGGTGGGAATGGAGCAGGACCAGGCCAGGAAGACTCTTGAGGCGGAAGGTTTCAGGGTCGAGACCGCGGCCGAAGAATACAGCGATGCCGTCGAGGCGGGAAAGGTCATCAGCCAGAACCCGGCGGCGGGCAGGAAGCTTAAACGGGACGGGACGGTAAGCCTGGTGATCAGCCGCGGCAGCAACAAGGTAAAGGTGCCGGACCTGGTGGGCCAGTCGGAAAGTTACGCCGAGGCCAAGCTGAAAGAGGCCGGGCTCAGCCCCGACCGGCAGCCGGATGCCTATTCGGGCAGCGTACCGAAAGGTAGCGTCATCTCCCAGGACCCGGTAGCCGGCACCGAGGTGCAAACGGGCTCGACCGTGAAATATGTTGTCAGCAAGGGCGCGGAGCCGCCGGCGCAGGTTACGGTGCCGGAGCTGACAGGCAAGACCGTGGACGGAGCAAGGGCCCTGCTTGCCGGCGCCGGCCTGACGCTGGGGTCGGTCACTGACGATTACTCCGGTTCGGTCCCGGTGGGCCAGGTCATCAGCCAGAACCCGGTGGCGGGTCAGGTCCTGGATGAAGGCTCCTCGGTGAGTATCGTCGTCAGCAAGGGGCCGGAGATACAACGGGTAACGGTTCCGGGGGTGGTTGGAGACACGGAGGCCGCCGCCATCACCTCGCTCAACACCGCCGGGCTGGTGGCCAGCAGCAATCCGGTCCCGGCGCCCAACCCGGCCGACATCGGCAACGTATTGAGTCAGAGCCCCGCCGGCGGCTCGGTCGTCGATGAAGGGAGTACGGTCGTAATCGACGTGGGGACCTGACCCGGCAACCGGGCGGCCGGATTTCCCCTCCTCGCATCCGCCGCTCCACTTTTGGTAGAATTCCCTGCAAGCGGCCGCTCCGCGGCCGACAATGAAAGTGCTGCGAATGGTTCCTATCCAAAAGCTGAGGCAAAGCTACAGCTCCAGGGCCCGGGGGTTGTTCACTCCCATGACAGCCGCCATCGGCCGCTCCGGGATCACCCCCAACCAGCTGACGGTCCTGGGGCTGCTGCTGGCCATAGCTGTGGCGTTTCTGGTCTGGTACGGCTATTTCTTCATCGCCGCCGTAGTGTTCGCCGTCGGCGGCCTGATGGATATGCTCGACGGCGCCGTGGCGCGCCTTTCCGAGAAGGTAACCCCCCTGGGCGCTTTCATAGATTCGACCTTCGACCGCCTGGGCGAAGGTATCGTACTCACGTCCATAGCCCTGTTCTATGCCCGCGAGGGTGATCTTTGGGTTGTAGGCGCAACGTTCGCGACCCTGATCGGCTCCTTCCTGGTCAGCTATACCAGGGCGCGCGCCGAGGCGCTGGGCCGGGAGTGCAAGGTGGGGCTGATGACCAGAGCCGAGCGGCTGGTGCTGTTGGGCATCGGCCTGGCGCTGCAAAGGTTTGGCGTGCTGGCTGTGGTAATGTATATTTTATCGGTGCTTACCGCCGTTACAGTGCTGCAGAGGATATTGCATGTACGGCGCCAGTTCCTGGAACTGGAAGCACAGAAGAAACAGACCGGGCCATGAGCGCACAGCGTCGGCTACGGTCCCGGAAACAGACACCTGGAGGTTAATGCCTTGAGCAAAGCAGTCAAAGTAGCGGTCATCGGTGTAGGCAACTGCGCGTCGTCCCTGATACAGGGCGTCAATTATTATAAAAAGGCCAAGACCAGCGATACGGTCCCCGGCCTGATGCATGTGAACCTGGGCGGCTACCATATCCGTGACATCACGTTCGTCGCCGCCATCGATATCGACCGGAACAAGGTCGGCAAGGATCTCTCCGAAGCCATCTTCTCGCCTCCCAACAACACGGTGAAGTTCGCCGACGTGCCCAAGACCGGCGTCAAGGTGGTGCGCGGCATGACCCACGACGGCATCGGCAAGTACATGGCGCCCATCATCAAGAAAGCGCCCGGCCCCACCGCCGATATCGTCGGCATCCTCAGGGAGACGGAGACCGACGTGGTGATCAACTATCTGCCGGTGGGCAGTGAAGAGGCCACCAAGTGGTATACGGAGCAGATCCTGACAGCGGGTTGCGCCATGGTCAACTGCATCCCCGTCTTCATCGGCCGCGAGGATTACTGGCAGGAACGCTTCCGCGAGAAGGGGCTGCCCATCATCGGCGACGACATCAAATCCCAGGTGGGCGCCACCATCGTCCACCGCACCCTCTCCAGCCTTATGCTGGACCGGGGGGTCCGTCTGGAAAGGACCAGCCAGCTCAACGTGGGCGGCAACTCTGACTTCATGAACATGCTGGAGCGAGGACGCCTGGAGAGCAAGAAGATATCCAAGACCAACGCTGTAACATCGCTGCTGGACTACGATATCGGCGCCGACAATGTGCATATCGGACCCAGCGACCACGTCCCCTGGCTGGAGGACCGCAAATGGGCCTATATCCGTCTCGAGGGCCGCTCCTTCGGCGACGTTCCCCTGAATATCGAGCTGAAGCTGGAGGTGGTGGACTCCCCCAACTCCGCCGGTATCGTCATCGACGCTGTCCGTTGCGCCAAGCTGGCGCTGGACCGGGGCATATCGGGTACCCTGGAGGGCCCCTCGTCATACTTCATGAAATCACCGCCGGTTCAGCACCCGGACGACATCTGCCGCAACATGACCGAGGAGTTCATCGCCGGAGAAGTTCCGGAAGAATAACCCCCCGCCGTCAGCCATAGCAGCCCCTCCTCTTCCTGCCCGCGGACTCCGCCGGCAGGAAGAGTCACCTCCGCCGCGAATCTTGCGGGTAGCATCAGGTAAATATGCATATTCTAATATGCATTATCAAGGAGGCCGCCATGGGCGCCAACAAGATCCTGTCAATCATTATCATAGTCGTCGGTCTGTTGTTGATCATTATGCCCTTCGGTTACCAGATGTTCGACCGGGCCTCGGCGGGTGCTGACATGATGGCTGATTTCGAGCCGGTGCTTACACGCGAAAACGTGGATACCTTCCAGGTCCACATGCAGACCTTCGCCGGCATGCAGGAGGACATGAACAAGATGCTTCCCGCCTTCGCCCAGGCCATGGGCATGACCGAGGACCAGCTCAACCAGATGATCGGCGATCAGTTCCCGCAGCTGGCCAAGGGCATGCAGGAGATGGACCGGATGGGACAGGACTTCAATATGGTCGTCACCGTGATGGACAATAATGTGGAGAACTTTCAGAAGGCCAACGAACTGCCCATGAGGAATATGCCCTGGTATTTCATCATCGCCGGCGCCGTCGTGGTGGCGCTGGGCACCGCCCAGCTGTTCGTCCCGGCAAAGAAGTAGCCGCGAGCGCACACATGCGGTCCGGTGGGCTGCTTTTCAGGGGCGCCGCCTCCGGCGGCGCCCCTTTCTGTTGCTCCGGCTGCTGCTTTTCGTTACTCTTTTAATCGTGGCAACCAGCAACGAACAACTCAAGATCGGCATGGTCACCCCTTATGCCATGACCTCGCGCTGGGGAGTCAACCGGCACGTACGGGGATTGGCCAAAGCGCTGGAAGAGCGGGGCCATGAGGTATCCATAATCGCCCCCGCCGAAGAACGCAACACCGCCAGGACGGCGCGCCAGCGGGCGCGGTTGGCCAGGAGGGTGGCGCGGGACTCCGCCAGGACCGGCGCCTCCATGTATGTCCCCTCCGCGGAGGAGGACAACGAACCCGGACGCCTTTTCAAAATATCCGGCACCTTCCGGCTACCCTACAGCGAATCCATCGCCAACCTGGCCCTGCCCAAGGACGTGACCGATCACCTTAACGAGCTGCTGGCCCGGGAGGACTTCGACATCCTGCACCTGCACGAGCCGTACCCGCCCAACCTGTCCTTTACGGCGTTACGACTGGCCCGTTGCCCGGTAGTGGCGACCTTCCATACAGCGGGGGAGCGCTTTCTCAGCTTCCAGCTGCTGCGGCCGGTAGTCGAGAGGTTCTTCTCGCGTCTGGATGGACGTATATGCACCTCGCAGAACACTCGCCGCATCGTATCCGGACATTTTCCCGGCGGATACCAGGTCATCGGCAGCGGCGTGGACACCGGTCTCTTCAGGCCCCGGGAGGACAACGGGGCAGCGATGCCGGCGCCCCTGGTCATGTATGCCGCCTGGGGGGAGCCCCGCAAGGCCCTGGCGCTCCTGTTCCGCAGCATGCGGCTCCTGCCGGATGACCTCCCACCCTTCCAGTTGGCCATGGTGGCCGGGGAACCCCTGCTGCGTAGCGGCAGAATGAGCATCCCCCGCCGGCTGAGAGACCGCGTGACCTTTACCGGCTATGCCAGTGGCAAGGAACTGCCCGGGTTCTACGGCAGATCCGAGATTCTGTGTGCACCTTACGCTACGCCGGCACAGGCCACCGCGGCGCTGGAGGCCATGGCCGCCGCCAATGCCATGATACTGCCGGGGCAGGGGGGCATCCGCGAGCTGGTGCGGGAGGGAAGCGAAGGTATCCTGCTGGACCACCCCTATTCCTACAACCTCGCCGCCAGCCTTATCGATCTACTGGACGACAGGTCCCTGCGCCTCTCCCTGGGCCACTCCGCCGTGTCCCGAGCCCGGGATCTCTCGTGGGACGGGATCTCCGCGCAGGTCGAGGATGCCTATTCAAAGGCATACCGGCGGCGGCGGCATCCGGCGGCGCACAAGGCTATCGAGGCAACGGATCGGTGTGACACCATTCTGGCGGACCTGCACACCCATACCAGCCACTCGCCCGATTGCGCGGTGCGGCCGGAACAACTCCTGGAGGCATGCGAGGAGTGCGGTATCGAGGCGGTGGCCATCACCGACCACAACACCATCAGCGGCGCGCTGGAGACGGCCGCCATAGCCCCTGAGGGCATGCATGTGATTGTCGGCGAGGAGATAAAGACCGTCTCCGGGGAGATCATAGGGCTCTATCTGAAAGAGGAGATCCCCAAAGGGCTGACCGCCGAAGAGACCATCGCCCGCATCAAACAGCAAGGGGGGCTGGTTTATATTCCCCACCCCTTCGATCCCCTGCACATGACACCGACCTACGAGATGCTGGCACGCAACGCCGCCGATATCGACATCATCGAGGTATATAACCCTCGCATAACTTTTACATCTTTCAATGAGAAGGCGCGGCGGCTGGCACGCAAGTACGGCATCCCCGGAGGCGCCGGCAGCGACTGCCATGTGGTTGAGGGCGTCGGCACCGCCATGCTTTCGCTCAACCGCTTTAACGGCCCGCTGGAGTTGCTGGCAAGTCTGAGACGGGCGGACATCATCCGCAGCAACAAGAGCCCGCTCTATCTCCATTCGATGAAACTATTGAAGAACAGCCGTTCTTCGGTGGAATCGAAAATCTGAGCGGTCAAACCGCGGCCGCTTCTATATCGGCCTCCGGAATCCGGGTGCTGACCCGTCCCAGGGCCTTCAGAAACGCCTGCACCACCAGGGGGTCGAACTGGGTGCCGCTGCAACGTTTGAGCTCCTCCACCGCCTGTTCGTCGTTCAGGGCTTTGCGGTAAGGCCTGTCGGCGGTCATCGCCTCGTAGGCATCGGCCACCGCGAGGGTCCTGGCGCCCGGGGGAATGGCTTCGCCCGAAAGCCCCCCGGGATAACCTTTGCCGTCATAGCGTTCGTGATGATGACGCACGGCGGCTTTGATCGCCGATGAAATCTTGACCGGTTCCAGTATCTTGGCTCCCAGGCTGGCGTGCTTCTTCATCATCTTCCACTGGTCCGGGTCCAGCTGGCTGGGCTTGCCGAGAATCCGGTCGGAAATGCCGATCTTGCCCACATCGTGCAGGTAGCCGGCGAATCTGATCATCTCGACCTCTTTCTCGCTCAACTCCAGTTGTCTGCTTATCATCACTGCATATTTGGCTACCCAGTCCGAGTGACCGCGAGTGGAGGGGTCTTTGGCGTCTATCGCCTCCGCCAGCGACCTGATGGTGCCGAGGAAGGTCTCTTCGAGGGCCTCGTGGGTGAATGCATGGGCCACGGCCTTCGCCCCGTGGTTGACTATTGTCTGGCAGATGGCGGTTTTTTCCGGGTTCAGGGGGCTCCGCTCCCATTTCCGCTGTTCACCGATGCACACCACCCCCACGGCCTTCCCGTCAACAACCAGGGGGTAGAGCAGCAGAGAAGACGCTTCACCCATCATCCGGCGCTGCTGGTCGGATATGTCGCGCTCGGGAACCCGGCGGCGCCCTCCCACTATCACCGCCTCCCGGGTATCGATCGCCTTCTTGTGGTCGGGCAGATCCTCAAGCGACAGCGCCCTGCCTATGGACGGCTCCCAGTCCATTTCCCTCACCGGATAAGCCGCCACCACCCTCAGGTGGTCGCGTGTTTCATCCAGAAGCGAGATCCTGCAGAAAGTGGCTTCCGTGGCCTCGGCTATCCGCACCGCCAGTTCCTGCAGTACCTGGTCGAGCTTGAGCGAAGAGGAGACTGTGGTAGACACCGCCAGCATCAACTGCAGTCTCTGGGTTCGCTCCTTTTCCGCGTTGAGGGCCTTGTTCCTTTCCTCATTGATCTTGTAGTGGTACGTACTTAACCCTATCCCGGCCGCCAGGAACAGGGCGGCGTGACCCACCGCCTCGGTCACCAACTCCGTCATGTCGGCGCCGGGGACCACAAAGCTGGGGCCAACGGCCACGAGGTAGACGATGACGGAGAGGACGGACACCTCGACGGCGCTTCTCCAGGAAAGGTGCATGGCGGCGATGCCGATGGGTATGAAATAGCCCAGGTAATAGATCTCCCGGGGCAGATGTGTGCGCACCAGCAGGACCTGGATGATACCCAGGGTCCCCAGTGTCAGGATTATGGTCAATACGGACGTGTGCCAGCTGTTTTTGCCTTTGCCGGCACCGGTAACACCCTCTGCCGGTGTGCGCGCCAACGAAAAGACCGCCTCGTTCATTGTGCTCCCTTTTCCCGCCCCTCGCGAGCTGGACAACTACCGCCGGTTATCCATTTACACAAAAAACCGCGTGCGCCACCGTTAATTTTCATCGGCAGGAGCCCTAACGGTCTTTACCCCACGGTTAACCCCCATGGCCAGCGGGTAATTAACAATAACGGCGGACAAGCATGAAACCCTTCCCGGAGATCAGCCTCGGCTACAGAATGAAGCTTCACCATAGAAAGATATCGCTTGCTGTTGTATCGATGGCCGCTCTGGCTGTGGCCCTGGTGCTGGCCGTACCCGGCTGCAATGGAGGCGGTGGCGGTACAGAGGCGGCGGTGGCAGGTAACCGGTTCGGCGTCTACAGCCCCGGCTCCCTCGCCGAGGTACCCACCAGCGCGGCGGCGGCGATGATCGGCGCGCTGGGACTGGAATCGCTGGCGGATTACGAGGATTACTCCCTGGGGATAATGACGGACCTGGGGGTGGGCTGGGCCAGGATCGACTTCTCCTTCGACGGCTGGCGTTTCCATGAGCCGGGGCACCTGGAAGGAATGCGGCTACTGGGCATACAGGTGGTGGGAACGGCACGGCCGGTCAACAATTTCGCCCCCGGGGACCTGTCCCGTTTTCAGGAAGAACTCCGGCGTTTGATCCACCGTTATCCCTGGATACGGGCATGGCAGATAGGCAACGAGCCCAATGTGCACTGGGAGCCGGCGGACTACGCACGCCTTTTTACCGCGGGGCAACAGGTCGTCAGGGAGGAGTGCCCCGACTGCCTGGTGCTCCTGGCCGGCGTCGCGGCGCGTTTCCCCACGCCCGATGACGCCCTGGCCTATTATGATGATCTGCTCTCCAGCATTCAGGACGACCGGGCCTTCGATGTTTTCGACATGCACTATTACGGGCCGTCCGGCGCCGACGAGGAGATGCTGGCGGCGCTGGAACGGTATCGCGAGCTACTGGCCGCCAGGGGCTTCGGCGACTCCACCGGTTTCTGGGTCACCGAGACGGCGACGACCGGCGGACCCGTGGCCCCCGCCGGCGTCCCCCTGCAAAGCGAGGAACAGCAGGCGGCCGAGCTGGTAAGACGCTTCACCACAATGCTGGCGGCCGGCGTCGACCGGGTCGCCTGGGCGAGACCATACGAGAACTACCGCTACCACGGTATCGAGAACGGTTATTACGATCACAACGCCATCATCTTCAACGGCCTGGGGGCGGAAGCCGGAATGGGAGTCGCCGCCGGCGCCACCAAGCAGGCCTACCGCGCCTACCGGGCCCTGATAGGCAGGGTGGATGGTTTCTCCTCCGCCCAGCGGTTGTCGCCGGGGTTTTACCGGTTCGGTTTCGATGACGGGCGCGCAGATGTTTTCGTTGTCTGGGATGCCGGCTCCGGCGCGCTGCCGGACCAGCTGCAGGGGACGGTGCTGGTTACGGACCTGGAGGGCGAACAGCGTCGGATGGACGCTGGTGCACTTGAGCCGGGAAGCGTGCCCGTCTTCGTGGAAAGGGTTTAGGCGGCCTGGTTATGTTCTGGTGGGCGTACCTGGATTCGAACCAGGGACCTCATCCTTATCAGAGATGCGCTCTAACCGACTGAGCTATACGCCCACGACCGCCACGGCGCCGCTGTAGTGTCCGGCTTGATAGTTTAGCCAAAGCGGGTACCCGCTTACAAGCCGGCGTCCGGACCCGGGCCGGCGCACCGGCCCGGGAGATGTTATTGTGACTCTTTCAGGGAAAGAAAAAGCAGGCAATTGGCAAGGGCTGTTCTCTCTTCTATAATGGTGCTACAGGGGTGAGCAAGTTGAAAAAAATGGTCTTGTACGGCATAAGTTTTGATGTAATCGGCAAGCAGCCGATTATCTTACTCAAAACGGCCGACGCCAACAAATTCCTTCCCATCTGGATAGGTCACCAGGAGGCCGCTGCCATCCTGATGAAGCTCCAGGGCACGGATCTGCCCAGACCCATGACCCACGACCTGATGACCTCCATCCTCTCCCGGCTGGACGCGGAGCTGCTCAAGGTCACCGTGACCGAGCTCAGGGAGAATACCTTCTACGCGCTGCTGACTCTGCGCCTGGCCTCGGGCGAGGTGGAGATCGATTCCCGTCCCAGCGACGCGCTGGCTTTGGCGGTCCGCACCGACGCTCCCATATTCGCCTCCGACCAGCTGGTGGAGGAGAACTCCATCGAGTTCGATCACGATGTCGAAGACGTTGAAGAAGTAGTGGAGCGGTTCCGCGATTTCCTGGATAACGTAGAGCCGGGGGACTTCAACGACTGACCCTTTTCCGGCGCCGCCCCCTCACAGGCCTCTGAAGTCGACCAGCCGGACCCCCGACCCCTCCACAACCCGCCTCACCTCCGGTGAGACCAGTGCCTCCATCTCCACCTGACGCAGATTATTGTATGTGCTGAGGTGTTGCAGCCGCGCGTCCTGGTAACCGGGGTGACACATGAATTCCAGGGTGCCGCCTTCTGCGACCAGCTCCCGGTCGAAAGCGGCGGCCATGTCGCGTCTGCCCATCTCCTCGATGCCGGCGAACCGGTCCGGTACCCGCATGGCGCCGGCAACGGACAGCATGGCCGCCGCCCTGATTCCCAGTGCCTTGAGGCTCCGCGGCGCCAGGCGGTAGCCCCGCATGCGGTTGATACCCAGGGGCGGGCACACCCGCGCCAGGGCTGATGCCGCCACCGGGTGAGCATGGATATGATGATGGCTGTCGACGTGGGTGGGAGTGATACCCAGGGCGCGGCAGGCCTGGACCTGTGCGGTTATCTCGCTCTCCAGTTCGCCCGTGTCTATGGCACCCGTGGTCAGCCTGACGAGCATGTTTCCCTTCCCCGGGAAGCAGCCGTCACGGCCCACCAGGGAGCGCACGCTGTGCGGCGGCCGCGTGGGCGGGCCCGCCGTGAGGTTGATGTGGAGACCTACACCCAGGCCCGGATGTTCCGCCGCCAGCACCACCGCCCCGGCGACCGCCTCGCCGTTTACCATAAGGGTGGTGCTGGTAACTACCCCGCGCTGATAGCAGGCGATGATGCCGCGGTTGACCCCTTCGGTCATACCGAAATCGTCGGCGTTCACGATCAGCTTTTCCATGTGTTCTCCGGCCTCGGCGCCTCGGTCGGCCGAACCCCGGTCCGGCTGGTTCCGCCTGAACCCGCGCCTGTCATATTGACGCGGGCCTCCTGTAAGGATAAGTTTATTGTCCGGCACATTCTACGCTTTCGAAGGAGGTGGCACACATGGCATCGGCTTATGTTCTGGTAAACGCGGCTCCGGGAAGAGCTGGGGAGGCCCGCAAGCAGATGGCGGGAATCCCCGGGGTAAAAAGCGCTCATGCGGTTACGGGCGCGTACGATATCATCGTCTTCATCGAAGGCGGAGACGTCAGCGAGCTTGGTGAAAAAGTGGTCTCCCAGATACAGTCCATAGACGGGGTAGCCCAGACTATGACCTGCGTGGTGGTGGAGCTTCCCTGAGACCCGGCTCAACCGGGATGCCGGCCGGCCTAGTCTTCCGGGAGCCCCGGGGCATCAAGCGTCTCCCGGGAACGCTTTTCCGGCTGACGCCTTCGGGCCTCGGTGTCTCGGTCGAACCCGGTGGCGATAACGGTTACCCGCAGCGTATCGCCCAGATCCTCGTCAACCGTCGTGCCAAAGATGATATTGGCGTCTTCGGCGGCGGCGGCGGCTACTATTCCGGCCGCCTCGTTGGCTTCATGCAGGGCGACATCGCTGCCCCCGCGTATGTTCAGAAGGATACCGCGGGCGCCGTCGATGGAGGTCTCCAGCAGGGGCGAGCCGATGGCCGCCCTGGCGGCCTCGGTGGCGCGATTCTCCCCCGAAGCGTCCCCCACACCCATAAGGGCGCTGCCGGCGCCACTCATGATGGTGCGCACATCGGCGAAGTCGAGATTGATAAGCCCGGTAAGATTGATGAGATCGCAGATACTCTGAACCCCCTGGCGCAGGACGTCGTCGGCCAAGGAAAACGCCTCCAGCAGGCTGGTCTCCTTGTTGACCACCTGCAGCAGGCGGTCGTTGGGAACGATAATCACCGTATCCGCCTCTTCGCGAAGCCTGCGGATACCTTCTTCCGCCTGGATATTGCGCCGCGTGCCCTCGAAGCTGAACGGCCTGGTGACGATACCGATGGTAAGAGCTCCCACCTCTCGCGCCAGGCCGGCGATGACCGGCGCGGCACCGGTACCGGTGCCGCCGCCTTCCCCCGCCGTGATAAAGACCAGGTCGGCCCCGCGCAGAACCTGCTTCACTTCGTCGCGGCTCCTCTCCATGGCCTCGATACCCACATTGGGGTCGGCTCCCCCGCCCAGACCCCGGGTCAGTTCGCCACCGACATGGATCTTCACGTCCACCTCGCAGGCCTGCAACGCCTGCGCGTCGGTGTTCACGGCGATAAACTCGACGCCCATGATGCCGGCGTCGATCATCCGCTTGACGGCGTTGGTGCCGCCGCCGCCCACGCCTACCACCTTGATCGAGGCGATATAGGCGGTCTCGGCGCGTGCCGCCGGGCCCCCGCGGGGAGCCGGTCGTTTCTCCTCTATGGTCGTATCCTCAGATATGTGCTCCGTAGGCCGGAAGAGGTTCGAAAGAGCCCCTTCCTTCATGCTCGCTCGATGTCCCATTGAGCAACTCCTTTGCCAGTTTTCGATAAGTGTCTGCGGCATCACCTTCCGGATCATATGCCATAATGGACCGGCCCTGAACCGGCGCCTCCGCGAACTTTATGGTTTTCCTCACCACGGTGTCGAAGACCCGGTCGCCGAACGTCTCCCTGAGGATCTCGATCGCTTCACGGCCGTGGATTGTCCGGGCGTCGAACATGGTGGGCAGTATGCCCGTTATGTACACATCCGGATTGAGGTTCTCGCGAATCATCTGCAGCGTGCGCTCCAGCTGCGCCAGCCCCCGAAGAGACAGGTACTCGCACTGTACAGGCACAATCACGCCGTCGGCCGCGGCAAAAGCGTTTATGGTAAGAAGCCCCAGCGACGGCGGCGTATCGATAAGGATGTAGTCGTAATGGTGCTTTACCGACATCAGTGCTTTTTCCAGTGACCGCTCCCGGCCTATCGCCGAAGACAGCGCCAGCTCCGCGCCGGCCAGGTCTATGTTGGCCGGGGCGATGTCGATTTCGCAGCGGGTGATGATGTCTTCGATGGGAGCGCGGTTGACCAGGACATCGAATATGCTTCTGGTGACCGTATCCGGATCGATGCCCTGGCACATGGTGAGGTTGGCCTGTGGGTCCAGGTCGATTGCCAGCACTCGGTGGTGCTGTTCACGGAGGGCAACGCCCGTGTTGAGGGTGGAGGTCGTTTTAGCGACCCCGCCCTTCTGGTTGGCGAACGCAAGTACTGTCGTCACGTGACTGACTCCCGGTTTGCGGGACTAATAATTATGTCTTATTTTCTCCTCCCTTCCCGAAAACCCTTTATCGCCGACAAAACCGTCGCCAGTTCTGAATACCTTTCCCCCAAAGCCGCCCGGGGATATCCACAGGCTTTACACACCTGTGGATATCCTCTTTTTTACCGTCGCTTGCAGGACAAACCTGCATGACCCCCATGCCCGTGACGTCGCGCCCGGCTCCGGCCTTCCTCCGGCGGCCGGCCCCCGGTTATCCACATCCCTTGTGGATAACTTCTGCCGTCCCGGCCCCTTCCCCCGCCTTGTTTTATCCACTGACCGGCTATAGAATCGTCGCCACGACTTCCTGCGCCGCCCGGCTTTGGGGGCGGGCTGCTGATTATTCTGCGGAAACCAGGCCGTGTTATCACCTCGAAGCGGGAAGCCTGATATAGCTATATGAGGAGATTTCATGGATAAACATGCGGAAACCATCTGGCGGCGTGCCAAAGAGTCCATCCGTTGCTCTCTGAGCAGCGCCACCTACGAGATCTGGTTCGACAAGACCAACAGCGCCGGCATGGAAGAGAAAACCTTCCTGCTGGCAGCTCCCAACGCCTTCACCAAGGATACTATCGAGACCCGCTATCTTCCCCTGATCGAGAATTCCCTGGAAGAGGTGATCGGTGAGCAGACGGACGTAAGGGTCGTGATCTCCCCACGGGTCCGCGGGGAGACCGAGCCGGCCGAACCCGCGACGGTATCCCGCCCGGTGATCGGTGGCATACCCTCTGGTTCCACTCCTCCCCTAAACGCTGATTATACCTTCGAGCGCTTCGTCATCGGCAGCAGCAACCGTTTCGCCCACGCCGCCGCCCTGGCGGTCGCCGAAGCGCCGGCGGCGGCCTACAACCCACTGTTCATCTACGGCGGCGTCGGTCTGGGCAAGACCCATCTTTTACAGGCCATCGGCCACTACGTAGCCACCAACAACCCGGAAATGACGGTCAAATACCTGACCATAGAGATGTTCACCAATGATTTCATCAACTCCCTGAGAGACAAGCAGCGGATCGAAGGGTTCAAGCGTAGATACCGGGAGAACGACATCCTTCTTATAGACGATATCCAGTTCCTGGAAAACAAGGAGCAGACACAGGAGGAGTTCTTCCATACCTTCAACACCCTGTACGAGGCCGGCAAGCAGATCGCCATCTCCAGCGACCGCCCTCCACGGGAAATCGCTACGCTGGAGGAGAGGCTCCGCAGCCGTTTCGAATCCGGTCTGATCACTGACATCCAGCCGCCGGACCTGGAGACCCGCCTCGCCATCCTGGGCATGAAGATCGCCGCCGACGGCATCGTCATCGAAGACCGTGAGGTACTGACCTTCATCGCCAACGGTTTTCCCGCCAACATCCGTGAGTTGGAGGGAGCGCTCATCCGCGTCGTCGCCCTGGCCTCTCTCACCGGTTCGGACATCACCCTGCCTCTGACCAAAGAGGCCCTGAAGAACCTGTTGCCCATGAACCTGGACTCCAGGATTACCACAGACCAGATCCAGAACGAGGTCTGCCGGACCGCCGGTATCTCCATGGCCGACCTCAAGGGCGTCAAGCGGAGCCATAACATCGTCTTTCCCCGCCAGGTCGCCATGTACCTGTGCCGGGAGCTTACCGATTCGTCCCTGTCCAGTATCGGCGACAAGTTCGGCGGCAGGGATCATACAACTGTTATTCATGCCATAACCAAGATCTCCAACCTGATCAAGGAAGAGAGGGATGTCTATAACCAGGTTCAGCAGATAACCAGCCGGCTCAAAAACTCCGGCCGCCGCCGGGGATAAACCGTTGGCGGATGCTGTATGACGTGTTGATATCTGCGCGGGGTTTCCACAGTTTCCTCTTCCCTTATGGTTCCTGTGGTTTTATTAACAATCCCGGCACATGTTATCCTATCGCTTATCAACGGATTTATACATAATTATTTCATCTGTATTTGCAGGTTTTTTTATGTTTTTACACAGCTTTCGCCCATCCTTATTATTAATATGATTATGGATATAATAAATAATAGTAATCATAATCCACTGGAGGCCGGTGTATGCGCATATCCTGTCCGAAAGACCTGATTCTCGATAAACTTCAGACATCCCTCAAGACCGTAGCCACCAAGACCACCGTTCCCGTCTTGTCCGGAATACGCATGGAGACCAAAGGCAAAGACACCGTTGAACTTGCGAGTACGGACATGGAGTTATCCTTGCGCCTCTCCCTGAATGTGGTAGTGGAGAGGGAGGGAGCGGCCGTTCTGCCGGGCCGGCTGGTGACCGATATCGTACGGAGTATGCCGGTGGGAGATGTGAAGATAGATTTCAATGAAAAGGAACAGATGGCGGAGATAACCTGTTCCTCCGCCGACTTCAAGATCAACTGTCTTTCAGCTGATGACTTTCCCAGGCTGCCATCCATGCCGGCGGAAGGAGCGTTCGAGTTGGAGGCGGGACCGATGATTGAAACGGTTAACACCGTGGCGCGGGCCGCCTCCCGGGACGAGACCAGGCCGGTGCTGACCGGGGTGCTGGTGAAGTTCTCCCAGGACAAGATAAAGATGGTGGCCACGGACAGCTACCGGCTGAGCGTCAGGGAGACAGAGGTAAAGAGTACCGTGACAGAGAAAAAGGAAGTTATAGTCCCCAGGGCATCGCTGGAAGAGCTGGCGCGTCTTTGCGGCGCCGGTGACGCGGAAAAGGTAAGCGTAGGTGTGGCCGAGGGGCAGATTATTTTCGGAACGACGGGCATCCTGCTCACATCGAGGCTGATAGAGGGGAAATTTCCCAACTATCAGCAGCTGCTTCCGGATGAATTCAAATATGAAGTGGAGATAGACCGGGAGGAACTGATGGAGGTGGTTAGGCGGGTAGGTCTGATGGCACAGAAGAACGCCCCCCTGCGCCTTCGCCTGGAAGAGGGAAAGCTGGTGGTGTCGGCGCTGACGCCCCAGGTGGGTGAGGCACAGGAGAGCCTGCCGGTTCCCTTCAAGGGTGAAGAAATGGAGATCGGCTTCAACCCGGAGTTTCTCAGGGACGGCGTAGAGAGCGTGGGGGAGGAGAAGGTGGTCTTGCGGCTGATAAGCCCGCTGAGACCGGGGTTGTTGAAGGGGAGCAGCGATGCCTTTCTTTACCTGATAATGCCCGTACGGCTCTCGTCCTGAACCAGGGAGGAGAGCCGGGGCGACTGGATAACGGTGCTGCTTAAGAAAATAAAGCTGAAGAACTTCAGGAACTACGAAGACAGCGCGGCCAGCCTGTCTCCGGGGATCAACATCATCATCGGCGACAACGGCGCCGGCAAGAGCAATATCCTCGAGGCCGCCCAGTTCAGCTGTTGCGGCTGTTCGTTCCGCACCAGCAGGGAGGCGGAGATGATCGGGAAGGGACAACGATTCTTCCGCCTGGAGGCCGAGATCGAGGACAGAGGACAATCCCTGACACGTCACATCAGTTACGAGGCTGAAACCGGCGTACGCGTTAACGCTGGAGGCGGGCCGGAGTGGCTGAGAACCGGCTCCATATTGAGCTTCTCACCTGATGACCTGCAGTTGGTCAAGGGGCCTCCGGCCACCCGCAGACGCTTTCTCGATGACGCCGTCTCGCGCCGGCGCCCCGCTCACCATCGCCGCCTCCTTGACTACCAGAAGGTGCTGTCCCAGCGGAACAGCTTTCTGCAGCGCGCGCGGGCAGGGCTGACACGCCTGGCCGATATCCGTCCGTGGGACCGTCAACTGGCCGCACTGGCGATCCTCATATCCCGTGCCCGCAGGGAGATGTGCCGGGACATACAGCCCCATTTCATTGATGCGTATAATGGCGTTACCGGGGACCGGATCTCGCTCCGGATCGGACTGGTATCCCAGGTCGGCGAGCCTGCCGGAGAAAAAGAACCGGAGGCCGCCCTGGTGGAGAGGTTGGAGAAGGAATGGTCGAAGGACATGGAGGGAGCCCGAACCGGGACCGGCAGCCACCGGGACGATATGGAGCTGACCCTTGACGGCAGGAGCCTGCGGAGATACGGCTCCCAGGGCGAGCAGCGCACCGCGGTTCTGGCGCTGCTGCTGGCCGGCCGCGGTCTGGCGATCGCCTCGGGAGAAAGGCCGCCGGTGCTGCTGCTGGATGATGTCATGAGCGAGCTCGACCGCGGGCGGCGTCACCGGCTGATGGCGATGTTGAGGCACCCGGAGGGGCAGACGCTGATAACCGCCGCCGACCGCGGCCTGTTCCTGGACGGAGAGCTCGAAGGGGCGGCTATCATGGAGGTGTGCCGCGGGGCGGTGCTGGAGTCGTGGGCGGAGTCCAGTGTCTGAGCCGGCCCGCATAGGCCCGGTAATAAGAATTGAGCAACGGCGGTTGTGGCAGCGGGGGGCGGGCCTGGGGCTGCAGGATCTGTGGGAACGCCTGGTGGGGCCGGAAACCAGCGCCAACGCCCGCGTGCTTTACCTGCGCAACGGGGTCCTGGCCCTGAGCTGCTCCTCCGGGGGCTGGGCCTGCGAGCTCCGACTGAAAGCCGATGAGCTGGTGGCGCGAATGAATGAGGCAGGGCCTCCTGAGAAAATCCGCGAACTCCGCCTGATACACCATTCGCAGAAACAGGTAAAATACCGCAAATAGCGGGAAAGTTTAGCTATTTTCTCTTGGGGCGGACCGACATTTATGATATAATAATACAAGCAATTTTCATGGGTCCCCACCACCCTGGACCGGAGGTTGGAGATTGAAGGAGTATGGCCCTGCCTAGCGCGCTGTTTCCCTCTTCAGTCACTTCCACCAAGTGCGGCACCCCCGCTCAAAATTGAGATACACCAATGACCACCAAAGGTAGCCTGATGCCAAAAACCGAGGAAAAAGCGGCAAGTAAGGGCAGGAAAAAAACCGGGTACAGCGCTGAAGACATAACAGTCCTCGAGGGGCTGGAGGCCGTCCGCAAGCGGCCCAGCATGTATATCGGCTCCACCGGCCCCCGGGGCTTACACCACCTGGTCTACGAGGTGGTCGACAACTCCGTGGACGAAGCGCTGGCGGGCGGCTACTGCACGGAAATAACCGCCACCATCAACCCGGACAACTCGGTAACCGTGTCCGACAACGGCCGCGGCATCCCCGTGGGCCGCATGTCCAAGTACAAGAAGCCGGCGGCTGAAGTGGTGCTCACCATGTTGCACGCCGGCGGCAAGTTCGGCGGCGAAGGCTACAAGGTCTCCGGCGGCCTGCACGGGGTCGGTCTTTCGGTAGTAAACGCCCTTTCCGAGTGGCTTACGGTGGAGATAAAACGCGACGGCTACATATGGACCCAGGGCTATGAACGCGGCGTGCCCCAGACCCCTCTGGAGAAGGGGAAGAAGACGGAAGAGACGGGCACCACCATCTCCTTCCTTGCCGACCTGGAGGTGTTCGAGGGAGTGGATTATCAGTTCTCCACCCTGGCCCAGCGGCTGCGCGAGATGGCGTTCCTCACCAAAGGGCTGAAGATTAATCTGGTGGATGAGCGGGGCGACAGTGACAGGGCCGAATATTGTTACGAGAACGGGATAAAGGATTTCGTCGCCCACATCAACGGCAACAAGGACCCTATTCACAAGAGCGTCATCTACCTGGAAAAGTCGGGGAAGCGGGGAGAGGTAGATGTGGCTTTGCAGTGGAACTCCTCTTATGTGGAGAGCATATTCTCCTTCGCCAACAGCATCAACACCCAGGAGGGCGGGACACACATGTCCGGCTTCCGGGCGGCCCTGACGCGGGTGATCAACGACTACGCCCGCACCAAGGGGCTGCTGAAGGAGAAGGAGGTGGCTCTCTCCGGCGATGACGTGCGTGAGGGGTTGGCGGCGGTTATCTCCGTCAAGCTGCGCAGCCCCCAGTTCGAGGGACAGACCAAGACCAAGCTGGGCAACTCGGAGATGCGCGGCTTCGTGGAGACCGCGGTAGGCCAGCGGCTGGCGGAGTTCCTCGAGGAGAATCCGGGGGAGGCCAAGCAGATAGTCAGCAAGGCTATCGCTGCGTCCAGAGCCAGAGCCGCCGCGCGCAACGCACGCGACCTCACCCGGCGCAAGAGCGCCCTCGACAGCAGCTCCCTGCCGGGAAAGCTGGCGGACTGCGCCATCAAGGACCCGGAGAAGACCGAGATCTACCTGGTGGAGGGCGACAGCGCCGGCGGCTCGGCCAAGCAGGCGCGCGACCGGGCGTTCCAGGCCATCCTGCCGCTGAGGGGCAAGATCATCAATGTGGAGAAGGCGCGTCTGAACAACATACTTGCCAACAAGGAGATCCAGGCGATCATTACCGCCCTGGGCACCGGCATCGGCGAGGAGTTCGACCCGGCAAGCTGCCGCTACGGCAAGATCATCATCATGACCGATGCCGACGTGGACGGCGCCCACATCCGCACCCTCATCCTTACCTTTTTCTTCCGCTTCATGACCGAGATGATCGATCGCGGCTATGTGTGCATCGCCCAGCCGCCGCTGTTCAGGGTAAAGCTGGGCAAACAGGAGCTCTACGTCGACAAAGAGGCCCAGCTGGAGGACCTGTTGCTCAGGGACCGGCTGGACAGCATCGACGTGCGGGACAGCGGCGAGGGCAAGATGACCCTCAGCCGCGCCAAGTACCAGCGCTTCCTGAGGCTCTATAAGGAATACGAGGGCTGGGCGGCGAAGCTGCGGTCGCTGTATGGCGACGCCACCGTGGACTACATCCGCGCCCAGAGCCTGCTGGAGAAGAAGATCAGGGACTTCGACGGTTTACGCGCGTTCCTGAAGACCGGGGAGGCGGCCGACCGTTTCGAGCGGCTGGAGGTGCTGAGCCAGGACAGGAAGGAAGGGCGCATGGTCCTGCGGGTTATCGAGAAACGCACCCAGGCAGCCCACCGGGTAGAGCTTGACACCGGCCTGCTGTCCGGCCGCGAGTTGCGCAGCATGCGTGAACTGCACGGCAAGATGAAAAAGCTGATGGGCACCCCGCCGCTGACCCTCACCCTGGGAAAGAAAGCACAGGTCGCGGAGAACTTCGACGAGGTGCGGCCGGCGACCCTGGCGCTGGCCAAGGAAGGCATCAACCTGCAACGGTTCAAGGGCCTGGGTGAGATGAACCCGGAACAGCTGTGGGAGACGACCATGAACCCGGATACGCGCACACTGCTCAGGGTTTCGCTGGAGGATGCCGCCGCCGCCGATGAGATCTTCACTACGCTCATGGGGGACAAGGTGGAGCCGCGCCGGGAGTTCATAGAATCCAACGCACGCCAGGTAAGGTTCCTGGACGTCTGATATGGCAGTCACCAGCCTTGATGGACGCATAGAGCCCCGAGAACTCGAGGAGGAGATGCGCTCCTCCTACCTTGATTACGCCATGAGCGTGATAGTGGGGAGGGCGTTGCCGGATGTACGGGACGGCCTGAAGCCGGTGCACCGGCGGGTGCTGTATGCCATGCAGCAACTGGGCCTGGCCTACAACAAGCCTTACAAGAAGAGCGCCCGCATCGTCGGCGATGTCATCGGTAAGTACCATCCCCATGGTGACGCGGCCGTCTACGACACCATGGTGCGGCTGGTGCAGGACTTCTCCATGCGTTATCCCCTCATCGACGGACAGGGTAACTTCGGCAGTGTCGACGGCGACAGGCCGGCGGCCTACCGCTATACGGAGGCGCGACTGTCCAGGCTGGCCATGGAGATGCTCAGGGATATCGGTGAGGAGACCGTCGACTTCGTACCCAACTTTGACGAGACCACCACCGAACCCTCGGTGATGCCGGCGCGCTTTCCCAATCTGCTGGTGAACGGCTCCAGCGGCATCGCCGTGGGAATGGCCACCAATATACCCCCCCACAACCTGGGAGAGACCATCGACGCCGCGGTGGCGATGGTCGACGATCCGGATATCCCGGTGGAAGAGCTGATGGAGCGGATGCCGGGACCGGACTTCCCCACCGGTGGCATCATCATCGGCAGCAAGGGGATCAGGGATGCCTACACCAGCGGGCGTGGCCTGGTAAAGGTCAGGGCCAAGGCCCACTCCGAGCCGATCAAGGGCAAGCGCAACGCCATCATCATCACCGAGCTGCCGTATCAAGTCAACAAGGCGAGCCTGATAGAAAAGATAGCCCACCTGGTCCGCGACCGGAAGATAATGGAGATCTCCGACCTGAGGGACGAGTCGGACCGCAGCGGCATGCGCGTCGTCATCGAACTCAAACGGGAAGCCATCCCCAAAGTGGTCTTGAACAAACTCTACAAGCACACGTCGATGCAGGGAACTTTCGGCATCATCAACCTGGCCCTGGTCGACGGGGTGCCGCGAACTCTCTCGCTCAGGGAGATGCTGCGATACTATATCGCCCACCAGCGGGAGGTAGTGGTCCGCCGCACGCGCTATGAGCTGAACAAGGCGCAGGCGCGGGCGCATATCCTGGAAGGGCTCCTGACCGCTCTCAACAACCTGGACGCGGTGGTCAAGCTGATCAGGAGCGCCAAGGACGGGGAAACCGCCCGCGGGGGGCTGATGAAGAAGTTCAGGCTGACGGAGATCCAGGCCCAGGCCATCCTCGACCTCAGACTGCAGAAGCTCACCGGGCTGGAGCGCCAGAAGATCAAGGATGAGCACCAGGACCTGACGGAACGCATAGCCTGGCTGAAGAAGATCCTCGCGGATGAGTCGGAGGTCTACAAGCTGATCAGGGAAGAGCTGCTGGAGATCAAGCAGGCCTACAATGACGAACGCCGTACCCAGATCGCCCCCAGCGAGGACGAGCTGGACATCGAGGACCTGATCGCCGAAGAGGACATGGTCATATCCATCACCAAAGCGGGCTATCTCAAGCGTCTGCCCCTCAACACCTATCGCCAGCAACGGCGCGGCGGCGTGGGCGTGATGGGTATGGATACCAAGGAGGAGGACTTCCTCGAGCACCTGTTCATCACCACCACCCACCACTACCTGCTGTTCTTCACCAGTGTGGGCAAGGTCTACCGGTTGAAGGTGCACGAGATACCGCTGGGAAGCAGAACATCCAAGGGCCGCGCCGTGGTCAACCTGCTGCCCCTGAAGACGGATGAACACATCAAGGCGGTGATAGCCACGCGGGATTACAGCGACGCCGAGTATCTGATCATGGGCACCAGGAACGGCATGGTAAAAAAGACCAGGTTCAAGGAATACGACACGGTACTCAAGACGGACGGCATCATCGCCATCAGGATACGCGAGGACGACGCGCTGGTAGCGGTGCGGCTCTCCCGTGGCGATGACGACATCCTGCTGGTAAGCGAATCCGGCCAGGCCATCCGTTTCAACGAGAGCGACACCCGCCCCATGGGCCGCGCTACCAGCGGCGTAAAGGGCATGAGCCTGAACAAGGGTGACCGGGTGCTGTCGATGAACGTGGCTCGCGACGACGCCGACCTGTTCGTTATCACGGACGGGGGTTATGGCAAACGGACCCATATCAGCGACTATCCCCGTCACCGGCGCGGCGGCAAGGGTGTCAGGACCATCAAGCATACGGAAGCCAAGGGCGCGCTGGTGGCGGCGCGAGTGGTAAGGGACAACCACGAACTGGTGATGATATCCAAGGACGGTACCGTGATACGCGTTCCCGCCAAGGACATCTCCTGTATGGGCCGCTCCACCCAGGGCGTGCGGGTTATGAACCTGCGAAAGGGAGACAGGGTCAGCGCTGTGGCCCGCGTGATCGCCAGCCAGTCCGGTGGCAACGAAGACGAGATAGAAGCTGAATAGGATACCGCTCCCCCGGATTCCTCCCGCAGGCGCGGATTGTCTGTGTAGACGAACCTCTTTTGTGATAATCTTTTGTCTTTGGAATCGCACTTTGACGCCGTCTGCTGCGGCAAAACCCCGATAAGGACATGGATAAACTCGACCGTGAACAGATAGAGGAGATCATCCCTCACCGGGACCCTTTCCTGCTGTTAGACGAGGTGATCGAACTGGTACCCGGGGAGCGGGTGGTGGCGACCCGGCGGGTACGGCCTGAAGAATATTATTTCCAGGGCCACTTCCCGGGTAGACCGATAATGCCCGGAGTGCTGCAGGTTGAGGCCCTGGCCCAGGCGGGAGCCGTAGCCGCGCTGTCTCTACCGGAGCACCGGGGCAAGCTGGTGCTGTTCGCCGGCATAGACGCTGTGCGTTTCAAGAGGTTGGTGGTACCGGGCGATACGCTTACCCTCGAAGTGGAGATGACCCGGATGCGGAGAAACATCGGGAAAGCTCAAGCGAGCGCCCACGTGGACGGCGAGCTTGCCTGCAGGGCCACGCTGACCTTTGCCATGGCGGAGCGGGAAGAATGAGCCCGGCGCCGGCCCCTCGGGCCGGGGCTGCCGCAGGTAACGAACCGGCGAGACCATGACCCCCGCCAGAGCCAGAATAGTCGCGGTAGGCACCTATGTGCCGGACAGGATAGTGACCAATGACGACCTGTCGCTGACCCTGGACACGTCGGACGAGTGGATCAGTACCCGTAGCGGCATACGTGAGCGGCATATCGCCGGCAACGACGAGGCGGCATCGGACCTGGGCGCCATCGCCGCGCAGCGCGCCCTGGAATCCGCCGGCGTCTCTCCCGGGGAGCTGGACATGATCATCGTCGCCAGCCTTTCCCCGGACACACTTTTTCCACCGACCGCCTCATATGTTTCCGCGGCCATCGGCGCCGATGGAACACCCGCCTTCGACCTCTCCGTTGCCTGCACCGGTTTCATCTACGCGCTGGCCGCCGGAGAGGCTTTTATCGCCGCGGGCCGGTATGAACGGGTGCTGGTGATAGGTGCGGAGGTGGTGTCCAGAATGGTAGACTGGACCGACCGTAGCACGGCAGTCCTGTTCGGCGACGGAGCCGGGGCCGTTCTGCTGGGGCCGGCCGGCGGCGAACAGGGGATCATCGGCTTCGATCTGGGCAATGAACCTGCCGGCAGGGACGACCTGAAGCTGCCCGCCGGCGGCTCGCGGCTGCCCGCCAGCGAGGAAACAGTAGCTGACCGGCAGCACTTTCTGAAGATGAACGGCCGCGAGGTTTTCAAATTTGCCACCAGGATCATCGAGACATCCGCACGGCAGCTGTTGTCGGAACAGGGGTTCGGTGTCGAGGACGTGGACCTGTTCGTGCCCCATCAGGCCAACGTGCGGATCATCGATGCCGCCGCGCGCAAACTGGGTATACCTGCAGAAAGGGTTTTTTCCAACCTGGAGCGATACGGCAACACATCATGTGCCTCCATCCCCCTCTGTCTAGACGAAGCGGTGGTTGCGGGCAAGTTGAAGCGGGGGGACCTGGTGCTGATGGTGGGCTTCGGGGCGGGGCTTTCGTGGGGCTCCTGCCTGGCAAGATGGTGAACCGTAGCGGGTCCATGAAAGGTATGGATAAACGGGAGAGAGAATGACCAACCGCATTTGTGAGCTTTTAGACATAGATTACCCTGTTCTGCAGGGTGGCATGACCTGGGTAAGCGATGCCGGCCTGGCCGCGGCCGTGTCCGACGGCGGCGGTCTGGGCATTATAGGAGCCGGCGCCATGCCGGCGGAGATGCTCAGGGATGAGATAGCCAGGGCGCGTGGTCTGACCAGCCGTCCATTCGGCGTCAATATGATCATGATCAACCCGGAGTTCGAGAAACAGCTGGCGGTGGTGCTTGAGGAAAAACCGCCGGTGGTAACCCTGGGGGCGGTACAGAGCACCTCTGTTATCCCGGACCTGAAAGGAGCGGGCATCAAGGTGGTTCCGGTAGTGGCGGCGGTGGCGCTGGCGCGTCGCGCCGAGGAAAACGGCGCCGATGCCGTGGTCGCTGAAGGTGAGGAGGCCGGCGGGCATATCGGCGGCACTACTACCATGGTGCTGACGCCCCTGGTGTCACGGGCGGTGGACATACCGGTCATCGCCGCGGGCGGCATCGCCGACGGCGTCGCCATGCTGGCCGCGCTGGTCCTGGGGGCCGAGGGGGTGCAGATGGGGACTCGTTTCGTCTGCGCCAGTGAGTGTCCCGTCCACAAGGAGGTCAAAAGAAGGTTTATCAGGGCCGGTGACCGGGCCACCGTGGTAACGGCGAGGACCATCGGCTATCCGGTGCGCGGCATCAAGAACAAGCTGGCCGTTCTGTATGACCAGTGGGAGAAGGACTATCTTGCCGGCAAGTGTACCGCCATGGATGTGGAGAACCTGGGCCTGGGCAAGCTGCGTGAGGCCATGCGCGAGGGGAACGTCCGCGAGGGCTCGGTGATGGCGGGGCAATGCGTCGCCCTGGTGGAGAAGGAGCAGCCGGCGGCGGAGATAATCGCCGAAGTCGTAAGCGAGGCGGAACAGGCGGCGGCGGAGTTGGCTACCAGGCTCCCTTTAAGGCGGTGAAGTCGCGCCATGGGTAAGCTGGCGCTGGTTTTCCCCGGCCAGGGATCCCAGTCCGTGGGAATGGGCAGGGAGCTGGTGAACGAGTTTGAGGTCGCCGGGGAGATATATGGCCGCGCCGGCGGGTTGCTTGGCTGGGACGTGGCCGGGCTCAGCTTTGAAGGGCCCGAAGACGAACTGGGGCGCACTGACCGGGCCCAGGTGGCGTTATACGTGAACAGTTCCGCGGTTCTGGCGGTGCTGCGCGAGAAGGGGATAGCCGGCGATGTGGTCTGCGGCCACAGTCTGGGGGAATACAGTGCCCTGGCGGCCGCGGGGGCCTGTGGTTTCGAGGAGGGCCTGGAGCTGGTGTCATACCGGGGGCAGGTGATACAGCAGGCGTCCGCAGCCAACCCCGGTTCGATGGCGGCTGTTATCGGCCTGGAGGACGAACAGGTTGAGGAGATCTGCAGGGAGGCCGGGGACGTCTGGCCCGTGAACTATAATTGTCCGGGACAGCTGGTGATAAGCGGCAAGCGGGAGTCTGTAACCCGCGCCATGGCGCGGGCCGAGGCCGAGGGAGCGCGCCGCGCCGTAGAGCTCAAGGTCAGCGGTGCATTCCACAGCCCCCTGGTAAGTGAGGCGGCTGACAGGATGAGGGAAAAGCTGGCAGTTACCCGGTTCGGCGAGCCGGAGCCACCATTCCTGTCATCCATCAGCTGTGCGTATGAGCACGGGACAGACCTGCCCGGCCTGCTGGTGCGGCAGATAGTATCACCGGTCCGATGGCGGCAGGCGGTGGAGAAGCTGATAGCAGAAGGGGTAACGCGGTTCATGGAGGTCGGCAACGGCAAGGTCCTGTGCGGCCTTATCAGGCGGATAGACAGCGATGTAGCGGTTGCGGGCACCGGGAACCCCGGAGGGCTTGAGAAAGCGCTTGCGAGCCTGTAGAAAAGATTGGAATATCTTGGAAACCATGAGCATAATTGAAAAAACAAGCCTGAAAGGCCAGGTGGCGCTGGTAAGCGGCGCCTCCCGCGGCATCGGCCGGGCGACGGCCCGGGCCCTGGCGCAGGCCGGCGCTGCGGTGGCGGTCAACTACCGGGGCAGCCGCCAGGAGGCCGAAGCCGTAGTGGAGAGTCTGGACGGCGGCGCTGGGGCGGTGGCGGTCCAGGGCGATGTCGTCGATGAGGAACAGGCTCATACCGTGGCGGAACGGACGCGGGAGGCTCTGGGACAGATCACCATCCTGGTAAATAACGCCGGCATCACCCGGGACGGCCTGGTGATGCGCATGAGCGTCGAAGATTTCGATGCGGTACTTGCTACCAGCCTGCGGGGCGCCTTTCTTCTGAGCCGCGAGGTGGCGCGGGGAATGATGAAGGCCAGGAGCGGCGCCATCGTCAACGTGTCCAGCGTCATCGGGCGGCGGGGCAATGCCGGCCAGGCCAACTACGCCGCGGCCAAGGCCGGTCTCATCGGCCTGACAAAGTCCCTTGCCCGGGAAATGGGGCCGCGGGGCGTCCGGGTCAACGCTGTGGCGCCCGGGTATGTGGTTACGGACATGACCAGCGGTCTGCCTGATGACGCCAGGGAAAAGATTCTGGAGAACACGCCCCTGGGCCGGCTGGCCGAACCGGAAGAGGTGGCCGGCGTCATCGCCTTCCTGGCTTCACCGGCGGCCGCCTATATCACCGGGGCCGTGATACCCATAGACGGAGGGTTGGGAATATGAACGGGCGCAGGGTTGCCGTAACCGGCATGGGCGTTGTCTCTCCCCTGGGTATCGGGCTGGAGAAGTACTGGCAGGCGCTGGTTGCGGGCGTGTCCGGTGTCGGTGTCATCAGCCGGTTCGACTCTGAAGGCTTCCGGGTGCGGATAGCCGCTGAGGTCCGGGACTTCGACCCGGTCGATTTCATCGACTGGAAGAGCGCCAGGCGCATGGACCGCTTCGCCCAGTTCTCGGTAGCGGCCGCCGTAATGGCCCGCGAGGACGCCGGGCTGGACCCGGCAGCCGAACCGGAGAACACAGGCGCCTACATCTCCAGCGGTATCGGTGGCGTCCAGACATTCGAGCGGGAGACGGCGGTGCTGCTGGAAAAAGGGCCCGACCGGATGAGCCCGCTGTTCATACCCATGGAGATAGCGAACATGGCATCGGCCCAGGTCTCCATTCAGCTGGGCCTGAAGGGGCCGACCAGCACCATCTGTACCGCCTGCACTTCCGGCAACAACGCCATCGGCGAGGCTCTGGAGGTTATCAGGCGAGGAGCCGCCGACGTCATGTTCGCCGGCGGCAGCGAGGCGTCCGTCACGCGGGTCGGCATAGCCGCCTTCGCGTCCATGCGCGCCCTGTCACAAAGGAACGATGAGCCGGAGCGGGCCAGCCGTCCCTTCGACAGGGAACGCGACGGTTTTGTCATGGGCGAAGGTTCGGCGGTGCTGGTTCTGGAGGAGATGGAACGCGCCCGCTTGCGGGGGGCGAGGATCTATGCGGAGCTTGCCGGATACGGCATGAGCTCCGACGCTTACCACATAAGCGCGCCGGACCCCTCGGGCGAAGCCGCCGCCAGGGCGATGACCAACGCTTTCAAGGACGCCGGCGCAGGGCCGGAACAGATCGACTACATCAACGCCCACGGGACGTCCACACCCATCGGCGACGAGATAGAGACCAGGGTTATCAGGAAGGCTTTGGGGGGGCATGCCGACAAGGTGGCGATCAGCTCCACCAAGTCCATGACGGGCCATTGCCTGGGCGCGGCGGGTGCCCTGGAGGCGGTGGCGAGCATCATGGCCATCGGCCGGGGCGTCATACCGCCGACCATTAACCTGGAAAACCCGGACCCCGAATGCGATCTTGACTTTGTACCCAATGAGGCGCGGCAGGTTCAGGTACAGGTAGCGGCATCCAACGCTTTCGGGTTCGGCGGCCACAATGCCACCCTGGTATTCCGGGCTCTTTGAAGGGAGGCTGTTTTGGCCCAGCAGGTATCCGTAGACATAAGCCGCCGCGGTGGCGGACACGATCCGGGGAGCGCTGAAAGCTGCCCCAAGTGCAGCCAGCTGCTCGACAGCGATGAGCTGGCGGCCAACCTGATGGTCTGCTCCCACTGTGGCCATCACTTCCCCATAACCTCACGGGAAAGGATCGGCCAACTGGCCGACGAGGGCAGCTGGACGGAGATGGCGGCCAACCTGCGCTCTGCCGACCCCCTGGAGTTCTATGACCTGAGACCTTATGTTGAACGCATCGAAGAGGCGGAGTACGATACGGGGCTGAGCGAGGCGATGCTGGTGGGGACCGCCCGGCTGCACAAGATGGATGTGGTGCTGGCGGTAATGGATTTTCGATTCATGGCCGGCAGCATGGGCAGCGTGGTGGGTGAGAAATTCTGGCGCGCGGCCGAGCGCGCCGTGGAGACACGCTTTCCCCTGGTTGCCGTGTGCGCTTCCGGAGGCGCGCGCATGCAGGAAGGTCTGCTCTCCCTGCTGCAGATGGCCAAGACCACCTGCGCCGTGGAGATGCTGTCGCAGGCGCCGGTACCGTTTGTGACCGTGCTGACGCACCCTACCACCGGAGGGGTGCTGGCCAGCTACGCCACTCTGGCGGATGTGATAATGGCCGAGCCGGGGTCGCTGATCTCCTTCTCGGGTCCGAGAGTGATCGAGCAGACCATCAAGGAGAAGCTGCCCGAAGATTTCGGGCGGGCGGAATCCAACCTGAACCATGGCCAGATCGATATGATCGTCGAACGGGCGGAGCTGAAAAACCGGCTGGTACAGGTGTTGGGAATGCTGGAAGGGGGTGTCGCCTGTGCCCTCCAACCCCTTTGGGAGGAAGAAGCGGGGCCTGCAGGAAGAAGAGGGGCGTTTGCGCAAACGCTTGAGCGAATTAAGTCGTTTGCCCACACTCCCTGGCGTTCATCTTAGGGACGAGGCCTCCAAGATCAAGCGGCGGCTGCATGAGCTGGGTGGCGGCGGCCGCGGTGACAGCAGTGCCGCCTGGGAGAAAGTAAAGCTGGCGCGGCATGCGGACAGACCTTACACACTGGACTATATCGGACTGATGTTTCCCGGCTTCATCGAGCTGCGAGGCGACCGGTGTTTCGCCAATGACCCGGCTATCGTCGGCGGCCTGGCGGCATATCAGGGCAGGACCCTGATGGTCATCGGTCACCAGAAAGGGCGTGACCTGGCCAGCCGGACCCAGCGGAACTTCGGCATGCCCAGGCCGGAAGGATACCGCAAGGCCCAGCGCCTGATGGCCCTGGCGGACAAGTTCGGTATCCCCATCCTCACCCTTATCGATACCCCGGGTGCCTTTCCCGGGATTGCGGCGGAGGAGCGTGGGCAGGGCGGGGCCATAGCCTCCACCCTGATGCGCATGACCCGGCTGAGGGTTCCCACGGTAGCCATAATCATCGGCGAGGGTGGCAGCGGCGGTGCCCTGGCCCTGGCGCTGGCCGACAGGGTGCTGATGCTGGAGAACTCCGTCTACTCGGTGATAACCCCGGAGGCGTGCGCCGCCATCCTCTGGAGGGATGCCAAGGAGGCTCGGCCGGCGGCGCGGGCCCTGAAGATGACATCCGCCGACCTGGAAGAGCTGGAGGTCATCGACGGCGTGCTGCCCGAACCCCGCGGCGGTGCTCACCGGGACCATGAGGGGGCGGCACGGATAGTCAAGGAGGCCCTGGAAGAGAACCTGCGCGAGCTGGAGATGATACACCCCCAGGCCCGCAGGCAGGAACGCTTGGAGAAGTTCAGGAGGATAGGGGTCTGGCGCGAGAACGGGCTGACGTTATTCTAGGCCGGCGGTGATCAGGCGGCGGCCTCGCCGCCGCTGTCGGTGAAGTCGCGGCAGGCGAAGAATCCGGCAATATCTCCCGACACCATGGTATCGCCGAAACGGTTGAGAGCCAGAACCGCCGCCAGCAGATTAGAGCTGTCTTCGGCGCTGGAGGGGGTTACGTGGTTGATCAGGGTCTCGTTCAGCGCCTTGCGGAAAGAGAGCGCCGTAACCACGATATCGGTGAGGCCGAAACCTACGGCGGCACGCCGGTAGGAGGCATCGCGGGCGGCGGCCTGTACCTTGTGCAGTACCTCCAACTCCTCGTAGGCCTCCGCTCCCAGGAACTCCACCGCATAGCCGAAAAGCTTGTTGGCAACACCGTTTCCCATGGGCGTGAGCATCATCTCCTCGAAGTCCTCGGCGATACACCCATGCATGCCTTCCAGCCAGCGCCGGATCACTTCGTCATGGTTCTCTCTAAGCGTATTGATAATGGAAATAGAAATCATCGCAGGAAAACAGTTTGCCAACTACCGATACTAGGTAATTTATCGGTGTTTGCCGGTTTTACTTAACAGGAAGAGTCGGGCGCCGGTCACGGTTGGAGCTATCTACCGGCAGCTTTGGCGATGAGGGCCGCGGTGGCTCCGGCGCCGATGCCGTTGTCGATGTTCACCACCGACAGGCCGGGGCTGCAGCTTTGCAGCATGGCCAGCAGGGCGGTGATACCCTCTCCCCCCAGGCCGTAGCCCGTTGAGGTCGGCAGGCCGATTACCGGAACCGGTACCAGCCCCGAGACCACCGAGGGCAGCGCCCCTTCCATCCCCGCCACCACCACCAGGGCCCTGGTGTCCGAGGACAGCATCTGCTTGAGCGGGTCGGCCAGGCGGTGTACGCCGGCAACGCCGACATCATAGGCTCTCAGTACCGTACAGCCCATCTCTCCGGCCATGATGGCCGCCTGCTCCGCCACCGGTATGTCGGCGGTGCCGGCGGAGATGATCCCAATGGTCCCTGCGTCTGACGACCGCTCCTGTCCGGGGGCACGGATAACCATGATGCGGGCCCGGGGGTCCGCGGTGGTGATCCTGTCTGGGAACTCCTTCTCCAGCGCCTGCCATTGACCCTCTTCCAGACCGCTGGCGATGGCGCTGCCGGTGGCCCGGACCATGGCGGCGCAGATCTTTACCAGCTGCTCCGCCGTCTTGCCGGGGGCGTAAACAACCTCGGGAACGCCCTTGCGGGCATGGCGGCCCGTATCCAGCCGGGCGAAATCCTCGAGGGCATCGATGCCCGTCAGGGACAGCCGGGATTCCGCCTCCCCCACAGAGAGTTTGCCGGCAGCCAGCAGCTCCAGCAGGCGACGCAGGTCCATCAGGCCGGACCTCCCAGAAGCGCCGCCGCGTTGCCGCCCATCAGCTCCTGGTAGAGCTGATCACCAAGTCCGGCGTCGGCCACCTCATCCAGGCAGTCATCGAGCCTGAGCAGAGGGTAATCGCTGGCGAACAGAACCTTCTTCCTTACCGGCATCTCCATGACCAGTGTGAATATCCGCGAATCGTAGAGATAGGGATTGGCGGAGCAGTCGTAATAGACGTTGGCCAGTTCCTCGTGCACATCCGGCATCAGTTCATAGAAGACCAGCCCGCCGCCCCAGTGGGCGTAGACGAGCTTGAGATCGGGAAAGCGGCGGGCGAAACGGTAGGCCTTACCCGGTGAAGTGTAGCCCTTGCCGGCATACTGCCGCCCCACCGGCTCGCTGATATGTATGAGCAGGGACAGCCCGCGGGAAGCGGCCGCCTCGGCGAAGGGCGCCAGCCCCCCGGTGTCATCCAGGTCGAAACCCTGTCCCATGGGTTTAAGCTCGCCTATGCCCCGGAGCCCCATATCCGCGCATCGCTCCAGCTCGTCCAGCGCGCGCGGGTGCAGAGGCGGTATATTGCCAAAACCGATGAGCCGGTCGGGATACCGGGAGACGGCGTCGGCGATGTAATCGTTGGTTCTGACATAAAGGTCAAAGTCATTCCAGGCGAAACCACAGGCCACCGCCTTGTCCACGCCGCACCGGTCCATCTCTTCGACCAGGCCCCGGGCGCTGGCCATGCGGGCGTTGCGGTTCCCGTAGAGGCGCGAGAACCATTTCTGATCCCGGATATACTTGCTCCGGTTCTCGATGATCTCCGGAGGAAAGATATGAGTGTGGAAGTCTATGATCACATAGCAGATTATAAAGGGTAGGCACCCTCTCCGCTATGGCGTCCGTCCTTCCGCGACCTTCAGGTCAAGCGTCCTGTCCCCCTCATATATCTCGAACGCCTCATCCACGGACATGTCCGCCAGGGTGATGGCCGAGATGGCGTTGCACATCCTTACGGCTTCGTCCAGAGGCTTCTGGTGGATATTGCGCCCGGTGGCGTTGCCCTGGGCGCCGCTGATATGGATCTGGTCGTGCAGGCGCTGCAGGAAGGCGCGGCTGTCGGTGGACGAGCCACCGGCGCAGACCACCCGGGTACGTCCGGCCGCGGCCACAGCCTCCTTGAAGACCTCGCTGGACTCCTTGCCCTCGGCCCTGGGGTAGTTAACCTTGACGAAGTCGGCGCCGAGGGTAAGGGCGACGCCGGTGGCGCCGGCGATGAGGTGCGGGTCCTTCTCGTCGGCCACGGACTGGCCACGGGGATATATCCACAGGACCACCAGGATGCCGTGGCGGTGCGCGTCGTTGACCAGCCGGGCCGCCTGCTCCAGCATCTGCGCTTCAAAGGTGCTGCCCAGGTAGATGGTGTAACCCACCGCGGGGATCTTCAGCTCTGAATCCTGTTTCATGGCGGCGACCCTGTCCACATCCAGCCAGAGGTTGCTGAAGGGGTCCACGGTCTTGGTCTTGACCAGGTTGGTCTTGGAGTTGAGCTTGACCAGGTAAGGCACATCGGGGTAGTCGGCTCCGTACATGGAGACCATGCCCATCTGGGTGGCGTAGACGCCGATGGTGCTGCCGGAAGCGATGCGGAACATGTGCTCCGGGTCGGCGTCGTCCTCGGGGATGGTTCCCAGCTCGTTCTCGCCGACGAAGTCGCTGTTCATATGTTCCACTTTCTGGTCGCCGGCGAACAGCATGAGGTGCCCCGTCCCCTTGGTCATCAGTATGAAATTGTCGAGATACTCGTCCCGCATGGCGGGGGGTACGTCCAGCGGTACCCGGATGTTATTCCTATCGATCATGGTCGACTCCTTTTTGCCTGCATTGTCAGGGTTAATATCTTATGTTCGCGGGCAGCAGTTTATCAACCCCCGGCGCATGCGGCCGCCTGGTTCCTATATAATATACAGGTTCGCGGCAAGGCGGACGGATGACGGGTGGACACGGCGCCGGGCGGAAAGGCCGGCCGGCGGCTGACAGCAAGACAGGCAAGGAGGGAGCAGGGTATGTCCCCGGTGTTAGGGAAAGCACAGGCGGCCAGGGCAGCATCCCATCACCTGGCGGTGCTGCCGACAGAGATTAAAAACGAGGCGCTGACGGCCATGGCGGCGGCGTTGTCGGACAACGCCGCCGTCATCGAGGCGGCCAACAGGCAGGATCTGGATGCCGGGCGCGGCAAGGGCCTTGCCAACGCTATGCTGGACCGTCTGCTGCTCAACCGCGAGCGGGTGGAGCTTATGGCCGCGAACCTGCGGACCATGGCGGAGATCGACGATCCCGTGGGTACGGTCATCAAGGCCTGGACCGCTCCCAACGGTATGGAGATGTCGCGGGTGCGCACGCCCATCGGCGTGATCGGCATCGTCTACGAGGCGAGGCCCAACGTCACCACTGATACCGCCGGTCTGTGTATCAAAGCGGGAAACACTATTATTCTGCGCGGCGGCTCCGAGGCCATACACTCCAACAGCATACTGGCGAAGCTGCTGTCTGAGGCAGGGACGGCCGCCGGTCTGCCGCCGGGGGCGATCCAGTTCATAGAAACCACCGATCGCGAGGCCGTCACTGAACTGCTGGGGCTGGCGGGCCTCATCGACCTGGTCATAGCCCGCGGCAGCCACCGGTTGATCCAGGCGGTCACCGAGGCCTCGAAGATACCGGTGATGAAGCACTATCGCGGCATGTGCCATGTCTATATCGAGCAGGCGGCCGACCTGGATATGGCGGTAAAGATAGTCCATAACGCCAAGGTCAACCGCCCCAGCACCTGCAACTCGGCGGAGACGGCCCTGGTGGACCGGGCCATCGCCACCGAGCTTCTGCCCCGGTTGGCGGAGAAACTGGGCGCGGCCGGGGTCGAGGTCAGGGCGGATGAGGCAGCCAGGAAGGTTGTGCCTGGCTGGAAAGCGGCCAGCGGGGAGGACTGGGACACGGAGCACCTGGACCTTATACTGTCGCTCAGGGTCGTGGACGGTTTCGACCAGGCCATAGAGCATATCCGCCGACACCATTCCGGGCTGGCGGATGCCATCGTTACCGAAGACAGTGCCGCCGCCGAAAGATTCCTGGCGCTGATCGACAGCGCCGCCACCTACTGGAACGCCTCGACGCGGCTGACCGATGGCCTCCCCTTCGGCACCGGACCCGCCAGCGGCATCAACACCGACAGGGTATACCCCCGCGGCCCCATGGGCATCGAGGAGATGACCGGCTCCCGCTTCGTCATCCGCGGCTCAGGGCAGGTCAGGGAGTAATATGATGGCTTCCGCCACCGGGCCCTCGCCCGGGGGCATGGTCTCATGCATGCCGGCATGCATGACGATGTTATTTGGAGGCAGGTAATCGGGCACCCGGTTGCCGGCGGTCTGAAGCGTCGGCGGCCATACCCTGAGGGGCGGAGCGACTCCTATAATCTTCCCGCGCGCATGGCTTCCACCGTAAAAAAACATAACAGGTTTTCCTTTCTCCGGCGTTCGATCAGGAGAAAAATAGAAATCGCGGTCCTGTTGGTAGTCGCGATCTTCGCGCTGCAGTCCATCCTGATGTTCGTGGTCAAGAAAGGTGAGGATGCTACGGACGAGTCCACCAAGGCCTGGCACACGGCACTGCACAATCTGGACATGGCCGAAGTGGACCTTGGCAGGGAGCAGCTGGCTGCCTACGAGGTCATCTTCGGGAGAGGGCTGGCGGAGGCGGGGCGGTTTGCCGCCGCCGCCGCCGGGGTGGAAAAGAATCTGAGCGAGGCGACAGGCGCCGCCTCCTCCCCGGAGCTCGAAGACCTGCTGGACCAGATCTCCCGGGCGCATGGCGAGGCAGGACAGATCTTCACCGGCCAGGTAATCCCCGCCGCCGGGCGGGGCGACACCACCGCCCTGGAGGCGGCGAAGCGGGAGCTGTTTAAGAGATACGAATTGATAGGGGGGCGTATACCTTCTGTCAGGGAATCGTTTGAGTCGCGGATGGCAGAGGCTATGGTGATGCACGATGACGCGGAAGGCAGAACCGAACTGATCCTGGGGGTCAGCGCCCTGGCTACCATCATCCTCGTCCTCCTGGTCCTGGGGCTGTCGGTCCGTAGCATGACCGGGCCGCTGAAAAAACTGGTCCGGGCCAACATGGACCTGGCCGACGGCGATCTGTCCCGCAGAGTAGAAATAGGGGGAAGTGACGAACTGGCCCGGCTGGGAGCCTCCTTCAACAGGATGGCCGGTGAGCTGGAACGCAGCACCCGGGCGCTGGAGGAAGAGGAAGCCAAGGCCCGCTCCATCCACCAGGGCCTTTCCGACGGCCTCATCATCCTTGACGAGCGGGGCGCCATCGAATCAGCAAACCCCGCAGCTGAATCGGTGCTGGAGCGGCCAGTCGTCGAGCTGAAGGGAAACAGCAGCACCGGCATCCCGGAGCTGGACCGGGCACTTGACGGCTCCCCCCGGCTCGCCGGGCGGATGATCAAATGCTGGGAAGTGAAAAACTGTACCCATCAGGACTGCCCCTCTTACCAAAGCGAAGACCGCCGTTGCTGGCTCCAGTGTGGCACGTACTGCCACGACCGGATACAGGGAACCTTCAAACAGAAGCGCGATGCCTGTGAGCGCTGTGATGTTTTCCGGGCCGACGTGGTGAGCGAGCTGAAGGCCGTCGCTGTAGGCGACAGGTATTACGACATCATCCTCTCGCCCCTGCTGGATGATCGGGGCCGGGAGGAAGGGCGCACCATCGTCTTCCGTGATATTACGGAAACCAATCAGGCACACAAGGAACTGGCGGCGCTCGATCATCTGGGCCAGCGGCTGTCGGATACGCTGGATCTGGAGGAACTGCTGGAGACCACAGCCGCCAGCCTGATGGAGGTGTTCCCGGCGGAGGGCATCGCCATCCACCTCGGCCGGCGTGACGGTGACAGTATGGCGCTGGCGCTTCGACGGGGTCTGTCGGCCGGGGTGGCGGAAGAAGGCCGCTTGCGAGTCGGGCGGGAAGGCGGCGAGACGGAACTGATCGACGACCTCCGCGAAACAGCGGTGGCGCACGAGGCGGCAAGGAAAGAGGGCATCCGCTCCTATCTGCGGGTGCCGTTAAAGTCCAAGGCCAGAACTATCGGCACCCTGGTGCTGGTTTCGCGGCAGGCGGGAGCTTTCAGCGGCCGCGACCGGCATCTGCTGGCGTTGATGGGAGACCGCGCCGGAGCGGCAATAGCCAACCAGGAGCTGTTTGAAAGAGTCAGAAAGGCCAAGTCTGAATGGGAGACTACTTTCGACGCTGCCGGCGAGGGCATCATGGTCATCAGCAAGGATCATGTGATCACCCGCCTGAACAAGGCGGCGGCGGAGATGCTGGGCGGCACGGTTGAGAGCATCATCGGCAGCAACTGCTACCAGCTGGTTCACAAGTCCGATGCGTTACCTGACGGCTGCCTCATGGCTGCCGCCTGCGGCTCGGGCGGCAATGCCCGGGGAGAGGAGGAGAGGCGCGACGGTCACACGCGGGAGATGGTGGTAGATAGTATCCGTGATGATGACGGCGAGGTTACGGGGTCGGTCCACTTCCTCCGGGATATCACCGAAGCCAAA
>BDUA01000046.1 GCA_002897715.1 bacterium BMS3Abin01
TACTTCCGGGGCAGCCGGGCGAAGCTGGAGCTGGGCCTGGCCAAGGGCAAGAAGCTGCATGACAAGCGCCGGGCCATGGCCGACCGGGACGCCAGGCGCGACATCGACCGGGCGCTCAGGGAGAGGCAGAAATAGGAAAAAATGCCTGTTGGACGTACCGACGCGCCGGTGAGGTTGATTATCGGACATTATCTTTCTAGCATGTACCTGGGTGAAGGCATACCCTTACAAACACCGTTGGGAGACGGCCGTCATCACGGTTAAACAGCCCGGTCGGTATTGAGCAGGCCAAAATGAATAATATGACAATGTTACCGGTGTATCAGGGCGGCGAACACTGCTAAGGATGCCGCGTTTCACCCAAACCCCGAAGAAGTCCGCCAGATCAAGCAGGGTCGACCTCCATCTTCATTCACGCTACTCTCGCGAATCTGATTTGTGGCTACTGAGGCAGTCCGGAATCGGCGAGAGCAATACCGATCCCGAGGAGGCTTACCGGATAGCCAGAGAGAGGGGGATGACCTATGTCACCCTCACCGACCACAACACCATCGATGGCGCCCTGACGCTGGCCGACCGCGACGACTTCTTTATCAGCGAGGAGGTCACCACCTTCTTCCCCGGCGAAGACATCAAGTTGCACGTGCTGGCGCTGGGGATTACCGAAAGGCAGCACGCGGAAATGGCCGCCATAAGGGCCAGTATGTATGAGCTGGTGTCCTATATGCGCCAGGAAGGCATCCTCAATATTTTAGCTCACCCGCTGACTAGGCTGGGTGGCGAACTGGACCCCGATTATATCGAGCGCCTGATGCTGCTTTTTCCTATCTGGGAGGTCCGGAACGGTTCGACGCTGGCCCAGGAGAACCAACTGGCGCGACGTCTGGCCCAGTCATGTACGCCGCAGATACTGGAGCGGTTGGCCAACAAGCATAACCTTGAGCCGGTTCCGCGTCAGAGTATCTCGTTTACCGCCGGCTCTGATGACCACAGCGGTATGGATATCGCCAGCGCGTACACGGTGACGGCAGCCACTGGCAGCTGGCAAAAGTTTCTTGAGGAAGTGAAGACAGGAAGATGCAGTATTGAGGGGGCGCACGGCGGCACACTGAAACTGGCCCACTCGATGCTGAACCTGCCCTCCGAGGATCTAAATTCAAACAGCAAAAAGATAGACGAATGCGGCAATGGCGGTGAAAGTGCCAGCGAGGACACCGGAAGCCTGCTGGATCGCATACCCGGGGGCGGCTGTAAGAAATGGTTGCAGCTGGTATCGCTGGCCGTCGGCGGCGGCTACAGCAACCTGTTGAAAACGGTCATGTCCGAAAGGGACCTGCGCCGTGTGTTCAGGCCGCTGTTGGCCGGCATGTTCCGGCTGGATAGGCTTGAAGGAGACAAGCGACACGATGAACTCTTCTCGATAGCGAACGCCGCTTGGAGCGCCGGCATGCGCTCGGTTATCACTGAACTCTCCCGGTTCAGCTTGATCAACCTGACGGGCAACCTGGATACGATCGGGAGGCTGGTAGCGTTGCAGGGCCTGCTGGCGCCCTACGCGCTGGCCGCCAACTATCATAGTCGCCAGAGTCATTTTCTCAGGCGGCTCGAAACGCGGATGCTCGAGCCCCTGCCGACGGCGGGACGCGGCCACCCGTCAACGGAGCAGCCTCCGCGGGTAGGGCTTTTTACCGATACATACCTGGAGGTCAACGGTGTAACCAGTATCCTGCGGCGGCTGGCGGAGTTCAGTCATAAGGAAAGCCTTCCACTTGATATCATTACCAGTTGTGGTAATTCAAGGTCCCGCATGGGCAAGGTGACGCGGTTCGAACCGGTGGCATCAGTCGATCTCGCCGACTTCGGCGACCTGACGCTTGCGGTACCGCCGATGCCAGAACTGCTCCGGTATTGTGAGGAGCAGAGTTTTGACATTATCCATGCCGCCACGCCCGGGCCTATGGGCCTTGCTGCCCTGCTGGCTTCCCGGGTGCTTCAGGTTCCCCTTGTCTGCAGCTTCCATACCGACGTGCCTCGCTGCATCGGTAGCCTGACCAGTGACAAGCTCAACGAGGAGATCGCCTGGACTTATACGAGATGGTTCTACGGCCACAGCGATTTAACACTTGTACCGTCCGCCTTCAGCAGTATGGACCTGGCGGCGCATGGCCTGGACCACCGCAAGATGGCGGTTCTTTACCAGGGTGTGGATTGCGACCGTTTCTCGCCGGCATTCGCATCGCGCCGGTGGAGAAAACGGCTGGCGCCGGCGGAAGGAAAAAAGATCATCCTCTATGTCGGCAGGCTCTCGGGCGAGAAAGATCTGCGATTTCTGGCGCAGTCATACCGGCAAATGGCCGCGAGCCGGACGGATGTGCATCTGGCTCTCGTCGGTGACGGCCCCCAGCGGACCGAGTTGGAAGACCTGCTGGGTGACAGCGCTACTTTCACCGGATGGCTGGAAGGCAATGAACTCGCGGCTGCATACGCTTCGGCTGACCTCTTCGTCTTTCCCAGCAGCGTCGATACATCCGGCCAGGTGATCCTGGAAGCACAGGCTGCAGGCCTGCCGGTTGTCCTGAGCAGCGAGGGTGGCGCCCGTGAAAATATCGATCCCGGTGTCAATGGCCTGGTGGCCAGACGTCGCGACAGCGCAGAACTGATCAGGCAGATGGAAGCGATCCTGGATGATGACCAGCTGCGTGCCCGAATGGCCCACCAAGCGAGGAAAACGGCGCTTGGCCGATCCTGGGAAAGAGTGTTTACTGATCTGTTCAGCACCTATCAGGATCTGCTCAGCTGGTGGAGAGCTGACCGGGACGGCCGCTCTCTCTGGCAGGATAAAGATCCTGGCGATAGCGGCGCGACGGCAGGAGCGCCGCTGGAACGGCCGGTATTTCCCAACGGGCGCCCACCGGCAACAGTCAGCTA
This sequence comes from bacterium BMS3Abin01, assembly GCA_002897715.1. Lineage (GTDB taxonomy): Bacteria > Actinomycetota > Thermoleophilia > BMS3ABIN01 > BMS3ABIN01 > BMS3ABIN01. The sequence goes on from BDUA01000046.1 coordinate 2,929, forward strand.
GGCCTGGAAGGAAAGGTGGCAAGGGAGCCGATGTCGTTACCTGAAGACGAGGTGAAGGCGCCTGTCCTCTTCCTGTTCGCCCATCACGACGACGAAATCTTTATCGCCACACTCATCAGAAGACTGACGGACGAACACGGGCAGGTCGCCTGCGCCTGGCTTACCCGGGGCGGGCTTGGAGGAAGGGAGCGCGAGGCGGAAAGCCACAGGGCGGTAGAAACCTTGGGCGTCGGCCGCAACAGCCTTTTTTTCTTCCGGCTTCCCGACGGCAAGGCTCTCGATTACCTCGATGAGATCGTCAACAGGCTGACGCGTCTGCTGGTGAAGCTGCGTATTGTCTCGGTCTTTGTCCCCGCTTTCGAGGGCGGCCACCCCGATCATGACACGGCCCAACTGGCAGTGGCCTTGTCAATCAGATTGTTACCCGGCGGCATAAGCCTCTACGAATTTCCCTTGTATAATCGCTACCACACCCGTTTATTCAGGGTGGGAGAGTTTATCCCTGACGCGGCGAGTACAACGAGATGGACATCGATGAAGTTGAGGGACCGGCTGCTCAAGCGCAAACTCTCCCATTTCTTCGCCAGCCAACGCCTGATATTGGTCCCGCTGCTGGGGCTCAAGGGTGGGCCAATGATGCTGCATCTGAAGGGTGAACCGTTCCGGCGCGTACCGGTCGGCCGTGACTACCGGCGCCGTCCGCATGCCGGCCGGCTGGCTTATGAGTATTTCACCCGCTACCGGTTCGGGCAGTTCGCCGAGAAGGTCCGGAGATAACTGGACACACCGGCACTGATCACCCAAGGCTCTTGTTTGAGGCAAGTATCGGTGTGGTGTACAGGAGGGCGTTCGTTAACAAATTAACAAACTTTGTCACCGTACCAGCATTTTGCTTGATTTGTTAACGAACGCCCCAGAGTTGCGACAAGCTGGTATAATACAAGTACGTGGGATCGGCTTATGTCCATGATGAACTGCGGTGTATCGGTACCGCACCCCACTTCATGGGGGCGACCTGGTTTCGACGGGGTCAATCTGGATGGGAGCAGCAAGCCGAGCTTCCGGCGGGCTCGTTAAACTGCCGGAAAACTAACTTAGACGCAGACAACGATCTCGCGTTAGCCGCTTAATATAAGTCGGCTTGTCGCCTCCGCCTCGTCCGTGGGCGGAGATCACGGCATCATTTAGCGGACTCAGCTGTCGCGCAGGCCTCCTGGCGCGCCGGTAAAACCTTAGAGGAGGCTGGCGGACCGTATCCTGCCCACGCGGAGCCGGTTCGTGAGACTTAAAAGCGAGGGCTAAGCTTGTAGCGGCTCCCCTTCGGGTGGCTTCGGACGCGGGTTCGATTCCCGCCGCCTCCACCA
>BDUA01000047.1 GCA_002897715.1 bacterium BMS3Abin01
GACCCAGCCATAAGTCGTCAGGGCATTGTCAGCGGCGCAGCGTACCAGCTCGGAGGCTGGTGTCACGCCGGCGCAGGCTGCGCTGGTAGCCAGCGGGCTTGACGTTGGCGTAGCCAGGCTGGACGTATAGCTCTTGGTATTGGCATAGACCGGGTCGCCGGCGTTGCCACCCCATCCCAGACGACCCCACTTGAGGTCGACTACCCTGGGATTGGGACTGCCGAAGTAGCCGGCGGCGCTCATGGAACCATAAGCCATGGCGGCGGGGCTCTCGGTGTGTCCGGTGACGCAGTAAGAGACGATGTCGGTGCTGAATCCGGCTGTCCGGTGGTCGGTAACCTTACCGGCCACGGCGGGACCGTTGGTGGCATCGGCTGCAGTCGTGAAGCCGCCCACCAGACGGTATGACGTACCCGGTATGAAGGTGGTGAACGGGCTGTAGATGTCGACCAGTACCGGTGCATCAGCCGCGTCGTCGCCCTCACCCAGGATCACGCCGTCGTTGTTGGAGTCGATCCTGTCCTTCAGGGTAGTACCCGTTATCAGGAATCCGGCCTCTCCGTCGTCAGCCGCTACGTACTGATTACCGATATACGTGTCGATGGCGCCGGCGACGGTGGCCCACTCGGTGGGGTCCATCGCGTTTGCCTTCTGAGTTGCGCCGTCAATAGCCAGGAACACACCCAGTACCATTAGCACACTCAGGAGCATAATTGCTGTTTTATACAGCATTTTTGAACTTATTTGCATAATTGTTAACCTCCTTTCATCATTTTATAGTCGTCCGGTCCGCCTTGCGCGGACCACTTTCCCTATACACGGCTCGGGCTTCCTCCATCCCTCGCCGGTTATGGGCGTTCAAACGCTCACCGCCACCGCGTTCCGCTGCTTCTCAGACGGCGGCGGCCATTTCGTCGACGGCCCCGGCGAGCTCTGAGCCGTCGCGTCCCATGTACAGGCGGTAACTTTTCACCGTCTGCACCAGTTCGGCAAGGATAGCGAAGTTCTCCTTGCTGGTCCGGGGATCCATGAATAGAAAAGCGTAAAGAATCAGTTCCGCCAACGCTTCGGTGGGGTTAACCTGCTCGTAGCGGGTTTTACCGTCCTCGGCGATGACCGGGAACACCAGCAGCCGGGCCGGTGAAGACTCCACCACAGCATTAGGCCCGATCTCATTGAGATTAACCCGTGCTTTCGGCTGCCAACGATCCTCCGTCAGGTTCCGCGCCAAAGCCAGCTGAGGATAGAGGTCGACCGTCTCGTCACAGACATCCACTTCTTCCGGAAAGAAGAGCAACTCCGTCCCGGACTCACCGCGCCGGACAAAGACGGTATCGTCGCCCAACAGCTTGTACCCGTTCCTCAGGAGATGTAATGAAAGCGTCGACTTGCCGCAGTTGCTCTTGCCGGGGAACAGGATGCCCATCCCGTCACGCTCAAGCCCGGCGGCATGGACCGGAAAAACACCGCGCTCCTTGAGCATCTGCGCCCAGATGGGGAAGAAGATCACATGAGCGATCGACCAGGAGCAGGCGGTTATGGCCTCGTCGACAAAAGCTACAGCCAGCCCCCCCTCGGGGTCGGCAATAACAGAACCGCCCCCCGGCACCTCCTGATAGCGGAGCTGGCCCTCGCTCCGGTATCGAAGTACCTGCCAGTCATACAGGAGTTCCCCTCTTCCCTTATGGTCACCCGGTCCGTATTCCGCGCCGGGCTCTTTGGTCAACAGGTAGAACTCGATATCCGGGCTGTCTCCCGGCAGGTCCCGGAAAGACCGGAGGAAGTCCTGGATAGCCAGGGCCAGCAGATGGTTATCGGCATATACCCTTGTTTCCAGGCCATGGACACTGTAGGTGGCAGCATTCAACCTGGCGCCGTCAAGGCGCTGCACGATCCCTTTACCCAGACTGTTCGACATCTGTTCCCTTATCCCCATTTTCGACAGAGACCCCGGCGTTTAAGGCGCCGGTGGCACTTCTATCTGTATCTCACCCCAGCCGCCGCCACCGCTGTTGCCGCCGGTGCCGCCGCCACTATTGCCGCCGGAGCCGGTACTTGTCTGGCCCGAATCTCCGGATGTGCCTCCACCCTGGTCGGCGGTGACATTCTCCTTGGTTTCCACTGTCGGCAGAATAGTTTCCAGCTCGGCCTCCTGCCGATCACCGTAGTCGGTCCTGATCGAGTTACATACCCTGTTTGCTGCGTCTTCGTCCGCATAGCGGAATGTCATGTCGGCCATACACTCATCCCAGGTGTAATCAACCATAACGTCTTCCTGATTCACCCCGTTCGTCGACGCTCCACCCGCTGAACCAACATCGGCGACACTCCCCGTGCCGCCCGTGGTCCCCGTCTCATCCAGCTGCGAGCCTATAGTCCCTTCTTCCTTAGTGCTGTCTCCGCATCCGCCTGCCAAGAGAGCCACTGCCATTAACAGAACCATAACCCCGGCTATTGCCATCCATTGCCTTCCCCATGGCCCGCTACCGAGAGAGCTTACAGCTTTCATCTTGTATGTACTCCTTGCTTGCTTATGTTTGCAGAAACCTCGACCTCTATATCAATTGTACGAAGTTTCCGCGTCAGTTTCACGCCTTCATCCACCAAAAAGTGAAACCCGGTCAGGTCGACATCCTGGTCCTTGTCTATAAGTCACCTCCTGGATGGCTTTTACCTGGGGAATACCCGGAGTCCCAAAAAACGGGACACAAAAGAGATGGTCTTCAGGCAGATGGCTTCGATAAAGAAGAAAGACCGCTGTTTCCGCTTTAGGCTACCGCTTCCGCTACAGCCGGTCCCTGTGGCTCATGCCTGGTACCCAACGCTCTCTTTTTCGTTTTCCCCGAACCCCTGTTCGCTGCTCAAGATACTAACAATGTAAGTAGTTTACTCCAAATTGAGTTTATTGCATGATGTATTCTTACTATATTATTGATTATTTATGATTATTTGATGTCACCACAAAACCCTGCGGGGTATATGAACCGGTGACATTTTTTCTTTTTTTCCCCGTTATGGTTTATGGATATAATCCATAACTGAAAGGAAATGCTGGCAGGGGTACTCCCTGAGTTAACAACACCCTTATTTGAGATGATGAAACTAGCGATCACCGGCAAGGGCGGCGTGGGCAAGACCACCGTCGCCGGAACGATGGCCCGGATACTTGCGGCCCGGGGGAACCGGGTCTATGCCGTGGATGCGGACCCGGATGCCAACCTTGCCACCGCGGTGGGCCTTGATCCCGGAGCGGCCCGGTCCGTACGCCCCATAGCCGATATGGCTCATCTGGTGGAAGAGCGGACCGGTGCGGCGCCCGGCAGCCAGGCGCCGGTGTTCAGGATGAACCCCCGGGTCGACGACATCCCCGCAGAGCTGTCCGTGGAAGCCCACGGTGTGCACCTGCTCCGGCTGGGCACGGTGAAGAAGGGCGGCGGCGGATGTATCTGTCCGGAATCGGCCCTGTTGAGGTCGCTGCTTTCGCACCTGATGCTCTATGAGGGCGACGCGGTCATCGTCGATATGGAGGCCGGCATCGAACACCTGGGGCGTGCCACCGCCAGAGGCGTGGACGCCATGCTGGTGGTGGTGGAGCCGGGACGACGCAGCGTGCGTACAGCCGAAGCCATCAGCAAACTGGCAGGCGATATCGGCATATCGAAGCTCAGGCTGGTGGTCAATAAAGTCACCGGGGCGGATGATGATTTCTGCAGCCGGCTTGCCGGCTCCTTCGATGTCCTGGGGTGCCTGCCTTTCAGCGAAGATGTCCGCCAGGCCGACCTTCAGGAACAGGCCCCTTACGATACCGCGCCCCTCTTCCGGGAACAGATGGAAGGTATCCTGGATCGTCTGATCGATTCCCTGCGATAAGACAGCCATAAAACTGTTTCCGTAAATGACGGAGGGCGGCCCCTGCAGGGGCCGCCCTCCGGTTATCAGCCTTACCGCTTGCCGCGGGCCGTTAAGCCGGCGGCGGCGGAACCGTTACGCTGCACTGCCAGTTAGGACACTCGAAGGTTATCTCCTTCAAGTTCTCCTTCTTAACCAGCTCAGGCTTGGCGTAGGGTTCCCGGTGGTCACTCTTGCTAGTGGCCATATCGTTCTCCTTTCACCTTATCTCACTTATCTCCAGCTTGCCTTTGCGTCCTGTTACCTGACGGATCAGTAGCTGTAGATAGTGGCGCCGCTCTGAGCGGTCGCGTGTACAGTGGTGCTGAACGCGATAACACCGGATGGTATATGGTACTCGACGGTGTAAGCAGCGGATCCAGCGGTAGCGATGTTCTGCGGCAGACTCGGCGTGTTCACCGAGGCTACCCCAGCGGAGTTGACCGTACCGGTGATGGTGACGTCCTTGGCGTCCGGACCGGCGTTGGCAATGCCGAAGTCAACCGAGAGGATGCCGTTTGTGTAGTCAGCCATGGTGGCCCAGTAGACCGTGCCCATGCTGAGACTCAGGGCAGGCTGGCCGGGATTCCAGGCCGTCTTCTCCATCACGTAGATACCACACGCGGCTTCGTTCAGACCCTGTACGGAACCCTTGACCACCGGAGCGAGTGGACTGGTGATATCCAGCAGCATCACCGTGGCGCCACCCGGATACGGGTCGGGTACCTGACGGACCATGACGTACAGGAGGTTGTCCTCACCCGGGACGATCTCCACGCCGTGGGGCTCGGCGGTTACCGAGTTGGTCAGCAACGTCATGTCGATGGTGCCGACGGTGGCGTTGGTAGTCATGTCGACCACTTCCAGTACGCCACTGGTACCACCGGTGACGAACAGCAGGTCGCGGCTCTTGGCGGCGGTGTTCTGGTGGATTACCGCGCCCGGCAGGGCGGGGTTCTCACCGGTAGCCGTCTTGGTGCCGGCCCAGTCGATGGTCACCGAGTTGGCAGCATCCCACATCAGGGAAGCGTAGCCGACGGTGCCGGCCGCGTTCCAGGATATTCCGCAGGTGCTGGACTCGCCGTCGCCATCGAAGTCAGTGGAGATATGGTTGGTGGCGGTGCCAGTCGAGAGACTGTTCTCCTGCCATCCACCCTGGGTCACCGGCAGCGTTCCCGGAGGCAGCGGTCCGCCGGCAGCGGGACTATACGCTGCTTCCAGACTGGCGGCCACACCGGGGCCGGCGGCCATGTCGGCGGCCACCAGGTTGTCGGAGGTGGTGTCGTTCACGTCATACTCCAGGCCGCAGTAGCCGACCAGTGAGCCGGTCATGGGTATCCTGCGGATCTCGGTGCCTGTAGCGATATCTACCTGATACAGGTCGCTGGAGTTGGCGTCGCCGGACAGGGCGCCCACAGCGTAGATGCTGGCCCTGTCATTGGACGGTACCACACCGTGGATCTCCCAGTGCATACCCAGGCCCGGAAGCAGGCCGTCGGGGGCACGGGGTACCGGGACATAATCGACGATGTTCATGGTGCCTACATCGATGATGGCGACATTGCTGTCGTCACCGTTAGCTATATACAGCAGCTGGTCGCTGACGCCCAGACTGGCAGACGGAGCCTGATCGCATCCGCTACCATACGCGCCACCACAACCATAGCCACCGTAAGCGGCATCGGCCGCGCCGGACATGCTGCCCGTCGCGATGGCCAATGCCAGGATAAGAACAAGCGGCACAGCCAGCATAAGAAACTGCCACTTGTTTTCACTTATGGCAACCTTCATACCTTCACCCTCTTTCTAACGTTTACAAAACGACGCTTCTCCCGTCGGAGAAGGCTTGGTCTGGGTCTTGCAATCGAACCAAATCGTTTAGTTGTATGATTCACCTCCTCATACCCGTTGATATCAAGCGCACGATGTTCCCGAGGGGCTTTTTCTTTGAATCTGGAAGATGCTAATGAGGCGGCGGCTGAGTGGAAGAAGGGTCGATCTACAATCTGGAAGATGACCATCTCAGGCGCCCAATAACAACTTCCCGCTCTCCCCACTCACCCCCGGTGAACGGATAGATACGCTTAATACATGATTTAATTGCAATAAGTCTACTCTGATTTCAAAACATTACATGATTAGTATTGATTATATTACCCCCCATTTTATGATTAATTTATTCTAATTTAATCAGGGAAACTCCCTATCCGGTCGAGATAAAAAACCCCTTGGGGTATCTTCAGAAGGGGCTGAACAGGCGCTCTCTGACCTGCCTTGACAGGAAGGAGCGCCGCCCCTCCGGGCGGCGCTCCTGATTCACGGCCTTTTCTATGATCCAAACCGGCAGCCGGCTTAATTTGCCACCGGGGCTCCCGGTTTATTGGTGGTGGCCGTTGCCGTTTCCGGCGGCGACGGCTCATAGCCTTCCGCATATTTAATATCGTAGGTTTCCCAGAGTTCGGCGGAATAGTCCTTCCAGCGCTGGGCGAACTTCTGGTTGCGCATGTAGAAGGACAGTTCGTCCTTGAGATCATCCAGGGTCTTGTTGGAAGGTGGAGTGATTATTTCCACTTTTATGACATACCAGCTTGGACCGGACTGGAACGGCTGGGATATTTCGTCCCGGCCCAGAGAAAAAGCCACCTGGCCTACGTCGGCGGGCAGCTGCTCCTTCGATACCAGGCCGACCAGCCCGCCTTTCGACGCCGTCGCTCCGTCCCTGGATATCTCGCCGGCGACGTCGGCGAATTCCTCGCCGGCCGCCACTCTCGCCAACGCGGCCTGGGCCGCCGCCTCGTCCGCCACCACAATCTGGCGGACCTGGCGTTTCTCCGGATAGATATACTTGCCCTTGTTCTCCTCATAGAAGGCCGCGACCTCCTCGTCGGTTATGGTGGTCTCCTCGTGGACGGAGTCCAGCAGCTTCTGATGCCTGAGGTCACGCTCGATCTCGGCGCGCAGGTCATCCACGCTGATACCCTGTTCGGCGAAGGCCTCCTCCATCTTCTCCACGTTGCCGAAATATTTGTCCTCGATATATATGGTCAGGGATTCCTCGATCTCATCAGAGGTGACGACGATACCCCGCTTCTCGGCCTCCTGCTTCTCCATCTCCTCGCTCACCAGCTGTTTGGTGACATTGTTGCGGTAATCGATGAATTCCTGGCTCTCCCGGTCCTCAGGAACCTCGGTGGGGAACAGTACCGCGGTTATGTCGATGCGGTGCTGCACATCATCCTTGGTAATTATGACTCCCTCCACCGACGCGGCTGCGTCATCGGGAAGCCCGCACCCGGCCGATGTCAGCATCAACACCACCCCGGCGATAGTGACCGCCGCAAGAATCAACATCTTTTTCAACATGTCAAACCTTTCTCCGGTTGTACATCTAATATGGCATTATAGCCAAAGCATCCCGTTTACCCAACCACCGGCGCCGCCGCCGGCGGCTGACTTTCTTGGTTATTACTGAAGAAACCCCGACTATATATGCTATACTTTTTTCACCAGAAAATGGCACGGACCCTGCATAACACTCATGGCAGGTTTCCAGCCATCAGCAGGGCATCCCGGCCATTGTCGCCGGGGCAGACAGGAGCAGAAACGCGCAAGGAGAACCAGACCGTGACCCTCTCGGACCACAAAACAGTAAAAAAAGGCACCGCCCGGAGACCGCCTTCTTCAGGCAGGCTGGCGGCCATCATCACCGCCTCGGCTTTCCTGTTGCTGGCATTGCTGGCATGGACCGGCTGCTCCGGCAATTCCCAGACAGCCGACACGCCCGCATCCACACTGACCGGCAGCAAGGTGACCCTGAAGGCGAAGGATCCGGTGACCAAGGAAGCGGTCACCAAGATGGTCACCCGCAAGGTCGGCAGTGTCGACTACGCCGGAGACCCCATCATCCGCGACATCAAGCTCACGCCTGATGGACAGCAGGGCACCTTCGTCGATATCAACGTCGGCCGGCCGCCCTCCTGCCATCCGGGTCAGGTCGTAGGTTACATCACCGAGATGTCCCGCGGGTTCATGAGCTCCCTGTTCCTCTATCCCGATGTCACCAAGGTGCAGGTAACGCTCTACGGCACCACCGAAGATGCCGCCAGCAAGGATGTGATGGCGGCGCGGGCCCTGATGGTAAAGACGGACGCGGACAAGATAAGCGACTGGTTCCAGTTCGACGAGAACACCATCGGCAACCTTTGTACCGAATACTGGGTGGAGCCCGAGATCTACGCCAACTGGCAGAAATACGGCAGCACAGCCATCACCGACCCGGCGTTGCTGGAACAGGCGAACCAGTAGGGTCCTGTAGCTTTATGAACAGCCGTCACTGAGATAATATAGCTCCAGGCTGGATCATATATCAGCAAAAACCCGCCAAAGGAGCTTCCAGGGTGTATTTCCCCTCCTACAGAATGCGGCGCCTGAGAACCACGGAACAGGTCCGTGACCTGGTGAGCGAGACCGACCTGTCAACGGACCGCCTGATTTACCCTTTATTCGTCTCCCACGGCAAGGATGTGCGTTCGGAGATCAAGTCGATGCCGGGCTGCTATCAGCTCTCCATCTCCAACCTGGTCGCCGAAGCCTTGGAGGTCTTCGGCCTGGGCATCCCGGCAGTGCTGCTGTTCGGCATCCCGGCAGTGAAGGACGATGCCGGCTCGGGCGCTTACGACGATGAGGGCATCATCCAGATGGCGGTGGCGGCTCTCAAGGAGAGCCTGCCGGAGCTGCTGGTAATTACCGATGTCTGCCTCTGCGAATACACCAGTCACGGACATTGCGGTATCATCAAGGACGGTTACGTCGACAACGACATAACCCTGGAGATGCTTACGCGCATGGCCGTATCCCACGCCGAGGCCGGCGCCGATATCGTCGCCCCCTCGGACATGATGGACGGTCGCGTGGCCGCCATCAGGAGCGGGCTGGACGGCGAGGGGTTCATCAACACACCTATCATGTCCTATGCGGCCAAGTTCGCCTCGGCTTTCTATGGACCCTTCCGCGAGGCGGCGGAGTCCTCCCCCGAATTCGGTGACCGCCGTTCTTATCAGATGGACCACCGCAACAGCAATGAAGCCGTGCGTGAGGTGCTGCTGGACCTGGAGGAAGGCGCCGACATCATCATGGTCAAACCCGCTCTTCCCTACCTGGATATCATCTACCGCATCAAGCAGGAAACCCGCTTTCCCCTGGCGGCCTATAGTGTCAGCGGGGAGTACTCGATGCTGAAGGCGGCGGCGGCGCAGGGCTGGCTCGACGAGAAACGCGTGGTGCTGGAGTCACTTATGGCTATCCGCCGCGCCGGCGCCGACATGATTATCACCTATCACGCCAGGGAAGCAGCCCGATGGCTGAAGGAGTAGCGGCTTATGGATGTCTCTGACTCCCGGAGACTTTACAGCCGGGCCCTCGAACTCCTGCCGGGCGGCGTCAACAGCCCCGTGCGGGCCATGCGCTCCGTCGGCCTCGACCCCATCTTCATGGCACGGGGCGAGGGCAGCCGCCTGTACGATGTGGATGGCAATGAATACATCGATTACGTGGGCTCCTGGGGCCCGCTGATCCTGGGCCACTCCCACCCGGCGGTACGCGACGCGCTGGAGAAGACGCTGAGGGACGGCACCAGTTTCGGCGCGCCCAGCCCTCTGGAGGTGGAGCTGGCGGAGAGGATCGTGGGCGCGGTCCCCTCCATCGAGATGATACGCATGACCAATTCCGGCACCGAAGCCACCATGAGCGCCCTGAGGGTGGCCCGCGGTTATACCGGGCGCGAGAAGATCATCAAGTTCATCGGCTGTTACCACGGCGCCGTGGACAGCCTGCTGGTACAGGCAGGCTCCGGGGTGGCCACCCTCTCCCTGCCGGACAGCCCCGGCGTGACCGCCGGTACCTCCGCTGACACCATCCTGGCGGACTACAACGACCTTGGCGGCGTCAGGGGGATAATGAGCCGGGAAGGGGAGCAGGTGGCGGCTATCATCGTCGAGCCCGTCGCCGGCAACATGGGAACGGTACCGCCCGCTGAGGGCTTCCTGGAAGGCCTGCGGTCCCTGGCCGGCGAGTACGGCTCGGTCCTCATATTCGACGAAGTGATGTGCGGGTTTCGCGTGGCTTTCGGCGGTGCCCAGGAGCGATACGGCATCACCGCCGATATGACCTGCCTGGGCAAGATAATCGGCGGCGGCCTGCCGGTAGGCGCTTTCGGCGGCGGCAGGGACATCATGGAGACGGTGGCGCCGGCGGGAGACACTTACCAGGCGGGAACCCTCTCCGGCAACCCCCTGGCCATGGCGGCGGGGGTCAGCACCCTCGACCAGCTGTCCAGGCCCGGTACCTATGACCGGCTGGAGGAGAAGTCCGCGCGCCTGGCGTCCCGGATGGAGGCGATCGTGCGTGCTTCCGGCTATCCTCTCAGTCTTAACCGTGTCGGCTCCATGATGACGCTCTTTTTCAGCGACGAGCCCGTGACCGACTTCTCCTCGGCCAAAGCCTGCGATACCGACCTCTACGCCGATTATTTCAAGCATATGCTCGACCAGGGCATCTACCTGGCGCCGTCACAGTTCGAAGCGGCCTTCGTCTCCCTGGCCCACAGCGACGATGACCTGGACCGTACCGCCGAGGCGGCGGCATCTTTCCTCCTGAACCCCTGAGATCAGAAGGAAACGGTTGCCATGAGTCCGTCCAGGCGAAACGATTCCATTCCGGAAGCCACCGTACCGCGCCTTTCCCGCTACCTGCGCAAACTGCAGGAGATGCAGGAGCGGGGGAAGAAGACCGTCTCCTCGCGACAGCTGGCCGAGGCCGTAGGCGCCAACCCGGCCCAGATACGTAAAGATCTTTCCTATTTCGGCGAGTTCGGTACCAGGGGCGTAGGTTACGATGTAAAAACCCTGGTGGAAGAGTTGCGCCAGCAGCTGGGACTCAACCGTTCCTGGAACGTTATCATCATCGGCTCGGGCAAGCTGGGCACCGCCCTGGCTCTCTACCGCGGTTTCGAGAAACAGGGATTCAACCTGGTGGGCATGTTCGATTCCAACCCGGACGTCGTCGGCACCGACCGCGGCGCCGCGCCCGTTCTGTCCAGCGACCGGCTGGAACAGTTCATCGCCGACAACGACATCCAGATCGCCATGGTCACCACCCCCGCTGACGCCGCCCAGGATGTGATCGACCGCGTAGTGGCGGCCGGGGTGCCGGCGGTGCTCAATTTCGCGCCGATCGGCGCCACGGCGGACCAGCCGGTCATCCTCAGGCAGGTGGACCTTTCCACGGAACTGATGACCCTGTCCTTCTACCTGGACAAATCATGAGCAGCGGTCCGGGGGTATCGCTGCCGGAGACGCTGGGCGCCATCAGCAGGGAGATCGCCGCCGACAGCCCTCTTTTCGCCGAGGATCTGACCGCAACCCCCGGTGATGGTGTGGGCGCCGGCTACTCCGAACTGTTCACGGTGGCGGCGGGTGACTGCGGCGCCGTCCGGGCAAACCGGTACCGGTTTGCCCTGGAATACATCTTCGAAGGCTACCTGCTCCACTATGGCAGCAGCCGGCTGCTCCGGTCCGGCCGGAGGGACTTCCGGCTGCTGGCCGGAGACTACATGTACGCCCGCGGGCTCGACCGCATGGCTGCGCTGGAAGACATCTTCTGTATCAAGATGCTCTCCCGCCTGATCGAGTTCTGCTCTTTCGTCCATTGCGAGGGGCTGGAACCCCGCCTGGCCCTCGACGCCTGGTCGGTGGTGACGCTATGCCTGGCCGGCCATGCCCGGGGCGGCTGCGACAGCTCCTGGCGGGACGGGTTCGAGTCCTGCCGCCGGGCGCTGTGGGAAGGCGACCCGGAAAGGGCTTCACTGTCCGGACTCCGGGACCTCATGCTGGCGGACATCGACCCCGGCCGGCACAAGAAAACAGGCGTGATATTGACTAATATATATGCCGACTTACATCAAGAGCGGAGGCCTGATGGCGATTGACGACCTGAGACAGTTCCTCGACGTCCTGCGACGCGAGGGTGAGTTGGTGGAGATAGAGGAAACGGTCGACCCCGAACTGGAGATATCAGAGATCACCGATCGGGTCAGCAAGGCCCATGGGCCGGCGCTGCTGTTCCGCAACCCGGCGGGCTCGGATATGCCGTTGCTCATCAATCAGTTCGGCAGCATGAAGCGGATGAGCCTGGCCCTGGGAGGAGCGGGACTGGACGAAGTCGCCGACCGCCTGAGCCAGGTACTGCACATGCAGGTTCCCCAGGGGCTGGTAGGCAAGGTGAAGGCTCTGGGTAAACTCCGCGACCTGGCGGGCTCCGCGCCGAAGATGGTCAAATCCGGCCCATGCCAGCAGGTGGTTATGGACGAGCCCGACCTGGACGCCCTGCCCATACTCAAGACCTGGCCGGACGACGGCGGCCCCTTCATCACCCTGCCGGTGGTCTTTACACGCGACCCGGTCTCCGGACGGCGCAACGCCGGCATGTACCGTCTGCAGAAGTACGATTCACGGACGACGGGCATGCACTGGCATATACACAAGGACGGGGCGGAGAACTTCCGGGCCGCCGCCGACCGGCTGGAAGTAGCCGTGGCCATCGGCACCGACCCCGCTACCACCTATGCCGCCACGGCGCCGCTGCCGCGGGAACTGGACGAGATGATGCTGGCGGGGTTCCTCAAGGGCAGCCCGGTGGAGATGGTCAAGTGCCGCAGCGTCGACCTGGAGGTCCCGGCCACCGCGGAGATTATCCTGGAGGGGTTCGTGAACCACGGCGAGCTCAGGCGTGAGGGCCCCTTCGGCGACCATACCGGCTACTATTCGCTGGCGGACGACTACCCGGTCTTCCACCTGACCTGTATCACCCACCGGCGCAACCCCATTTACGCCACGACTATCGTCGGCAGGCCGCCGATGGAGGACTGTTTCCTGGGCAAGGCCACCGAGCGCCTGTTCCTGCCGGTGCTGAAGGTGACACTGCCGGAGATGGTGGACATGAACCTGCCCCTGGAAGGCGTGTTCCACAACTGCGCCATCATCTCCATCGACAAGAGCTATCCCTCTCAGGCCAAGAAGGTCATGAGCGCCGTCTGGGGGTTGGGCATGCTCTCTCTCACCAAGTTCGTGGTTATCGTCGACGCCCGGGTGAACGTACACGATGAGAGTGAAGTGGCCTGGCGGGTGTTCAACAACGTGGACCCGCGCCGCGATATCCTCATCACCGAGGGGCCGCTGGATGTACTGGATCATTCCAGCCCCACGGCCAGTTACGGCGCCAAGATGGGTATCGACGCCACCAAGACCTGGGCCAGCGAGGGGCATCCGCGCCGGTGGCCCGACGACATAGCCATGAGCGAGGAGATTACAAAGCTGGTGGATGAGAAATGGCTTCGCTACGGCATAGACCTTCCCTGAGGCGAACCGGAGACCTCAGGTTACAGCCATGACCGCCAGCGACCGGACCTCATCGCTGCTGAGGCTGCCCGCCCTGTTCGCCGCTTTCGTCAAGTTCGAACACAGCGTCTTCGCCCTGCCTTTCGCTTACGCCGGCGCCTTCCTGGCGCTCCATCGCTCCCCGGGTTTCTGGAAGATGTTCTGGATAACCGCGGCCATGGTAGCCGCCCGCAGCCTGGCCATGGGGCTCAACCGCATCATCGACAGAGAGATCGACGCGCGCAACCCGCGTACCGCCGGCAGGGAGCTTCCCTCGGGCAGGCTGTCCCTCAACACTGCCCTGGCGTTCCTGGCCGGTTCCCTTGCTCTGCTGGCCTGCTCGCTCTACCACCTGCCGCCCATCACCTGGTATCTGTCTCCCATCGTGGTGGCGGCCTTCCTCATCTACCCGTATACCAAGAGGTTCACCTCGCTCTGCCACCTTTTCCTGGGCGCCACCATCGGCCTGGCGCCGGTGGGAGGCTGGGTGGCTGTAAGCGGCCGGCTGGCCTGGCAGCCCTTCCTGCTGATGGGAGCGGTGACTTTCTGGATCGCCGGGTTCGACATCATCTACGCCTGCCTCGACCTGGACATCGACCGCCGCCAGGGTATCCATTCACTACCGGCGTCCATCGGCATCGCCGGCGCGCTGTGGGTCACGCGGTCCTTTCATCTGGCGGCTGTGGCGCTGCTGGTGCTGGTGGGTCAGGTCGAGGGTCTGGGGGTGGTCTATTACGCCGGCCTGGCGGTAGTGGCCCTGCTGCTGTCCTATGAGAATGCCATCGTCTCTCCCGGCGATCTCTCCCGGGTCAATACGGCGTTCATGACCATGAACGGCGTCATCAGCGTCGTTTATGTAGCCTTCCTGGTGGCGGACCTGGCCTTATAACGCCGGCTCCCCGCCGGACCCTTCATCATCACCCGCCTCCAGACAGGCCACTGCGACCATGAACCAGGCCGTCAGCGCCGGTATGTACCACTCCCAGTCGACCATGTTATAGATGATGAACACCAGGGACGATACCGCGAAGCTTCGTGTGACCACTCCGGGACCTGTCAGCAGGCGCCAGACGCTCAGGCCGGTGACATACAACAGGAAAGCAGCCAGCAGGACGGCGCCGATCACTCCGGTCTCCACGGCCGTCTGCAGCACGACATTATGAGCGAACTTCGTATATACAGCGATGGCGTAGCTCTGGTAAACCCGGGCGAACGATCCCAGGCCAGTACCTGCCAGCGGGTGGACATGAAAGGCGTCCTCAGCGCCGCTGTAGGTATCCAGGCGGTGGGGGAGCAGCTTGCTCAGGGCGATGCCGTAACGGAAACGCTGGTTGATGACGGAATGGAACCTGTCGCTCCAACGGGCCAGGAGGGCTAACGCCGCCAGAACGAGGAGCGGGACGGCCGCCGCCGTGGCGGCCCTGTGGGCCCGGCCCTGCATCGCCGTCGCCAGCTGCTGCCCCAGGTAAGCGGCCAGCATCAGCGCCGTCGCCGCCGCCACGGCGGCGGCCGGCCGTTGCGCCCCGGTCAAGGCGACGGCCAGCCCGGCGGCGATCGCCCCGGAGGCCAGGGATATCAGCACCGGCAACGTCAGGCGGCGGCGAAAACCCAATATGTAAAAGATGGAGATCACCGCCAGCATCGCTACCCCCAGGCGGGAGAATGCCAGTATGATCGCCGTTACCTGCAGCGCTGCGGCGGCGGCGAACAGCGGGCGGTCACGCTCCGGAGCCCGTGCCAGCAGAGCGAATGTCAGCGGCAACGCCATCAGGCAGAAACAGCTGAGCGCGTTGGGATATTCGAAGGTGGATCCCGCCCGGTAGATATTATCCAGAAGCGTGGTATAGGGCGGCGCCCTCAGGATATAGGCGGCGACGCCCCAGGCGGCGATGAACGCCGCCGCGTATACCAGCCAGGCGGCGACGGACGCCGCTGTCCCCCGGTACCGCCGCGCCTGGCTCAGAACCACCAACAGCGTCGCCAGATAGCCGCAGAGCAGCAGCACCTCGCGTATGGTATCCGGCGGGACCACCGACCAGGCGACTCCGGCGGCGGCAAACACCGCAAAGGCGGAAAGGATCCAGAAGGCCGGCGAACGCAGCGTCCGCCGGGGACGAAACCGCAGCCATACCGCCAGCTCCCATGCTCCCGCCGCCAGTAACATGGTGATCAGTACCCATTTGGGCGCCAGGAAATAGCCGCCGCTCCAGAGGCTGCCGATCAGCAGCGCGGCATAAAGCACATACAGACTTCCTCTCTCGGCGACATAGCCCATGGCCTTCACGTGTCATCTCCTGTACGAAATGGTTTTTACCGCCGGCCCGCCTGATTCTGATTTATCCCGGCCCCTCTTTCAACTTTAAACCGCGCCCGTGTCCCATTAGACTGGTCAACATGAAAGCTCTGGTTCAAAGAGTCGGCCGGGCCCGGGTCACCGTGGGCGGCGAGACGGTGGGGGAGATCGGCGCCGGTATGCTGGTGCTGCTGGGGGTGGCCACGGAAGACGGTGAGAGCGACGCCGACTATATCGCCGGGAAACTGGCGCGGTTGAGGATATTCGATGATAGCCGCGGCAGGATGAACCTGGACATCTCCCGGACCGGCGGCGGCATCCTGCTGGTGAGTCAGTTCACCCTGCTGGCTGAGACCCGCCGGGGCAACCGGCCCGGTTTCACCGGCGCCGCCGAACCACGGCAGGCGGTGGCGCTCTATGAGCTGGTGGCCGGCAGCCTGCGTTCGGACGGTGTGCCGGTGAGCACCGGCGAGTTCGGGGCCACGATGTCGGTGGAGCTGGTGAACGAGGGACCGGTGACCATCATGCTGGACAGCCGGGACCGGGGTTAGTACGGATGGCGAAAGGCAGGAAAAGGAGACGCAAGCCCACCGGGAAGACCGGGGTCCCGCGCAACCCTTTTGCCGGCAGACCGCAGTCGGGCACCGGACCGCACGAGGATAGCAAGTATGGCAAGCAGGACCGCCGCCGGGCGAAAAAGGAGACGGAGGAAGAGACCGGCGGGCGGGAAAGCTGACCGGCCGCAGCCGGTGAGCGGTCAGTCGCAGCCGGTCCGATCCACGACCGGATTGTCGGCGGACTCGATATCCTTGAGATACAGCCTGGTGGCAGGCGTCATGGTCCAGCCGACCATGCCCAGATTGAGCGCTACGGCATCCAGGCCCAGCAGACGCAAAACGGTCACCAGCTGCGCCGCCAGGTTTCCCGTGTAACAGACTACCACTATCTTCCGCTCCCGTGGCAACCTGCGGAAGTTCTCCTCGACCATCGCCGCCGTGAAGTCCACCTGGCTGGAGCCACCGATGTGACCCACGCCCTCGAAATCCTCCTCGCGGCGCAGGTCCAGGATGAAATATTTGTCCCGGCCGCCGTTCTCCAGTTCCTCATGAAGATGGGCGGCATCGACGATGTTATAGCGGAACACGCCGCCGCGGGGGGTACGCCGGAACATGTCCCGCGCCCTGGCGGCGATGACAGCGAACTCCTCATGGGAGGGTGTCCGGAATTCCATCCCGGGGGCAGGTACATACGGCTCCGGCGGTTCTCTCTCCACCGGGAAGGCGGCTGACTGGATATAGCCCAGCACTTCGCCGGTACGCCGGTTGCGTGACCAACCGTTCATGCCTGTCTTCACCACTATGGCATCGTACCCCAGCAGCCTGAGGCCGCAAACCACCTGCGCGGCGGCGATGCCCGTATAGCTGAGCACAACTATCTTCCTGTCCGGCGGCAGCCTGTCCAGGTTCTCCGGCTCCGCCCACCGGTAAAATTCCATCCTCACGGCGCCGTCGATATGACCCCGTTCGAAATCCTGGCGCCGCCGGATGTCCAGCAGGAAGAAATCCTGCGCCGATTCGCCGGCGAACTTCGCCGCCAGCTCCCGTCCGAAGATGCCGTTGGCGATGAAGCCGCCCTCGCTCATGGGTGTGGACGCCAGGACAGCGTGAGCCCTTTCGCTGATGACCTGATGATATGGCGCCAGGGCCGGCTGCCCGCTCCGTTCAGAGACGTAACCGAACCCCCTGTCCCTCGCTGTCTGTTTAGATGACATTTCTTTCAGCCGCTCTCCCGACCCTGCCGGGCCGTACCTGGCTCCGCCGCCGCAGAACCACCAATAAGGGGATGCGCGCTTCCGGGGAGCCTGCTGAACAGTGGAAATATTATAGCAAACGGCTGAATCTGTTGGCTGCCGCAGCCGGGGGTGAGACCGCCCCCGGGCGGTGCGGGCGCCGGAACCACAAAGGGGGCGGCCCTCGCGGGCCGCCCCCTGCAACTTACCGTTAACTTACCGGGTGACTACTGTACCACCGGCTGGTTGGAGCTGGTGATGTAGTCCACGTAGCCCTGGGTATTGGGGGTGACGGTCCAGCCCATGGAGCCGAACTTCAGGACCGACGCATCGTATCCCAGGATCCTCAGGATCATGGTGGCCTGCGCCGCCGTGTTGCCCGTATAGCAGATCACGATGATCTTCTTGTCCTTGGGCAGGCGGTCCAGGTTCTCCGGCACGGCCACATCGGCGAAGGGTATGTTCGTCGCCCCTTCGATATGACCGACCTTCTCGTAATCCTCAGCGAGACGGATATCCAGAAGGAACAGCTCTTCTTTCTGCGCGGGATCGGCCAGCTTCGGCGCCAGGTTGGCGGCGGTGATCACGTTGAAGGCGAAATCGCCGCTGGTGGGCATGCTGCTCATGTCGGTATTGGCGACCCCGGCGATGGTCTCATAGAGAGCATCGGAGGGCTGGTTCAGGGGGCCGCTGGGGCTGCTCTTCTGTGACGGTTCCGCCGCGGTGTTGACCGTAGGGTTGGCCGCCGCCAGCAGGGAGTCGGCCACCTTCTGGTTGTTACCTCCCTGGGTCCAGCCCATCATGCCGCCCCTGAGGGCGATGGCGTCGTAGCCCAGCATACGCAGTCCGCCCACGACTTCAGCCGCCGTGTGCCCTGTGTAACAGACTACGACGATAATCTTGTCCTTGGGAAGCGTGTCCAGATTGTCCGGCGCGGCCCATTCGGCAAAGGGAACATTCTCCGCCCCCTTGATATGGCCGGCCTCATAGTCTTTGGCGGCCCGCACATCCAGCACAAAGACCGTGTCCGCCTTGGCGGAGTCGGCCAGTATCGTCGCCAGATCGGTTCCCTTGATGGAATTGCCCGGGTAATCACCCTTGTCCGCGGCCAGGACTTCATTGGCCCTTTCCGCCAAAGCCGTCGAATTGTCAACAGTTGCGGTCTTCTCCACTGTCGTGGTAGTGGTATTGTCGCTGCCACAACCGGTTACCACAAAAACTGTGGGTATCACCAGCCCGACTAGTAACAACGCCAGAACCAGATACTTCCAGAATCTCGACATAACCATCACTCTCCCATAATCGACTTTGGATGAGGGTGCCGCCCCTGCCTATGGATACCAAAGCGGCGAAACGATTTCCCTCTGCGTGCAGACGGCGAAAGCTTAACCCCCCCGGGAGCCGGGTGTCAAGAAACGGGGGCCGGTATGGTTATACCGGTTCCATATGCGCCCGTCTCAGAAACCTCTCCTCCCCGACCATCTCGCCACCGGGCACCCTGGTGGTGATGATGACCGCGTCGGGGTCGATGCGGATGATATTATAAGATGGCTGCGTGAAGCCCCTGGTCCTCCAGGTCGAAGCGGTGCCGCTGCTGATGATGAGCATATCGGCCAGTGGCCAGGTATAGGGAACGTGCCGGTGTCCGCAGAGCACCAGGTCCACCTTCACCATCCGCAGGCGCTCCAGCACGTCGCCGGCGTCCCAGACCACGTTACGTTCCCTGCCGGTGCCCGGGATGCCCACCAGGTGATGATGCAAAATGAATATCTTGTAGTCCTCGGCGGCAGGAAACTGATCGTCAATCCAGCTGTAATGGTCCCTGCCCACTTCGCCGTCATTGAGGTCGGGCTTGTTGGAGTCCAGCGCCAGGATCCTTATCCGTTCCTGCATGCCGCTGGCAAGGGTATCGCAGCTGACATGGAAATCCAGCTCCAGCGTCTTCGAGCGCCGCGGGCCGAACATCTCCTCGAAATGGAGAAAGCCCACATTCCGGCAGTCATGGTTGCCGGCCATCACCAGCACCTGGTCACACTCCAGCTGGTCGATGTATTTCTTCGCCTCGCTGAACTGCTCCCGGTAGCCGTCGGCGGTGAGATCACCCGCCACTACGGTAAGGTCCGGACCCAGCTGGTTTATCTCATCCACGGTCGCCCTCATCAGCTCGCTGTCGAAACGGGCATCACCACAATGGATATCGGAGAACTGGGCGATCTGGAAGTAGTCACGGGCTTCGGGCATCGCTGGATTCCTTTCCCTGGTCATGGTTAACAAACTACCCGTCCGGCGGCGGTCGGAAACGCCTGAGCCGGAGGGAATTGCTGACCACCGTCACCGAGGAGAGCCCCATGGCGGCGGCGGCAAACATGGGGTTGAGCGTGATGCCGAAGAACGGATAGAGGACGCCGGCGGCTACAGGTATGAGCGCTGTGTTGTAGGCGAAAGCCCAAAACAGGTTCTGCTTGATGATCTGGATGGTCCGCCGGCTGAGGGATATGGCGGTGGACACCCCCCGGAGGTCTCCCGATATCAGGGTGATGTCCCCGGCCTCGATGGCCACGTCCGCGCCGGTGCCGATGGCGATCCCCACATCCGCCTGGGCCAGCGCCGGCGCGTCATTGATGCCATCGCCGACCATGGCCGTCAGCTTGCCTCCGTCCTGAAGCCTTTTCACCTCACGCGCCTTGTCTTCCGGTAGCACCTCGGCCAGCACCCGGTCCACGCCGGCCTCACGGCCCACGGCTTCAGCCGTCCTCCGGTTGTCGCCGGTGAGCATGACCACCTCCAGCCCCATGCGCCGCAGGTTGTCCACCGCCCGGCGCGAACTCTCCTTGAGCGTGTCCGCCACGCCGATGACCGCCACCGGGCGGTCGTCGATACCCACGAAAATGGGGGTCTTTCCCTGGCCGGACAGGTCCTCGGCGCTTCCCACCAGGCCGTCCAGCCGCTGCCCCTTGCCGGTGAACAGTGCCTGGTTGCCCACCATTACCGCGTGCCCGTCCACCTCCGCCTCGATCCCCTGACCGGCGACGGCCTGAAAGGAGCGGGCGGTGGTCAGCTCGATGCCGCGGCCGCGGGCCCCGTTGACGATCGCTTCACCCAGCGGGTGCTCCGATCCCCTTTCCGCCGATCCCGCCAGCCACAGCAACCGTTCCTCGTCCCAGGAATCTGAGATCACATCCGTGACCGTAGGTTCGCCGCTGGTGAGGGTGCCGGTCTTGTCCAGCACCACCGTGTCCAGCTTGTGCGCGGTCTCCAGAGCGTCGCCGCTGCGTATGAGTATGCCTTCTTCCGCGCCCTTGCCCGTTCCCACCATGACGGCTGTAGGGGTAGCCAACCCCAGGGCGCAGGGACAGGCGATGATGAGCACCGCCACGAAGTTCAGCAGCGCGAAAGTAAAGGCGGGTTCGGGGCCGAAGATCATCCAGACCAAGAAGGTAAGGGAGGCGATAGCGAACACTGTGGGAACAAAGTAGCTGGCGATGACATCCGCCATGCGGGCGATAGGCGGTTTGGAACCCTGCGCTTCCTGCACCAGCCGGATAATGTTGGCCAGGGCCGTATCCTTGCCGACCCTGAGCGCCTCGAACCTGAAACTGCCCATCTTGTTGATGGTGGCGCCGATGACCTCGCTGCCGGGTTTCTTGCTCACCGGCATGCTCTCGCCGGTGATCATGGACTCGTCGACGCTGGACTCGCCCTCGACCACCACGCCGTCCACCGGCACACTCTCTCCCGGCCTGACCAGCACCAGGTCGCCGACCTGCACCTCTTCCACGGGTACGTCCTGTTCCCGCCCGTCGCGCACGATGCGCGCCGTCCGGGGGCGGAGCCCGATGAGCTTCTTTATGGCATCCGACGTCTGCCCCTTGGCCCGTGACTCCAGCATGCGGCCGAACAGGATCAGGGTGATGATCGCCGCCGCCGTATCGAAGTAAACGGGAGCGCCCAACCCCCTGTCCGCAAAGAAGGAGGGAAACAGCACCGCCGTCACGCTGTAGAAATAGGCGGCGGATGATCCCACCGCCACCAGCGTGTTCATATTGGTTGTCCGGTGACGCGCCGCGGCGAAGGCGCCCGCGTAGAACTGCCAGCCGACCCAGAACTGCACGGGGGTGGCCAGCGCCCACAGTACATAGGGGTTGCTCAGCGGACCCAGGTCACCGAACCACTGGAAGCTGCCGATGAAGACGAGGAAGGACAGGACCGCGCCCACCAGCACCTTGAGCTGCAGCCTTTTGTATTGCTGCCGCCGCATACGGGTCTCCACGTCCTCATCACCGACCGGCCGGTCATCCCCGGTCATGAGCACCGTATAGCCCGCCGCCTCGATAGCCCGCCGGATATCGCTGATGGTGAGTGAGCCGGCGGCGAACTCCACCGTAGCCTTCTCCGTGGCCAGGTTGACCGACGCCGAGATGACCCCGTCCACGCCCCGCAGGACTTTCTCCACCCGTTCCACGCATGAGGCGCAGGTCATGCCGCCCACGGGGACGGTCACCTTCTCACTGATGACCGAGTAGCCGGCCTTGTCGATGATGGCGATGAGGTCGGCGGGCGACACGGCGGCCGGATCATATTCGACGGTCGCCTTCTCCGTGGCCAGATTGACATCGGCCCTAACCACACCCGGTGTCTCCCGCAACACCTTCTGGTTGCTTTCCACGCAGGTGGCGCAGGTCATGCCGCTGATGGGCAACGTTATTTTTTTAATATCATCCGCCATCATCAGAACCTTTATAGTTTCATTATCTTAATTCCTCTTTACAGGAAGAAGAAACATGATTCAGCGGCGGCGGACCCTCCCGCGCCGTTCCGGCGGGGTACTGGAAACTGCGGTCCGGTAACCATTATGATGCAGCAATGATCGTCGAAGCCAAATCGCTGCACAAGCGTTTCCATGATGTGGTGGCGGTAGAGTCCCTTGACCTGGCGGTCGAACGGGGCAGCTGCTACGGCCTGGTGGGCCCCAACGGCGCCGGCAAGACAACCACCATGAGGATGATCTACTGCCTGAACCGTCCCACGTCGGGAACCCTCAGCGTGTTCGGCCTGGACGTGCTGAAGGAACCCCGCCGCATCAAGGCCCGGCTGGGGGTGGTGCCCCAGGACAATAACCTCGACCCCGACCTCTCCACCTGCCGCAACCTGGAGGTATACGCCCGCTACTTCGGCATCAACCGGGCCGACGCCGGCAGCCGTTGCCACGATCTGCTTGATTTCATGCAACTGCGCGACCGGGCCGACAGCCCCATGCCGGCGCTCTCCGGGGGCATGAAGCGCCGCCTGGTCATCGCCCGCGCCCTGGTGAACAACCCGGAGCTGCTGATCCTGGATGAGCCCACCACCGGCCTCGACCCCCAGGTGCGCCACCTGATATGGGACCGGCTGCTGGATCTCAAGGAGCAGGGGGTCACCCTCATGCTCACCACCCATTACATGGAGGAAGCACAGAAGTTGTGTGACCGGGTGCTGGTCATGGACCACGCCCGGGCTGTAGCCGAAGGCAGCCCCACGGAGCTCATCCGGGAGCATGTTTCACCTTACGTGCTGGAACTGAGGGCCGACCGCTCGCTAAATGCCCATATCACATCGCGTTTCGGCCACATGGAATTCCAGTCCAGCGGCCAGAATCTTTACTTCTACGGCGGTTCCCCGGATGAGTTCGACGACCTGCTGGCGGCATATCCACAGACGGAGCGTCTGCTCAGGCCCTCATCGCTGGAGGATGTCTTTCTCAAGCTTACCGGCAGGGAGCTCCGGCTATGAGCCAGGGCCTCCTGTCGGTCACCTCCGCCTTCTCGCGCGTCTGGCTGCGTAACGCACAGGTTTACCTGACCCTCTGGAAGTTCAATGTATTTCCGGCCCTGGCCGAACCTATCCTGTTCATCTTCGTTTTCGGCATCGGCATCGGCTCCTATATCGACCAGATGGAGGGAGTGCCCTACCTGGAGTTCGTCGCCCCCGGGATCCTGGGAATCGCCGCCATCATGCAGGCCACCTTCGAATGCACCTACGGCTCCTATTTCCGTATGCGCATGCAGAACACCTTCGAGGGGATCATCTCCACTCCGGTGAGCGCCGCCGAGGTGGGGATGGCCGAGATCACCTGGGGCGCCACCAGGGGGTTGGTGACCTCTACCCTGGTGCTGGTCATCCTGGCCTTCTTCGGAGTCTTCCATAACCCGTCGGTGCTGCTGCTCCCCGTCATCACCTTCCTGGCGGCGTTCAATTTCGCCGCCATCGCCATCATCGTCACCAGCCGCATCGCCCAAATGGAGTACTTTCATTTCTATTTCGCCGGATTCGTGCTTCCCGCCCAGTTTCTATGCGGTACCTTCTTCCCCATATCGCGGTTCCCGGAGCCGGTCCAGGTGATCGCCTGGATCATCCCCCTGACGAGTTTTGTCGACATCATGCGTTCGCTGACGCTGGCTCGCATCACCCCTTCGCTCATCCCCGAGACGGTCTGGGCGCTGGGTTCAACGATCATCCTGGCAGAGCTGGCGGTCAGAAGCATGCAGCACCGGCTGGTAGAATAACCGGAGTGTCGGCGGCACGCGTCACCCGGCGTGCCTTTTAGGTTAGAATCCTTATAGCGAAAGGGCACATGAGAAACCATGAACGACTCTCGAGACAGACTGGATGAACTGACGGCTTTCCACGGGCATCTCTGCCCGGGTCTGGCCATCGGCTACCGCGCCACGCTGGCGGGGCTGACGCGGCTGGGCGTGGAGCGGGCCCGCGACGAAGAACTGGTAGCCATCGTGGAGAACGACAGCTGCAGCGTGGACGCGGTGCAGTTCCTCGCGGGAGCCACCTTCGGCAAGGGCAACCTTATCTTCCGCGACTGGGGCAAGCAGGTCTTCACCTTCGCCCGCCGGGACCAGGACCGGGCCGTGCGGGTATCGCTCAAGTGGGGCGCTCTGGAGCCCGCCGGCGCGAAAGCGGCCCCGGAGGAGAGGGTCGACCATATCCTCGGCTCCCCCATCGACGATCTTTTCCACGTATCGCCGATCGACCTCCAATTGCCACCGAAGGCACGCATACTCAAGTCGGTCAGATGCGATGGCTGCGGCGAGCCGGTGATGGAATCGAGGACCGTCAACCTGAACGGCAGGGTCCTCTGCCGGGATCAATCCCGTCACGACTAAGCGTCCGCATGTTCACCATCATCCTGCCCACCTACAATGAGCGCGAGAACCTGGAGAACTTCGTCGGAGCCTTGCTGGCGGTGTTCAGGGATAACGGGCTCTCGGGAAGGATCCTGATAGTGGACGACAGCTCACCCGACGGCACCGGCGATATCGCCGATTCGCTGGCCGGGCGGCATGACAATATATCGGTGCTGCACCGTCCGCAGAAACAGGGCCTGGGACCGGCCTATATCGCCGGCTTCAGGAAGGCCCTGGACACCGACACCCGTTTCATCTTCGAGATGGATTGCGATTTCTCCCACAACCCGGCCTATGTGCCCCGCCTCCTGGAGGCGGCCGCGGACGCGGATCTGATCATAGGCTCCAGGTATGTTCCCGGCGGCGGAGTGGAGAACTGGGGACCGACGCGGCGGCTGATCAGTCGCGGCGGTGGACTGTACGCCAAATGGATACTGGGCGTTCCCGTCAACGACCTGACCAGCGGGCTCAAATGCTTCCGGCGCCAGGTGCTGGAGAGCCTGGACCTGGACCAGATCTCTTCACACGGCTACGGGTTCCAGATAGAGGTTACCTACCGGGCGTTGCAGCAGAACTTCAGGGTCAAAGAGATACCGATCACCTTTTCCGACCGCCAGCGGGGCCAGTCGAAGATGTCCAACCGGATAGTCCTGGAGGCGATGTTACAGGTGTGGAAACTGCGGTTCGGCAGGGACTAGCCCACCGCCGGCGGGTGCTTGCTTAACGCCTTGCCGACGGCGGCGCTCAACTCGTCAGGCGTGAAGGGTTTTACCACGAACTCCCGGGCGCCCAGACGGTCCGACTGGGTGGCCATATCGAATGTGCCCAGGCCGGTGATTACCACCGTGCACACATCCATACTGGTACTCTTGATGACCTCCAGCAGTTCCAGCCCTGACATGTCCGGCATCATGATATCGGTGACGACCACGTCGAAATTCTTTTCGCTCACCTCGCGAAGCGCCTCTTTACCGTTGCGCGCCGTGGTTACTTCATAGCCTTCGGCCACCAGTATCTGTGCGCAGACGTCGCGGATCACTTCCTCGTCGTCTACCACCAGCACATGGTTTTTTTCCGGCATTTTGTTACCCCCTGATCCCCGCCCTCAGGCTACATGCCTGAATTCGTCGGCAATATTGGCTGTCGGCAGCTTCACCGTGAATGTTGAGCCCCTGCCGACACGGCTCTCGACCTCGATAGTGCCTCCATGCTCCTCGACGATCCTCTTGGTGATGGACAGGCCCAGGCCGGTGCCTTCTCCCGAATCCTTGCTGGTATAGAAGGGATCGAAGATCCTGTCCAGCTCCTCCGCCGGGATGCCGTCACCCGTATCCCGGAAGGCGATCTCCACCCAGGGGCGACTACCGTCCGGCTTTTCCGCCCTGGTGGAGATAACCAGCTTGCCGCCCCGAGGCATGGCATAGATGGCGTTGTTGAGTATATTGATAAAAATCTGTTTCATCTGGTTGATATCCACACATACCATGGGGACGTCTTCGGCGTACTCCTGCTCGACCCTGACATTGACCAGCTCCGCCTGCTTCCGCAGGAGGGGGAGCGTATTATTCAATACCTCCCGTATCGATACCTTTTGCTTCCTGAGACTTTCCTTCCGGGAGAAGTCCAGCAGGTTGCGCACGATGTCCCGGGCCCTGATGGTCTCGCTCTCGATGATACGCAGATGTTTTACCAGAGAGTATTCATCGGGCGCCTCGCGTAACATCAGCACGGCGTGACCCAGCACCCCGGTGAGCGGGTTGTTTATCTCGTGGGCGATGTTGGCTGCCAGCTCACCGATGGCGGCAAGTTTGGATGACTGGATCAGCTGCTCCTGGAGCTGATGCTGCTCTTTGACCTTCTGCTCCAGCATGGCCATCATGTTGTTGAACGCTTCGCCGATCTCACTGAGCATATCCGGCCGGGCCATGTGGAAGACCTCGCATTTCTCACACTGTCCGATCTTCTGGGCGAAAACACCCTGGACCTCGCCGCCGCAGTGCGTACCGGCCACCTGCCAGCAACGCCGGTTCGCTGATTTGAACGAGGGGCAATCGAACTGGTTACAGCTCTTGACCTCCCAGCATTCAACCAGGTTCGAGTTGTTGGACCTGACGGAGAAACTCCTCTCTTTCTCGGCGACCGCTATCAGGTTACTCACCTCGTCCGTCGCCAGCGCCAGTTCGGCGTTGCGAGCTGCCAGTTCCCGGGCCTTGCTCTGCGCCTCCTGAAACAGCACGGCGTTGTCCATCGCCATGGCGATCTGACTGGAGACCACGCGCATCAGGTCGATATCGGCGCGGGAGAAATGGTCAGCTTCGTTGCTTACCAGGCCCAGCACACCTACCATCCTGCCGGTATATTTCATGGGGATGGCGGCTACGGCGGTGACCCTGTCGCCGCAGGCAACCTCCTTGATGTCTTCCGGATCATCCTGGATATTGATCAGGATCGGCGACCTCTGCGCGGCCGCCTGGCCGAAGACGGTCTCACCCAGGCGGATAAGTCCGGGGCTTTTTTTATACTCGTCACCGCTGCTCTTCCAGGCCTTCAGATCCAACTCCCGCCGGGCGGCGTCATATACGTAGATGCAGGCGCTCTCCACGCGGAGCAGCGCCACCACCTGGTCCAGGGCGGCGTTCAGCACTTCGCCCAGCTCCAGCGAATGACCCATGGCAGTGGCTACGGCGTTAAGAGCCGCCAGCTCACGGTTGCGCTCGACTACGTGCTGCTCCAGCTTCTTGCGTTCGGTCACATCCCGGGCGACACCCACCTGGGCGGAGACGCTCTCATTCTCCTGGTAGGAAGTGCTGGAGATCTCGATGAACTTCGTCCGTCCGTCCTCGCTCTTTATCTCCACCTCATAGGGCGGTACCTCCATACCGCGCAGGACGTTCTCAAAACTGTTCACGGCGACAGCCACCGACCCGGTAGCGACCAGCTCGATGAACTGGTGCCCGATCAGCGCCGCGGGTTCGCATCCGAGCATGTTGGCGCAGTTACCGCCGATGAACTGGAAGCGGCCGTCCGAGCCGATGACGAAGATCAGATCATTGACGCTGCTCATGATGTTCTCGTTGAAGTTCATCAGGTCGATGAGCTGCTTGTTGCGTGTCTTCATCTCCAGCTCCAGGCGCCGCGAGTAGTCGCTAAGCCTGTATCCCGCCACCACGCGATGAGCCAGGAGCGCCACCAGGGGAAAAATGATTATCAGCGAGGTGATGAACAGGATCTCGGTAAGGTTCCCGGTGACAAGCGCCGTGATCCCTCCTGGTTTCACAAGAAACTCGAGGCCGAAATAAAAAAGATTGATGACCAGCCCCAGGCTGGCTATCAGATAGACAGGCCAGTATATCTTCTCTCGTTCCAGCTTGAAATCTTCTTCAGACTTGGAATTGAGAATACCGGGTAACAACATCCCTCCCCTTTTTCGCCGCCGCATGCCGATGCTACGCCCACCCTGCAAAGGTTTGCTGCACGTATCAGCCGTATCGGAAAAGCGCGGATTTCCTTTAGTGGCCGAACCGGCGGCGCCGTTCATCCCTTGACTGTGAGCGGCGACTGGGCTATCTTGTCCCTCAGGAGGCCGAAGCCTCCTCCGGGAAGGGCCGCAGGCTCTTGGGAAAAAATCGATGAACGCCGACCTCGAAGGTCT
The DNA here is from genome assembly GCA_002897715.1 of bacterium BMS3Abin01. Taxonomy (GTDB): domain Bacteria; phylum Actinomycetota; class Thermoleophilia; order BMS3ABIN01; family BMS3ABIN01; genus BMS3ABIN01. Next base: position 28,229 of record BDUA01000047.1, read on the forward strand.
GGGAAAGCCTGCCTGGCTTTACGGATTCTCGGGGTTTTTTTATTGGCGCCCCCTGCGGGGCAGAAAGAAGTCAGCTGAATGAGCGCACCGGTGATAGCAGTTATCGATGGCATGGGCGGCAATATCGGCCACCAGATCATCAGCCAGTTACGGCGGGAGCTCCCGGACGATGTGGAGATAATCGCCTTCGGCACCAACTCCGCCGCCACCGCCAACATGATGAGGGCCCGCGCCAGCCGGGGAGCCACCGGCGAGAACGCCATCAGGGTCTCCATCGGCCAGGCGGACGTTATATTGGCGCCGGCGGCAGCCGTGATCGCCAACTCCTACCTGGGCGAACTGACGCCCGGTATGGCGGAGGCGATCGCCTCCGCTGACGCGGAAAAGATATTGCTGCCCATGGGACAACGGGGAATCAGTTTCGTGGCAACGTCACGGATGCCGCTGCCACACCTGATGGAGGAGGCACTGGCCAGGCTCAGACAACTATTGGGACTGGAAGAGGAGGTGAACAAGGATGTGTGAACTGACAGTTTACCTCCTGGAGAACGACCGGGAGGAGAAACTGATGGAGGATGTAGCCACCATCACCCCGGAGGGTGAGCGGCTGGTGCTGACGGATCTGCTGGGACAGCAGCAGATAGTCGAGGCCAGGATCAAGGAGCTCCGGCTCCTGGAGCATAAGGTCTACCTCACGCGTTAGACGGAAGAAAACGAGGAACTCCGGGCCACGAAGGCCCAGGCGCTGCCGGCAGGCGGCGCATGGCAAGTGGTCTAATGGTTCCCGCTCCCGACCGGAGAGGGAACCGGAAAGGAGTCAATAAATGCATATCCCCGACGGCTATCTCAGCCCCCAGACCGCCGGAGGCCTCTGGGCCTTAATGGTACCCGTATGGTACGCGGCCGGCTACAAGGTGAAGAAAACCCTCAGCGCCAGGCAGGCGCCACTGGTCGCTATCGCCGCCGCCTTCTCCTTCGTCATCATGATGTTCAACTTGCCGCTGCCCGGCGGCACCACCGGCCACGCCGTGGGCGGCACCATCATCGCCATAATCATCGGGCCCTGGGCGGCGGTCATTGCTATCTCGGTATCTCTCACCATCCAGGCCCTGTTCTTCGGCGATGGCGGTATCCTCGCCCTGGGAGCCAACTGTTTCAACATCGGTTTCGTCCTGCCGGTCACCGGTTATTACACTTACCGGCTTTTGTCTCGTGGCGCTGCCGAGGATTCACCGCGGCGCTGGTTTGCTGCCGGAATCGGCGCCTATGTGGGCTTGAACCTGGCGGCGCTGATAACGGCGGTGGAATTCGGGTTGCAGGGAGACCTGTTCAAGGCGGCGGACGGCTCGGCATTATATTCGCCCTATGGGCTATCCACCGCCATACCGGCGATGATGATCCCCCATATGGCAGTGGTGGGCGTAATCGAAGCAGTGATGACGTCGCTGATCTTCGTGTTCCTGCTGCGGAACAACCCCTCTCTGCTGCACAGCTATGACGGAATCAGGGCAGCCGCCACCGGGCGCCTCCAGCTGAAACCACTGCTGATCGGCATGGCCCTTTTACTGGTATGCGTGCCCCTGGGCCTGCTGGCGACGGGGTCCGCCTGGGGTGAATGGGGCGCGGAGGAGATACAGGCTGATGTGGGCTACGTGCCCCAGGGTATGGACAGATATCTGGGCCGGTGGAGCGGCATCCTTCCTGATTACGCTTTCCCGGCGGCGGAAGAAGCTGATACCGGAGAAGAGCCCGCGGGCGCTGTCTCATTGGAAGGTGTCAAGGAGTCGGTTCCCGGGTACATGGTCTCCGGAGTTGTGGGCCTCGCCCTGGTGGGGGGGCTCGCCTGGTTCTCGACGAGACTTCTGACGCGAAGATCCCGGAAGAAGGAACAGCTTGACTGAAGACGCGGCATTACCGGACTGGCTGACCGGCCACGGACGGAAACGCAGCCGGGACTGGACACCCGGGGATTCGCGAAGGCAGAGCGCCATCGCCGGAACGCTCCTGGGCCTCTCCCGGCTGGTCCGCGACAGCGTCTTCTCGGAAAAGATAGCCTCCAGGCCGGGCCTGCTCCAGAACCTGGACCCGCGTATCAAGCTGGTCGGCATGCTGTCTCTGCTGGTCACAGTATCGCTGTTGAGGAACTGGTACCTGATTTTGCCCCTGTATGGCTTCACCCTGGTGATGGCCGCGGCTTCGCGCATCTCGCTGAAGCTGTATATCAGACGCGTATGGCTGTTCGTTCCCATTTTTACAGCCATCATCGTCTTTCCCAGCCTGTTTAACGTCGTCCGCCCGGGTGACCCGCTGTGGGTCATCCGGGACTTCGGCCACCAGGTCACCCTGGGGCCCTGGTCGCTGGGCACCAGTCTGGCCATCACCTACCAGGGGGTAAAGGGGGCCGTCCTGCTCATCCTCCGGGTGGTCACTTCGGTATCGCTGGGAGTCCTGCTGGCCCTGACCACCCGCTGGGCTGATCTGCTCAAATCGTTGCGGGTCTTCCACATCCCCCGCGTGTTCGTGCTCATCCTGTCCATGACCTACCGCTATATCTTCCTGCTGCTGGCGATGGCCGAGGATATCTTCACGGCCCGGACCAGCAGGATGGTGGGGCCCTCCAGCCCCCGGGAAGACCGGCGTTTCATCGCCTCCAGCATGGGGACTCTGCTGGGGAAGTCACACGCTTTCAGCGATGAGGTCTACGGCGCCATGGTCAGTCGCGGCTACAACGGCGAACCGGTGATCTCTCATTCATTCCGGACCCGCCCGGCGGACTGGTTCTGGCTGGCGTCGGTGACGCTGGCGATAGCCATTATCATAGGTGGTGACCGGCTCCTTGGCTGACACCACAGCCGATACCGGTGCCGGCGCTCCGGTCTTCCGCGTCGATTCGGTCAGCTACCGTTACCGGGAGACGGTGGCGCTGGCCGGCGTCAGCCTCACCATCGGCGCCGGCGAACGGGTGGCGCTGCTGGGAGCCAACGGCTCCGGCAAGTCGACGCTGCTGAAGATGCTGGATGGTCTGATCTTCCCCGACCAGGGACACATCCGGGCGCTGGGGCATGAGCTGTCGGCGGAAGCGCTGAAGGACGACGGCTTTTCCAGGATGTTCCGGCAGCAGGTGGGCTTCGTGTTCCAGAACTCCGACGCCCAGCTGTTCTCTCCCAGCGTACGTGAGGAGATAGCTTTCGGGCCGCTGCATCTGGGACTGTCGCTGGAAGAGGTCGGGCGCCGGGTCGACGATACGCTGCACATCATGGGTCTGGAGCAGCTGGCCGACCGGCCGCCATACAACCTGAGCGGGGGCGAGAAGAAGAAGGTGGCCCTGGCCTCGGTGCTGGCCATAAGTCCGGATGTGTTCCTGTTCGACGAGCCCACGGCCGGCCTCGACCCCAAGACGGTCAGCTTCCTGGAGCGCATGGTGCTTCAGCTTTCAGACGCCGGCAAGACCGTGGTCACCGCCACCCAGGACCTGGAACTGGCCAGGGTCATCGCCGAAAGGGTCCTGGTGCTGGGTGAGGACCACCGGCTGGCGGGCGAGGGTCCGCCGGATGAGGTGCTGACAGACCGGGAGCTGCTGCTGAGCTCCAACCTGATCCACGACCACTCTCACCGCCATGATGAGCGGGGGCTGGAGCACATTCATCCCCACAGCCACCTGACTGACCACGGCCACCAGCATGGCTAGCTGGCGGCCGGGAGCGCCGGCCGGGGAGTCACACCGATCCCCTGACCCGGAAGCCGGCAAGGCCTTCCGGTCTTTCGTCACCGACATCGAGGACGGTCTCCACGTATGCGTGGGGAGGCCCCTGACGGCACCATTCCACCATCCGGGCCACAGTCCCCGGTTCCCCCTCGAACACCGCTTCCACGCGGCCGTCCCGGCGGTTGCGCACCCAGCCGCTCAAACCCAGGCGCCGCGCTTCCTCCGCGGCAGCCATGCGGAAGCAGACGCCCTGGACACGGCCGGAGATATAGACATGTGCGCGCTTGGCCAATTCAGGCTCCCCTCGCCGGGCTCAGGCCAGTATCCTTAACCCCTTGTACTTCCGGCGCTTGAGGCGGCGCACCCGGTAGGCGAGCCATATCATGAACAGCAGGAGCAGGTAGCCCGCCGGCGGCACCAGCATCATCAGCGCCGCCAGCAGCAGCACAGTTATATCGAGGACCGGTCCCGGGTCCCGTCCTTCGCTCACCTGCAGGGTGCCCCGGTGGACATAGACGCCCAGCAGCGCCAGCGCGGCCCCCGCCACCAGGCCGGCCCAGTGCCAGGGCTCCTGCACCACGGCGGCGATGGCGGCGGCCATCAGCAGACCGCCGGCGATGACCGCGGCCGGCAGGCGCAGACCACGCTCCACCGTCTCCAGGAAAGACGCCCGGGTAAGGATAACCTCCAGCACCACCAGCGCCAGCAATACGACGATCGCCGTGTCTGTCAAAAGAAAATCCAGGGAAGCACCCTTTACCGTGAAACCCCAGAGCCAGTCAATCCGGGCCATGAACATGAACACAGCCAGCGGCAGAAAGGCCCTCACTCCTGCCAGCGTGGCCAGACCCGCCCCGGCGCCGATAGCGAAAAAAACCTCCATTACCTCTCCATTCCTGTAGTTCCGTCATAAATGCCACCGAATTCTATCACACCCTTTTATTGCTATAGGATAGGGGCACGTCTAGAATCAAGTGCCATGACCCGCATCGACTTTGACAAGTACGAGGGTTTTTACGCGCGGCGTACCGAAGGCCTGCGCTCTTCGGTGATGCGCGACCTGATGGCCATTATCGCCCGGCCGGAGATAATCTCCCTTGCCGGGGGCCTTCCCAACACCGAGAGCTTCCCCGTCAAGACCCTGGTCAAGATAACCCATGATGTGGCCACGGAGAACAGCGCCGCGGCGTTGCAATACGGCCCCACCGAGGGCCTGACAGAGACCAAGCGCAACATCGCCCGCGTTATGGAGGCCGAGGGCACGCTGGTGGATACGGATGACATCATCATTACCACCGGGGGGCAGCAGGGCATCGACCTGACCACCAGAACGCTGGTAGACCCCGGAGATGTCATCATCGCCGAAGCGCCCACCTATCCCGGCGCCGTACCATCATTCTGCAGCTTCCAGGCCGATGTGGTACAGGTGCCCATGGATGATGACGGCATCCGCACCGACCTGCTGAAGGAAGAGTTGGACCGGCTGGAGAAGGCGGGCCGGCGGCCCAAGTTCATCTATGTGATTCCCAACTTCCATAACCCGGCCGGCGTTTCCATCAACCTGGAGCGGCGGCTGGAGCTGGTGACGCTGGCCCGTGAGCGCCAACTGATCATTCTTGAGGATAACCCCTACGGTCTGCTGCGTTTCGAGGGTGAGCCGCTGCCCACACTGTATTCGCTGGATGAAGACGATAACGTCATCTACCTGAGCACTTTCTCCAAGATCATCTCGCCGGGAATCCGGCTGGGATGGATGGTGGCGCCGCAGCCGCTGCTGCAGAAGTTCAACATGGGAAAACAGGCGGCGGACCTCTGCCCTTCGACACTGGCCCAGATGATCGTAAACCGTTATTTCAAGGATTTCCGCTGGCAGGATTACGTGGAGAAGACCACCGGGATCTACCACCGGCGCCGGGACGCCATGCTGGCGGCCCTGGAAGAATACTTCCCGGAGGAGGCCGGCTGGACCCGGCCCCGGGGCGGCTTCTATATCTGGGTGACCCTTCCGGATTATCTGGATACCACCGACCTGCTGGCCCGGGCCATCGAGCAGGAGAACGTGGCCTTCGTCCCCGGCAGCGGCTCCTATATGGACGGCAGCGGCACCAGCCAACTGCGCCTGGCCTTCTGCGCCGTCTCCGAGGAGAGGATCGACGAAGGCATCAAGAAGCTGGCCAGGGTGATCAGGGAGCAGATGGCCCTGTACAAGGCCTTGAAAGGATGAGCGTCAACCCACTGAATTGATGGGGGATGAAAATGAGTAAAAAGAACATCGCGGTTTTAAAAGGCGGGCGCTCACTGGAGCGAAGCGTGTCGCTCAAGTCCGGCGGCCGGGTGGAGAAGGCATTGAGGGAACTGGGCTACCGGGTCGAGGCCATCGACGTGGATGCCCGCCTGGTTCGCAGGCTCAAGGAACTGAAGCCGGACGCTGCCTTCATCGCCATGCACGGCAGCGGCGGCGAAGACGGCACCGTGCAGGAGCTGCTGGACATCCTCGGCATCCCCTACACCGGCTCCGACGTGCTTCCCTCCGTGCGCTGCATGGACAAGGTATTGACCAAGCATATCTTCGTGGCTGACGGCGTCCCCACCCCTCCGTTCTACGCTTTCAACCGCGACGCCTTCCAGGAGCTGGGGGCTGCGGATACCCTGCCTTATATCGGCGAGGAACTGGGCTTTCCCATAGTGGTCAAGCCCTCGTCCCAGGGTTCGGCCCTGGGAATCCGTTTCGCCCACAACGTGGATGAACTGCCGGCGGCGCTGATATCGGCCTTCAGCTTCGACAACAAGGTGTTACTGGAGAAGTATGTCAAGGGCAGGGAGCTGGCGGTGAGCATCATCGGCAAGGAGCCGCGGGCGCTGCCCATCGTGGAAGCCATCCCCAAGTCCGAGTTCTTCGACTTCGAGTCCCGTTATACCATGGGCAAGGCCGACTATGTGGTCCCCGCCGAGATACCCGGCGAGGTTGCCGCGGCGGCGGAGGAGATATCGCTGAAGGTATTCTCGGTGCTCCAGTGCTCCGGGTTCGGACGGGTAGATATCATCATGGATGAGAACAACGGGCTGCACGTGCTGGAGATAAACACCATCCCCGGCCTTACCGAAACCAGCCTGATGCCCATGGCGGCGGAGGCGGACGGTATCGGTTTCAACGGACTGGTGGAGGAAGTTCTGGCAACGGCGCTGGAAAGCGCCTGAACCGCTTTCGGCGGCGCTGGTATTTCTGCTAGACTCGGACTCCGGTCCCCGCCCCGGTAGCTCAGGGGATTAGAGCGAGCGCCTCCTAAGCGCTAGGTCGAAGGTTCGATTCCTTCCCGGGGCGCCAGCTTTGCCGGCGGCTTATTTTGCTAGAGTAATGTGCGATTATCAATTAACCGATGGCCGACCGGTAAGGAGCGGAAACCCAGCCGGCACTGGAGGCCCTGGACGATGACTCCTGAGCAGGATTCCACGCACGGCACCAGCCGAACCAACAACATCTTCGTGCGTAATGTCCGGGCCATGGACCAGCTGGAGATCTTCCTGGTCTCTGCGGTCACCACCATACTGCTCATTCGCCTGTTCCTGGAGATAACCGGTTATCCTCAACTGGGAGGCGGCAATCTCCATATCGCCCACATGCTCTGGGGCGGGTTGGGTATGCTGGTGGCGATATTGCTCAGGCTTATGCTGATGGGGAAGTGGATCGAATATTCCAGCGCCTTCATCGGCGGCGTGGGCTTCGGCGCCTTCATCGACGAGATCGGCAAGTTCGTAACCAGGGACAACAATTACTTCTTCGAACCCTCGTTCTCCCTGATGTATATAATCTTCGTCTTGATCTACCTGGCGGCTCACTGGGCGCTGACCTCACGGGGATATTCCCGGACCGAGTACCTGATGAACTCCCTCAATCTCCTGCAGGAATACCGTGACGACTACCTGATGGACGACCAGAAACGGACGATTCAGACGTACCTGGGCCGGTCCGACCCCGGCAACCCGCTCACCATTGCCCTCTCCGGCTTTATGGAAACGGTGAGTACCGGGGCCACCGGCGCCCCCGGGCATTACGAGCGGCTGAAGGCATTCCTGCGCCGGCATTATTATCGCTTGGTGGAAACCCGCTATTTCGCGCCGCTGCTGAATCTCTTCTTCGTCGTCCAGTTGATAATAGGCATGTCGTTCATCTTCACAGAGATCCTCTTCCCCCAGGGCCTGGGCGGCAGCCTGGCAGAGCCCGGCTTCTCCGAGATGGCCCTGCTGGCTTCCAGCATCATCTCCGGGTCCTTCGTGTTGCTGGGGGTGCTTTACCTGCACAGGTCCAAGCTCACGGCCTACAAGATGTTTGAAAGGGCCATGCTGGTAAATATCCTGCTCAGCCAGGTCTTCCTGTTCACTATCAACCAGCTGGGAGCCATCACCGGCCTGGTGTTCAGCCTGCTGGTGCTGGGCGCCCTCCGGTTTCTCATCGACGGCGAGACCGCGGAACAGATAGCGCGGCAGACGGCGAGGCGGGACGGGGCCTGAGGGGCCGCGGCAACCGCGGCGGAAGCGGTCCGGGAAGATTGCAACCGGCGGAATAATAATCTAGGATGCTTCTGGTTCCTTGTTGGGGTGAACTGGTGGGGTATATACACTTGAGGCAGGTATAATCTGATATGAAAGTTCTCCTGGTACAACCACCGCAGTTCGGCAAACCAGGTTTCACCAAGATAGCAAGGGTGGAGCCCCTCGGCCTGGAGATGGTGGCTGGGGCCCTGATAGACGACCACCAGGTGCGTATCCATGACATGCGCATCGACGAGAACCTCGAAAAGGCCATCAATTCCTTCCGCCCGGACGCAGTCGGCATCAGTTGCTGTTTCACCATCGATGTCTATCGCGCCCAGCGCATCGCCCGCAGGGTAAAGAACGCGGGCGTGCCGTTCGTGTTCGTCGGCGGCCTGCACGCGTCACTGAATCCCCCCGATTTCGACAACAAGGACATCGATTGCATCGTGGTGGGTGAGGGAGAGTTCGCCAGCCGTGACCTCATAGGCACCCTGGAGGCGGGATCGGATCTGCGGAACGTCCCGGGCATCGTGCTCAACACCGACAAAGGGCAGGTCTTCACCGGCCCCCGCGAGCCGGTGAAGAACATGGACGACCTGCCCTTCGCCGCCCGGGATCTGCTGCCCCACGGCCGCGGCAACAAGTACTTTTTCAATTTCTGGAAGCCCATGGCCACCATCGAGACGGCGAGAGGGTGCCCGTACCGCTGTAACTTCTGTAGCGTCTGGGCCTTCTTCCAGGGCCGTTGCCGCACCAAGAGCCCGGAGAGGGTGGCCGAAGAGCTGTCCCGGCGGTCAGAGCCCTACATCCTTATCACCGACGACAACTTCCTGCTGAGCGTCAAACGGGCACGCGAGATAGCCGATATAATCAAAGCCCGCGGCATCAAGAAACGCTACTCCTTCCAGGCTCGCAGCGATACCATCTGCAAGCATCCGGAGATCATCACCCAGTGGAAACAGATCGGTCTGGCCCACATCTTCATCGGCTTCGAGAGCCTCAACCAGGAAGACCTCCAGGCGATCAACAAGAAGAACAGCGTCGAGACCAACGAGCAGGCGCTGAAACTATGCCAGGACCAGGGCCTCTCGGTCACCACCGCCTTCATCATCAACCAGGACTTCGAGCACAGCGACTTCGAGAAGCTGCGCAACTATATCGTCAGCCGCCGCATCTCCCTGCCCCAGTTCACCGTACTGACACCTCTGCCCGGGACCGACCTGTTCCGCGAGATGGAAGAGAAGATCCAGATCAGGAATTACGAACTTTACGACTTCATCCATTCCGTGCTGCCGACCAAACTGGATCCGAAGGACTTCTACAAGGAGTTCGCCAGCCTTTACAGCGCCGCCTATATCCACTCCGGCGTGATCAAGCGCCGTTCCTCACGGCTGTTAAAGGACCTGGCCGCCAGGCGCCTGAGCCTGCCGCACATCATCAAAGTCCTTCGCGGAGCCCGCGAATTCGCCGATGGCGCCAATTACATGCAACCGCTGAATACGGCCGGACAGTCCGGCGATAGCCATTGAACCATTGCCGTGGTGGCCACGCCTAACCCTATAGACAAAGGCCTCCGGGTTGTGGCCGAGGCGCTGCTCAAAGAGAAGAAGGTCCTGCTCACAACCCATATCAAGCCCGACGGCGATGCCCTGGGATGTCTCATCGCCCTTCACCAGGCAATGGTCCAGGCCGGCGCCGACAGCATCATGTACCTCTCGGAGAACCGGCCCGTGGCGCCGGAGTACGGCTTCCTGCGAGGTCTGGAAGAGGTGCATATGGGCAGCGCCCCCGGCGATGCCGTTACACGTACGCTGGTCGCGGTGGATTGCGGCAACGCGGAGCGCATCGGCAATGATGAACTGGTACGGCAGGCTTCCCGCATAATCAACATCGACCACCACAGCGACAATCCCCGTTACGGCGAGGTCAACCTGGTCGTCGGCGACGCCAGTTCGACGGCGGAGATCATCTTTTTCATTATGGAGAAGATGGGAACGGAGATCACTCCCGTGATAGCCGAGGCGCTGTATACCGGCATCCTGGTGGACAGCGGCCGCTTCCAGTACGCGTCGACCAGCCCCACCACCTTCCGTATAGCGGCGGACCTGCTAAACGCCGGCGTGGATCATACCGCCATCTTCCGGCAGATATTCGAATCGGAGCCGCTGGCCAAAGCCCGGCTGCGCTGCCTGATGATAAACAGCATCAGCTTCGCCTGCGACGGGCGTTTGGCAGTCGGCCTGCTGGAGAATGAGGATTTCCGGTCCACCGGAGCCGGTATCGAACTCACCGACGGCCTGATCAACAGCCTCAGGGAGCTGGAGGGCGTAGAGGTGGCGGCTTTGATCTACGCCTTGCCGGCGGAGGAGGAGCCCGGCGGTACGCCCGGCTATCGCGTCAGTCTCAGGTCCTCCGGCGAGGCGGTGAACGTACAGAAGATAGCCAGGGAAATGGGGGGAGGCGGTCACCCCCAGGCCGCCGGTTTCACCGCTTCCGGCGAAACGCCGGATGAGCTTATCCGTTTCCTCGGCGAACAGGTGGCCACGGCTCTGCGACGCGGAAGCGCCGGGGAAAAGAGCTCTGATGGGTAGGATTAGCCTCCCCAGCACCGAAATTAAATATTACAAGCTTTACCGTTTTCGTGCTTTCTTGCTAGAAATCGAGCATCTAAGGTATAATTAACGTCAACTTTAGCCTCCTGGGAGGCCATTTTTTTGCAAGCAGAAAGGATTATGCCGCAAGGTTATGGGTATCTTTAACAAGAAGGGGAGGCACTACCAAAAGCCTGCGCTCTGGAAGAGGATCGTCAAGTGGACACTGCTGTCCATCCTGATAATCGTCCTCACCGTGGGACTGGCAGGCTTCATCTTCGTCTACCGTACCTTGGGCAAGATCGGCCTCAACACCGAGGTGATCTACGAGGCGAAGCAGCAGCTGGATATCCCCCTTCCCGATGAGCCGGTCAACATCCTGCTGATGGGAACGGATGAAGACCCCGACGGAAATTCCACCCGGTCCGATACGATCATGCTGGTGCGGGTCAATCCGCAGGGCGAGTGCCTCTCCATCCTTTCCATCCCGCGGGATCTCCTGGTCGACATACCCGGCGTGGGGCAGGACAAGATCAACGCCGCCTACGCCATCGGCGGCGTGTCGCTGTCCATAGAGACCGTTCGCCAACTTACCGGACTGCCCATCCATCATTTCGTCCTGATCAATTATGAGGGGTTCAAGAAGGTCGTCGATGCCATGGGCGGGGTCTATGTCGATGTAGACCGGCGGTACTTCAACGATAACAGCAACGCCCCCTGGGGCGAGGCCTACGAGCCCATCGATATCTACCCCGGCTACCAGAAGCTCAACGGGGACGATGCCCTGGCCTATGTGCGTTACCGCCACACCGACAGTGATTTCGTGCGCATCAAGCGGCAACAGTACTTCATCCGTGACGTGAAGGCCCAGTCGCTCACCTGGGGGAACTTTACCAAGATACCTGAGCTGGCGGACGTCTTCGCCGGCAATACCACATCCGACATCAGCCGTTCCGACGTGCTGTCGCTGACCAAGTTCATGCTTTCGGTCAACAGGGACCGCATCTATCAGGCACAGGCGCCCATACAGGAGATAGGCAGTGGGGCTGCCGGAAGCTACCTGGTCCTCTCCCGGGAACAGCTGCCGGATATCATCAAGGCCTTCCAGTCCCCCGAATTCAACCGGCCCGAGACCGTGGCTCCTGAAGAGGACGCTCCCCCGGGACCGTCTGATGACACAAAGGCTACCGTGATCGAGGTCTTGAACGGTAACGGTGTGGAGGGCGCGGCATCCGCGGCGGCGCAGCTGCTGACGAACAAGGGATGCACTTCGGTCAACATCGGCGGCAACGCGGTCAACAGCTACGAGGAAACCCGGATCTTCTATTCCGAGGGCAGCCAGACGGCGGCGGCGGACCTGGCCAAACTGTTTGAGCCCTGTAATATCGGAACCATGCCCGCCGATACGGATACCCAGGCACAGGTGCTGGTAGTAGTAGGCAGCAGTTTCCAGGGGCAGCCTCAGCCGGCGGTTACCACTACCGGCGACAGTATCCACTTTGAAAGCGACAGCGACACCGGCGAGCTCCGCTGGAAGGCCGCCGACATGCAGCTGCCCTTCGACGTCAAGAAACCCGGCGACTTCCCGGTGGAGTTCGACTATGTCGACTTCCATCCATACGAGATCGAGACAGACAACGGGCCACAGCCGGCGCTCAAGGTCGTCGCCCAGGATGAGAAAGGTGACTACTGGGGGATCATGCAGACCACCTTCAAGGACGCCCCCCTGCTGGAAGCACCAAGCGTGGAGAGGGAGATCGACGGCAGGAAATACCGTTTCTTCTATGCCGATGACAACCTGCGCTACCTGGCCTGGGAGGATGATGACAAGGTGTTCTGGATTACCAACTCCCTGCAGGATTCCCTCAGCGAGGATACCATGGTAAGGTTGGCCCTTTCCTTCAAGCCGGCCCAATGAACAAGGTCTCCGTCCGTCCCTTTGTCCCACACCAGAGGAGTTCATCAACATGAGAGCCGGAAAAAAAGGAGTAGGCGTAATCGGCATCGGCTACGTAGGCCTGGTGACCGGCACCTGCCTGGCGGAGCTGGGCCATCATGTCATCTGCATGGACATCGACGCCGACAAGATCGCCCGGCTCCGGAAGGGTGAGGTCCCCATCTACGAACCCGGATTACCGGAACTGCTGAAGAAGAACCAGGAGGGGATGACTTTCACCACGTCGCTGGAGGATGTGTTCGAGAACTGCGAGATAGTATATATCGCGGTGGATACACCGCCGACCTTTACCGGCGATGCCGACCTCAGCCGGGTGTTCCAGGTCATGTCCGCCCTTCCCGGCCTTTCCCCGGATAACCACATCATGGTGATGAAGAGCACCGTGCCGGTAGGTACCGGTAACAAGATAAGCGCCGAGCTGGCGCGGCTGGAGACCGGGAACATCGATTATATATCCAATCCCGAATTCCTGCGCGAGGGGTCGGCGCTCGGCGATTTCATGGAGCCGGACCGCATCGTCATCGGTTCGCGCAACCCGGAACCGGGCGATAAGGTAGCCGCTCTCTATGAGAAGCTTGAAGCCCCCGTGCTCCGAACCAACATACCCACCGCCGAGATGATCAAATACGCCTCCAACGCCTTCCTCGCCACCAAGATCTCCTTCATCAACGAGATAGCCAATGTATGTGAAGAGGTGGGCGCCGATGTCACCGTCGTCGCCGATGGCATGGGTCTGGACCAGCGCATCGGTCCTCACTTCCTCAACGCCGGCATCGGCTTCGGCGGCTCCTGCTTCCCCAAGGATGTTACGGCGCTAAAGCAGATCGCCGGCAACACCGGCTATCATTTCCAGCTGCTTAACGCCGTGATCGAGGTCAACGAGCTGCAGAAGCGGCGGGTGGTTAACAAGCTAAGGAAGCACCTGGGGCTGCTGGCCGACAAGACCATCGCCCTGCTGGGCCTGGCTTTCAAGCCCAACACCAGCGACCTGAGGGAAGCTTCCTCCATCGTATTGGCCTCGCGGCTGATGGGTGACGGCGCCTACGTGAAGGCTTACGACCCCGTAGCCATCCCCTACGCGGCCAAAGCGGTCCGGGGGGTGCTGCTGTGTGACGACCTCCTGTCCGCAGTGGAGGGTTGTGACGCGGCGGTTCTGGTGACCGAGTGGGACGAGTTCGCCCAGTTGCCGCTGGAAAAGATGAAACAGGTCATGAACAATCCCCTCATCATCGACGGGCGCAACTTCCTCGATCCGCAGCAGGTACGTGCGGCCGGCTTCACATACGAAGGTATCGGCCGCTGACCGCGGCCGGCTGCTCTTCTCCCTGGCGCCCCGCCGCGCTCCCTGATGTTTAAAAAGGCCGGCGCGTATCAATAATCCAGATTAACATTCCTTTTTTCCGGAGCAGCTGTTGGCGACCACCGCGTCCTTAAAGAAAGATATCAAGCAGGCCCTGGCCGTGGCGGATTACGACAGGGTGGCGCAGCTGGCGCTGGAGAATCGCAAGGTCTTCACCATCCTCATATCACTCTCCTTCAACAAGGATGACCTGGGCAGCTGGCGGGCCATCGAGGCCATGGGCGTGGCCGCCGGCCGGGTCACCCGGGAGCAGGATACCACCATGGTCAGGAACGCCATCAGGCGGATTATCTGGTCCGCGCGCGAGGAATCCGGCGGCATGGGCTGGAGCGCTCCCGAGCTGCTCGGCGAGATCGTCCGTTCCACCCCCCAACCTTACAGCGACCTGCCGACGATCCTGCTGTCCTTCCACGAAGAAGACGAGGAGGGGATCTTCCGGCGCGGAGTACTCTGGGCCCTGGGGCGCATGGCCGAGGCGGGCGTGAATGACGTCGAGGGCTCGCGTCAGCTGTTGCTGGCAAGCCTGGAAGACGGCGACCCGCGCACGCGGGGAATGGCCGCCTGGGCCGCCGTCCGGCTCGGTTACCGTGAGGCCGCCTCCGGGCTGAAAACCCTGCGTGACGATCAGAACCGGTTCCGCGTATATGAGGACGGGGAGCTGCTGGAGAAAACCGTGGGTCAGTCGGCGGCGGCGGCGTTGCAGGTCCTGGCTAGAACTTGATGCTCCCCTTTTTCACCACCGTATCGGGGTAGATGCGGATGTGGTTTATGAGGATGTTGTCGCCCTCCACGGCTGCGTTCTCGCCGACGATGGCTCCTCCGGCCACAACCGTCCCGGGACCGATATCCGCTCCGCCGGCGATGATGCTCTGGCGAACCCTGACACCCTCCTGCAGCCTCGCGCCCTCCTGCACGACAGACTCCTCGATGGCGCAGCCGGCGGCGATGGTGCATCCCGGCCCGATGACCGCCATCCGCCCCACGCGCGCCCCGGCCTTTATGGTGGTCCCGTCACCGATGATGACCGGCGGCACCAGTTTGGCCCCGGTCTCCAGGTTGACCTTTCCCTGCAGGCAGACGAAATCACTGTCGAGACAACCGGAGACGCTGGTCTCCACGTTCTTCTCCAGGATGTCGTAGTGGGCCTGCAGATACTTTTCCGGCGTGCCGATATCCATCCAGTAGGCGGTGCTGCTGAAACCATACAGGCCCTTGCCCACCAGGCGGGGGAAGACGCCCCGCTCGAAGGAGTACTCCACACCGGCCGGTATCATGGCCAGCACCTCGCCCTTCAGGACGTAGATGCCGGCGTTTATCAGGTTGGTGTCTATCTGGTCCCAGCTGGGCTTCTCCAGGAATCCCAGGACCTCACCCCCGTCCCCGGTGCTTACCAGCCCGTAAGCGGTGGGATCCTCCACCGGCGTCAGCGAGATGGTTCCCACCGCCTCCTTGCTTCGATGCCGCTCGATCATGGCGCGGATATCCAGGTCGGTGAGGATGTCGCCGTTGAGCACCAGGAAATCGCCGTCTCTCACGTATTCTTCCACATTCTTCACCGCGCCGGCGGTTCCCAGGGGATGGTCCTCGACCACATAGGTGAGGTTGATGCCAAAACCGCTGCCGTCGCCGAAATAGGATTTAATGCCTTCGGGCAGATAGCCCATGGAGAAGACGATATCTTCGATGCCGTTCTCCTTCAGATGTTCCAGCACATAGGAGACGAACGGCTTGTTGGCCAGCGGCACCATCGGTTTAGGGGTAGCCAGAGTAAGGGGACGCAGCCGCGTTCCCTGTCCTCCGACAAGAATGACAGCTTTCATTTATCCTCCAGGTAAGCCCGCATCAGAATCAGCGGGATACAGCCGGCGCAATACCTATCAGCCTGCCGGGATTCGAGTCCCTGCCACGACGACAACGGGATGACCGACTCTGCATAAAACAAGATTAGACAGCGACTGAAGCCCTGTCAAACCTGACACGGCATCAGGCCGGCACCGAACCTTGCGCCGGCTGCGCGTGTTAGAATCACAGGATGGATAGCCGTGGAGAAGAAGCCGATCTGTTTCACCAGCAGCGGTTCGGCGGAGACGCGAGCGGCGAGGCGCCACTTGCCCACCGCATGCGCCCCCTGGATCTCGACGAATTCGTGGGCCAGGTGGAGATCCTGGCGCCGGGCGGCGCGCTGCGCTCGGCCATCGAAGCGGACCGCATCTCCTCCATGATCTTCTTCGGTCCTCCCGGCTCCGGCAAGACCAGCCTGGCGCGGGTCATCGCCCGGCGCACCCGCTGCGAATTCCGCCAGGTAAGCGCCGTCAACTCCGGGGTCGCCGACCTGAGAAAGGTGTTCGCCGCGGCCGATGACCTCCTGGCCTACCATCAGCAGCGGACCATCCTGTTCGTCGACGAGATCCACCGTTTCAGCAAGGCGCAACAGGACGCCCTGCTCCCAGTGGTGGAGAGCGGCCTGGTGATACTCATCGGCGCCACCACCGAGAACCCCTATTTCGAGGTCATCCGCCCCCTGATCTCCCGCTGTGAGCTGTTTGAGTTCAAGCTTTTCACGCCGGGGGAGATAGGCACGCTGCTGGACCGCGCCCTCCGGGACCGGGAGCGGGGCCTGGGAACCCGGGGCCTTGCTCTCGGCAGCTCCGGCATGGAAGCCATCGCCCGGGCCAGCACCGGCGACGCCCGGGCCGCCCTGACGATCCTGGATACCGCCGCGGCGCTGGTTGCCGCGGAACACGAGGGAATCATACCGGACGACGTGGTCGCGGAGGCGATCAACCGCAAGCCGGTCTTCTACCAGAAGGGTGGAGACCTGCACTTCGATGCCGTCTCCGCCTTTATCAAGAGCATGCGCGGTGGCGACCCGGACGCCGCCATCTACTGGATGGCGGTGATGTTGACCGGCGGCGAGGACCCCAAGTATATCGCCAGGCGGATGGTCATCTTTGCTTCGGAGGACATCGGCAACGCAGACCCCCTGGCGCTGCAGGTAGCTACGTCGGTAACGCGGGCGGTGGAGTTTGTAGGGCTGCCCGAGTGCCGGATAAACCTGGCGCAGGGAGCCGTCTACCTGTCGCTGGCCCCCCGCAGCAACGCTTCATACAATGCCATCGAAGCGGCCATGAAGGATGTGAAGGAGGAGGGAACCCGGCGGCCCCCCAAGCATCTGCGTGATGCCGGTTACTCCGGCGCCGCCGACCTGGGACACGGCGAGGGATACAAGTACCCGCACGATTATCCAGATGGCCGCGTCAGGCAGGATTACCTCCCCCGGGACATGAAACACCGCTGCTATTACCGGCCGGTGGACCGCGGCTTCGAACAGGAGCTGTCGCGCCGCCTCCGGGAGCTGGGAGACGTTAGCAAAACGGATGAAGGGGAATCATCATAGGCAGCAGGGCAGGCGGACCGGGCTCCCGCGACATGTGACAAAACGCCTTTGGGGCGGTCTTCCTTTTTGCCGAAACAGATAATAAGATGGTACTCCAGATGCAATGACCGGAAGGATTCTGTAATGGCAAGGTTTACCAGGTTTATGCTGGGCGGTATCTTCGGCACCGCCCTGGGTCTATTGTTCGCCCCCAAGACGGGAAAAGAGATGCGCCGGATGCTGATGGGCGGGCGCAGGCGGGCGCTGCCTCCCGCAGCGGAATCTCCGCGTCCCGCGCCGATGACGGCGCCACCGGAGAACCTGGAGGAACGCATCGAGAAGACCAGGGAACAGGTGGAGGCCGAGATAGAGCAATCCATCATAATCATGCCGGCAGCGCTGGAGACCCCGGAGACCGTAGAGGAGGAGATGGTAGCCGAGACGGAAACCGTAGGGGAGGAGATGACGGCGGCGGCCGAGGTAACCGCGGAGGTGGAAGTGGAGATCGAGGTGGATGTTGAGCTGGAGGCAGAGCCCGTGGCGGAGGAGCTGGAGGCAGAGCCCGTGGCGGAGGAGCTGGAGGCAGAGCCCGTGGCGGAGGAGCTGGAGGCAGAGCCCGTGGCGGAGGAGCTGGAGGCGGAGCCCGTGGCGGAGGAGC
>BDUA01000048.1 GCA_002897715.1 bacterium BMS3Abin01
CTACGGGTATGCCCGAGATGTTCTATCTCACGGCCGCGCTGGCATCGGACCGGGAGTTGAATGAAACGGTGGCGCTCATCACCGATGGCCGGTTCTCCGGAGCCACCCGCGGTCCTTGCGTGGGGCATGTCTGCCCCGAGGCGGCGGCTGGTGGCCCCATAGCTGCTCTCAGGGACGGTGACCTTATCGAGGTGGATCTGGAAAAGGGCTCCATCGGACTGGTGGGCAGCGGCGGGGAACGGTTCTCGCCCCGGGAGGCCGGAGAGGTTTTACGCCGGCGCCAGGAGCAAATGGAACCCTGGCAGGCCCCGGCGAGAAGCGGCCTGCTGGGGCTCTATACGCGGACAGCCGGTGATGCATCGGACGGCGCCCGGATGACCGCCAGGTAACAAGGCCTGCGGTCTGCGTCGAAGCGGGGCGATACAGGATCATCCCCGCCGGGGATAAAAAAAAAGGAAAATCCGGATATTAATAGAAACTTGACCTGCACCATTCATTAACTCACAGCTGCGGCACGCGGACGGGATGATTCCTGTCCGGCAGGGCGGCGCCGCAGAAGTGGGGAGGCAGGGCGGGGACTTAACGTAGGGCTTAAGTCCCCGCCGCTATTCTCCCTTAAGAAGATACGGTTTCCGCTGTCCCGCTGCCTTCGCTCAATAACTTGTCCATCAGCTTCCAGCCATCAACCCGGCCAACGGTGCCCCGGGCGGCGTCCTGTTCGTTGAAGTCCCCGCCGCCTTCACCCTTCCTTTCCGAGTCATACAGCAGGAAGGGAACGGGCTCGTCAGTATGGGTCTTGATGTCCAGGGGGGTCGCATGGTCGGGCAACACCAGCAGGCGGAAGGGGCCGGTGTGCTCCAGGCCCGCCAGCAACGGCGCCAGAAGCTCGGAATCGATCCGTTCGATGGCCTCCACCTTGGCGTCACTGTCACCCATATGTGATGCTTCGTCAGGTGCTTCAACATGGATATAGACAAAGTCTTTTTTCTTTAAAGACGCCAGA
The DNA here is from genome assembly GCA_002897715.1 of bacterium BMS3Abin01. GTDB lineage: Bacteria > Actinomycetota > Thermoleophilia > BMS3ABIN01 > BMS3ABIN01 > BMS3ABIN01. Next base: position 1,004 of record BDUA01000048.1, read on the forward strand.
CCGCTGGCGGCTTTGGCAGCATAATCAGTGTCGAGAAAGCCGGTCGCCCCGGGGACTTCGATGACTTCGAGGCCGGCATAGATGCCTAACCCCTTTACCAGATCCACCGCGGAGATAACCGAGCCGCTGATACCGTATCGCTCACCAATGGTGGGAATATTCGGGGCGGTACCCTGTCCCCACAGCCAGATCATGTTGGCGGGCGCTTTTCCCTCCCGCCGCCGCTGTATGTTTACCGGGTGGTCAGGCAATATCCTGGCCGAGACATCCATCAGTCCCCGCAGCCATGCCGAACCGCTGCCGGTGGGAAGATGGCCTTCAATGGGCTTGCCGGTAATATCGTGCGGCGGCGTGCACCGTGCCTCAAGACCCTGACCGCCCGTGACCATGATATGGCGGTAGCTGAGACCGGCATGAAACGCAGCCCCACCGCCGCCGAGGTTGTTCTGGAGAAAATCGATCAGTTCGCCGGCTTCGGTGTCACTTATATGACCTGCGGAAAAGTCGCGCATCAGACCCTGTTCAACCCACACCAGGTTACACCTGAACGCCACATCTTTCCTGTTCAGTTGGATACCCATGCTGGCGGCCTCCAGGGGAGCGCGGCCCGTATAGTAATCATGGGGATCGTAGCCCATAACACAGAGGTTGGCGACGTCACTGCCCGGGGGGAAGCCTTCCGGCACCGTGCGGGCCAGGCCCAGCTCTCCCGCGTCCGCCAGAGCGTCGAGGTTGGGTATGGCCGCCGCCTGCAGCGGTGTCCTGCCGTCCAGCTCCGGGCGTGGATGGTCGGCGGCGCCGTCGGGAATGAGAACTATATATTTCATCAAGGGCTTAGAGGTTGAGGATCTTTACGACCTGCTCGAAGTCGGCTGCCACGCGGGTCACGTCAGGGCCGGTGTTTATCGCCGTATCCGGGTCCTTAAGCCCGTGTCCGGTAAGGATGCAGACCACGGTCGACCCTCCGGGGATAGCCCCCTCGTCGGTTTTCTTTATCAGGCCGGCGACGCTTGCCGCTGAAGCCGGCTCGCAGAAAGTACCCTCGGCGGCAGCTACCAGGTGGTAGGCGTCGATAATCTCTTCATCACTGACGGCATCGATGAAACCGTTGGAAGCGTCCGCCGCTTCCAGGGCCTGGTCTCCGCGCGCGGGGTTGCCTATCCTGATGGCGGTGGCGATGGTCTCCGGTGATTCGACCGGGTGGCCCAGCACCAGGGGCGCCGCGCCTGTAGCCTGGAAGCCGATCATCCGGGGCAGGCTGTCGCTCAGGCCGGCCTCGCGGTACTCTTTGAAGCCCTGCCAGTAAGCGGTGATATTGCCGGCGTTGCCCACCGGTATCGACAGGAAATCCGGGGCATCACCCAGGGCGTCGACGATCTCAAAAGCCCCGGTCTTCTGACCCTCGATGCGATAAGGGTTGATGGAGTTGACCAGCTGGACCGGGTAGTTGTCGACGATTTCCCTGACTATATCGAGAGCCTGGTCGAAATTGCCTTCAATAGCGGTAACCCGCGCTCCGTGGGTGAGCGCCTGGGCCAGTTTGCCCGCGGCGATCTTGCCCTCGGGGATGATGACGATGCAACGTATACCGGCGCGTCCCGCGTAGGCGGCGGCGGCGGCGGAGGTATTGCCGGTGGAGGCGCAGATGACGGCGGCGGTACCCTCCTCCATGCCCTTGGATACGGCCATGGTCATGCCCCGGTCCTTAAAGCTGCCCGTGGGGTTCAGGCCTTCGAGCTTGAGGAAGACGCGCAACCCCAGGCTCTCGCTGAGCCGGGGGGCCGGCAGCAACGGTGTATTCCCTTCATAGAGGGAGATGACCGGAGTCTTTTCCGAGACAGGCAGGAAGCGCCGGTATCTCTCGATCAGGGGGATATTCCTGCTCATATCACTGCTCACCGTCACCCTCGACCCTGATCGGCCTGGGCTCGGATTTGATATCGGGGAGTGTGGCCAGCTTCTTCAGCGCCGCCATAAAACTCTTTTCCGCGACGGGATGGAATACCATCACCAGTTCGGCGTGGGCGCCCCTGCCCTTCTGGATAACGCTTTGGATACCAACCTGGTGATCACCGAAGACGCTGGCGATACTGGCCAGCACCCCCGGTACGTCCTCGACCTCCAGCCTCAGGTAAAAGGTGGAGATCACGTCCTCTCCGGCGAAGAATCCCAGCTCTTTGTATGCCACGGGATATTCCAGGAAGCCCGGCGTCCGCCTGGAGACAATAGAGACGACATCGCTCACCACCGCCGAAGCGGTCTCCATGCCGCCGGCGCCGGGACCCGAGAGCATGATCTCGTCGATGGCGTCGCCTTCGAGAAAGACCGCGTTGTAGGCGCCGCTCACGGCCGCCAGCGGATGCTCCCGGCTCAGCAGCGCCGGATAGACTCTGACATTCACCTTGTCCCGGTACAGCTTGGCTACCCCCAGCAGTTTGAGCGTCAGGCCCAGTTCGCGGGCGTATTCGATATCCAGCGGGTTGATGTCTTCGATACCGGCACAATCCACGTCGTCGAGCTTGACCGTAGAGTGAAAGGCGATGGAAGCCAGGATGGCCATCTTGGCGGCGGCGTCCAGACCGCTGACGTCCTCGGTGGGGTCCGCCTCGGCATAGCCCAGTTGCTGTGCCCGCGCCAGCGCGTCCTCATATCCGGCGCCGGTCTTGCTCATCTCCGAGAGGATGAAGTTGGTGGTGCCGTTGACGATGCCGTAAATACTGGTGAGGTTAGCGGCAACCATCGATTCCCTCAGAACCCGGATGACCGGTATGGCGCCGGCCACACTGGCCTCGAACTTGATCTGGGTTTTCTTCTCCTGGGACAGTTTGAACAGGTAGAAACCCTGCTGGGAGATGAGCTGCTTGTTGGCCGTCACCACCGCCTTGCCTTTCTCGAGGGCCTCGGTGATGTAGTCGAAGGCGGGCTCGGTGCCACCGATAAGCTCGACGATGATGGTGATGTCCTGATCATCGATGATATCGGCGAAGTCGGTGGTGAACATGTCCGGCGGCGCGCCGGAGCGCGGCGCGTCCGATTCACGCACCAGAATCTTCTTGATGCTGATCGTGGCATCGGATGCCTTGGCTATCTCTCCCGATTGTTCTTCCAGCAGCCGGTACACATTGGAGCCGACCGTGCCGTACCCCAGCAGACCTATGTGGATGCTTTGTGTGCGGGATGCTTCCATCTTCTCCTCATACAGGTAGAGATTCGATCGATTACGTCGACGCCAAATGTTATCAGGAGTGGTGGAGAGAAAAAAGCAGCAGCCCGCCGGTTGGTGGTGGCCGGCGGCGGATCACCTAGATACGGCAGGCGCCGCTGTAGCCGCCTACAGCTCCGACGCTGGTAATGGAGACTACCGCGCCTTCGTAAGGGGCATGGATCATGCTGCCGCCGCCGATATAGATACCCACGTGGCTTATAGGACTGCCGAAGAAGACGAGGTCGCCGGGAGCCAGCTGGTTGTAGCTGACAGGGATCCCCGAGTACCGCTGGGCCGCTGCCGAGTGCGGCAGGTAGACACCCATCTGGGCGTAGACGTACATGGTAAGGCCTGAGCAATCAAAGCCCGACGGGGATGCCCCACCCCAAACATAAGGGGTGCCCAGGTATTGCATGGCGATGGATACGGCACCGCCGCTGCCGGGCGGGGGTGGTGGCTCATATGGCGGGTTCGGCTCCCAACCGGGTGAACCGGTTTGTTCCGGTGACGGGGAGGCCTCCGGGGAGCTGGCGGGCGCCACGGCGGCCACCTGTTGCTGCGCCTGTGCCTGCTGCTGGGCGAGCATGCCGGCGATCTCGCTATCGACACCGTTCAGGACTTCCTGGCGTGCCGCCAGCCGGGACTCGATCTCAGCCTTTTCTTTTTCCAGGGTACCGACCAGCTCCTCCTGTTTCTTGCGGCTCTGTTCCAGCTCCGTCCGGGTATCCTCCACCTCCGTCTTGTAGCGAAGTACCTCTGCCACATCCGCCTTGTCCTGGCTGCCGATGCGACCCAGCATATCGAAACGTGACATGAATTCGTTGAAGTCGGAGGTATTGACGATGACATCGACAAAGGCGACGCTGCCTGCACGGTAGATCTTTTCCATGCGGGTATTGAGCCGGTCCTGGGCCGCGGCCAGGTTGGCTGAAGCCTCCGCCAGTGCTTTCTCACTATCCGCCAGCCGCTGGTTGGTCAGCTCCAGCTCCACGCCCGCCTGGTTGTAACGCTCGACCGCCTGCTCCGCGGCCAGGTTGATAGCGTCGATCTCCGCCTGTATCTGATCCGCTTGTGCCTGGCTGGACGCCAGGTTGGACTGAGCCTGGGCCGAGGCAAGGAAGGTCGATAGTATACAGACAGAGAGGAACCCTACCCCGATAAACCCGATAAGTAAACGCGTAATCAGCAGCCTGGGTATATACATGGTTGTTTCTTCACAAAACCGGCAGGCGATACGGCGCTGCCGTCGATTTATTTGTTCACAGATCTAGTTATTATTCGCTGGTTGGTGGCTTTACCCTTTAGGGGCGGGCAAGGGGTTCATGCTTCCGGAAAGCTAAAGTTTAGCCACCTGGCGCCGATGCCAGCTGCAGAGTCGGAAAAACGGGGAGGAGGCAATGGCTAACCCTCAACAACGCTCCTGGTTTTCCAGGGCTTTGTATTATGGCATTATCGGGGCCTTCGGCGGCCTGGCGTATGCACTTTTGGCATTCGTGATAGATAGCAATACGCGCTACGAGTTTGCCGGGATACATCTGTTTATCGCTCCGCTTATCGCCGGCGCTTTCGCGTTTGTTCTCGGTCGTGAAGAAGACTGCATCCGCGGGCAGGCCCTCCAGCTGGAGGAGGCCAGAAACAGATTCACATCACTGGCCCATGCGGCCATCGCCGACGACGACTGGGAAGTCAACCTCCATGATATCGGTGCTCCTACCTGCTGGAAGGTCAAGGGATGCCATGCCACCGATTGCCCCGTCCACGGCAAGCACCATGTGCGGTGCTGGCTGATTGCCGGGACCTTGTGTGACGGTGAAGTTCAGGAGCGCTTCGCCCGGAAGCTCAACGACTGTGTCCACTGTGATGTTTACCGGGAGACCATCGGTTCCGACCCCATGAACCAGATCGGGGAGACCTTCAACAACCTTATCTGGGCATTGAGCGAGAAAGAGGAGATGCTCGTCCAGGCCCACAGGGAACTGGAGACGAAATACCATGAGTTGGAGGAACAGCAGAAGGAGACTCGCCGGGCAGCGGAAACCGATGCGCTCACCGGACTTGGCAACTATGAACACTTCCGTCGTTACCTGAAGAAGTTCGCTGTCAGGTCCCGGCGCTACGGCACACCGCTTTCCTTGCTGCTGATCGACCTGGAACACTTTAAAACCATCAATAACGAGTACGGGTTCCAGAAAGGTGACCTGGTGCTCCAGGCGGTAGGTGCCCTGTTGAAGGCTGAGATCGGTGCCGGGGACTACACCGCCCGTTACGGTGGCGAGGAGTTCGTCATCCTCCTGCACGGGCTGGAAGGTGAAGCGGCGCTGGAGTTCGCGGAGAATCTCCTGGAGAAGTTCAAGCGCGTCGCCGAGGATGCGGATTTGTCCAGGGAATACCTGGTGGTTAATATCGGTGTGGCCGATATCCCTGATTGTGCCGCTGATGCGGGCAGTTTGCTGACGGCAGCCGACACGGCGCTGCTGTTTGCCAGGAGGAAGAAGGACAGCAGCGTAGCCTATTTCCGTGACCTCTCCGAAATGGAACTGGAGAAGGGAGACCTGGACCGGCTGGGCAGCAGACTTGACGGTGCCGGCCTGGAGACCCTGAGCGCGCTGGCGGAGGCTGTCAATGCCAGTGACCAGTACCAGGGTGAGGATTCGGAAGACCTGTCTTCGCTGGCTGTAACCCTGGCCCATGACCTGGGCATGAACAGGGAACAGGCCCGGGCGCTATCGCTCGCCACCAAGCTGCATGATATCGGCAAGATCGGAGTACCGGGGTCGGTGCTGAGAAAAACGGGAAAACTTTCTGATGATGAACTGTCCATGGTGCAGCGGCATCCGGAGATCGGGCAACGCATCCTGGAAGAGGCCGAGCAGATCAAGGACCTGATCTCCGCCATCCTTTACCACCATGAGCGATGGGACGGCATGGGCTATCCGGAGAGGCTCCGGGGAGAACAGATACCCCTCATGGCCAGAATCGTAGGCATTTTTGATGCATACAGGGCCATGCGTTGTGATCGCCCTTATCGCCGGGCGTTGGTACGGAAGCAGGCGGCCGCCGAGCTACGCAAAGGCGCCGGCACCCAGTTCGACCCGGACCTGGTGGAGAGATTCCTCGACCTGGTGGAGAACGACAGCTGTGAACTGGAAAGGAAAGCCGGCTAAAGACCGTAACGGGCAGGCATGGAAAAGAGGCGGAAATGATTACACAGTATATGTCCAGATACATGAATAACATGCGCCGCATCTTCCTGGTTATGATCTCCTTCGGGTTGACCATGGGCCTGGTGTTTCCCGTCATCGTCGATCCCTTTGTCACCTGGAATCCCGGCATGAAGGTTTTCTTCAGAATCGCCTGCCTGGGAGCGGGTTTCGCCGTTGGCGCCTTCTGTTATTACCTGGTCAAGGTGACGCTGTTTCATAGCAACATGCTGCTGGAAAAGCGCAAGAGCGAACTGGAGAGAGCCAAGGACAGGTTCGGCGCCCTGGCCAGCGCGGCGATCGCCGACCGCGACTGGGACGTCAGCTTCCATGATGCTCATATTCCCACCTGCTGGCAGGTCAAGGATTGCGACAAGGAGGATTGTCCCTGTCACGGCAAGGAGAGTATGCGCTGTTGGCTGGTTACCGGCACTTATTGCGGCGGCGAGATTCAGGGCCGTTTCGCCCAGAAGGTCGACAGATGTTCCCAATGTGAAGTCTACCAGCAGGCGGTGAAATGCGATCCTATCAACGAGATCGGCGAGAATTTCAATAGCCTCATGTGGGTTGTCAGGGAACGTGAGAACGAACTTTCCGAGGCCAGGGCTATCCTGCAGGAGCAATATACGGAGCTGGAGGGGCTGCACAAGATCGCCAAGGAGGCGGCGGTAACCGACATGCTCACGGGCTTGAAGAACCATGGCCACTTCCAGGGACGCCTGGAGGAGGAGGTTGAAAGGGCTGAGCGGTACAGCAGACCCCTGGCGCTGGTGATGATAGACCTGGACTTCTTCAAGTCCATCAATGACAAATTCGGTCACCAGAAGGGTGACGCCGTGCTGGCGGGCCTGGGCGGCTTTCTCAGGCGGGAACTGCGTACAGTGGATTATGCCGCCCGTTACGGTGGCGAGGAGTTCGTTATCATCATGCCTGAGACCGATGGACCCGGGGCCCGGCGGGTTGCCGAGAGGCTCAGGGAGAATATCAAGTGTATCGGCGATGAAGCGGGGCTTTCACAGGCCTATGTAGCAGCCAGTTTCGGTGTAGCCGATTTCCCGGCCTGTGCCGCCGATGCCAGCAGCCTTATCGCCGCCGCCGATTCGGCTCTGCTGTTCTCCAAGAGCAAGGGACGTAACCGTGTTTCCTATTTCCGTGATCTTTCCGAGACCGAGCTTAAGGAAGGCGATATCGAAAGCCTGAACAGCAGGCTGGAACACGCCAGCCTCAAGACCATCTGCTCGCTGGCCGAGGCGGTGGACGTTCGCGATCAGTACAACGGTGACGATTCCCGGGACCTGGCGCGGGTGGCAGCCGCCATGGCTGAACGCCTGGAAATGGGTGAACGGCAGGCGGACGCGCTGGCTCTGGCGACGGTGTTGCACGATATCGGCAAGATCGGCGTCCCCGACGCCATTCTTAACAAGCGTGACAAGCTCAACTCCGAAGAGATAGACATGATCCGGCAGCACCCGGAGATAGGGCGGCGTATCATGCAGGAGGCCGAGCAGATCCAGGACCTGGTGGCGGCCATCCTCTATCACCACGAGCGCTGGGACGGCCAGGGCTATCCGGAGCAGCTCAAAGGTGAGAAGATCCCCCTGATGGCGAGGATAGTCGGTATCTTTGACGCCTATCGGGCCATGAGTTCCAACCGGCCCTACCGGAAAGCGATGGACAACGCGCAGATCGTCGACGAACTGCGCCGGGGCGCCGGCACCCAGTTCGATCCGGTTCTGGTGGAACTGTTTATCGACATTATCCAGGAAGACGAGCGGAAACAGCTGTCGCAGACCGGCTAGGAGGTTGCGATCAGGTCTGCCTTAGTTGAAATCCCGCCGTTTGTTCAATATGATATTTAACTAATGGCAACAGGTTCCACATATTCCAGCGTGGTATCCGTTCCCCCCCGTCCCGCGGGAGGGCCTAACCTGTGTGCCGCGGATTCCCTCTTTGCTCAGCTTCTCCTCCCCCTTTCGGGGGATATTGCCTAACTGTTTGCCCGTGCGGCAAACTCGTCAGTTCTTTTAGCGCAAATCTTGGTTTTATGGGAGAAGTAATGACTTCTGAACGCATAAACATATTCGATACCACCTTGAGGGATGGTGAACAGTCCCCGGGCATCAACCTCAACCCTTTCGAGAAAGTGGAGATCGGGGAGCAACTGGCGCGGCTGGGCGTAGACGTCATCGAGGCGGGGTTTCCGGTATCGTCACCGGGGGACTTCGAGGGAGTGGAGAAGATCGCCCGCGAGGTTCACGGAGTGACCGTGTGCGGCCTGGCGCGTGCCATCGAACAGGATATCCGCATCGCCTGGGACGCTGTCCGGGAAGCGGAGCATCCACGCATCCATACCTTCATATCCACCAGCGATGTGCATCTGGAGCACCAGCTGCGCAAGACGCGCGACCAGGTGCTGGAGACGGCGGGAAGGATGGTGGCCCTGGCCGTGAGTCTCTGTGACGATGTCGAGTTCTCGGCCATGGACGCCACTCGCAGTGACCCGGATTTCCTGGCGGCGGTGCTGTCGGCGGCCATAGCCGAAGGGGCTACCACCATCAACATACCCGATACTGTGGGCTATGCCATGCCGGCGGAGTTCGGCACTTTCATCCGCGGGCAGTTCGAGAAAACGCCGGCGCTGAAGGATGTAACCGTCAGCGTGCACTGCCACAACGACCTGGGGCTGGCAGTGGCCAATTCGCTGGCGGCGATCGAGGCCGGCGCCACCCAGGTGGAATGCGCCATCAACGGTCTGGGCGAGCGGGCAGGCAACGCCTCGCTGGAGGAGATCGTGATGATACTGGAAACGCGGCGCGGCGACCTGGGCAAGACCACCGCCATCAAGACCACGGAGATCGACCGTACCAGCAGGCTGGTGAGCCAGTTGACCGGCTATGATGTCCAGCCCAACAAGGCCATCGTGGGCAAGAACGCCTTTGCCCATGAATCGGGCATCCATCAGGATGGTGTGCTCAAGGAACGCACCACCTATGAGATAATGAACGCCACAAGCATAGGCCGCAGTCAGAGCGATATAGTGCTGGGCAAGCATTCCGGCCGGCACGCCCTCAAGGCGGCCATGGAGGAGCTGGGAATCAGCCTGGACGAGGAAGAACTCAACCAGGCTTTCGCCAACTTCAAGAAGGTGGCTGACAAGAAGAAGCAGATTACAGCAATCGACCTGGAGCACCTGGTGGGAGAGGAGCTGAGAGAGCAGTCCGATATCTACGAGCTCAGGTCCTACGAGGTTATGTCCAGTTCGGAGTTTATCCCCACCTGTCAGGTGATCATCGACAAGGAAGGCCGGGAATTGCCGGGCAAGAGCTTCTCCGGCGGCTCCATGGAGTCCATATTCATGGCCATCGACGATGCCGTGGGCACGCAGGGCAAACTGAAGGACTACCAGGCGCGCGCCGTGACCGGCGGCAAAGACGCCCTCGGTGAGGTGCGGGTGGTAGTGGAGGTAATGGGCGAGGACTATGCCGGTACGGCGCTGTCCATCGACGTGGTGGAGGCCAGCGCCAAGGCGTACGTGCGTGCCATCAACAATGCCTACCGGGCAGGGGCGGTGAAATAGATGGCGGAAGCGATGACCATAACTGAAAAGATACTGGCGCGGGCCTGCGGGCGCGAGGACGTGAGCGCCGGTGAGTTCGTGAATGCCGGGATCGACCTGGCCCTGGCCAACGATATCACGGCGCCGCTGGCGATAAAGGAATTCGAGTCGGCCGGGATAGATAAGGTATGGGACCCGGAGCGTATCGCCCTGGTCTGCGACCATTTCGTCCCTAACAAGGATATAAAATCCGCCGAGCAGGCCAAACAGGTGAGGGAGTTCGCCCGCCGGCAGGGCATCGGCCGTTTCTACGACGTGGGGCGCATGGGTATCGAGCATGTCATCCTGCCGGAGATGGGGCTGGTGGGGCCGGGTGACGTGGTTGTCGGCGCCGACTCCCACACCTGCACCTACGGCGCCCTGGGGGCTTTTGCCACCGGCGTCGGCAGCACCGACCTGGCGGCCGGCATGGCCACCGGCGAGGTATGGCTGAGGGTGCCCGAGACCATAAGGTTCAACTATCATAACGTCACTGGCCGGTACGTGACCGGCAAGGACCTGATTCTGGCTACTATCGGCCGCGTCGGCGTCGACGGCGCCTTATACCAGGCAATGGAGTTCGCCGGTGAGGCGGTAGCCGCCATGCCCATGTCGGGACGTTTCACTATGTGCAACATGGCCATCGAGGCCGGTGGCAAGAACGGCATCATCGAGCCGGACGAGGTCACCATGGAGTACTGCCGTGGCAGGATGCGGCGCGAGCCGCTGCTGTTCTCCAGTGACAACGAGGCGGTTTACGCGCGGGTGGTGGATGTGGACGCTGCGATGGTCAGGCCCCAGGTGGCCAAGCCGCATCTGCCCGCCAACGCGGTGGACGCGGTGGATCTGAGCGACGTAAGCATCGATCAGGTGGTCATCGGCTCCTGCACCAACGGCAGGATAGATGACCTGCGTATGGCAGCGGAGGTGTTGAAGGGCCACAAAGTGGCGGAAGGTATAAGGACCATCATCATCCCCGGCAGCCAGAGCGTTTACCTTCAGGCGGTGAAGGAAGGCCTGGTGGACATCTTCATCGAGGCGGAAGCTGCGGTGAGTACTCCCACCTGCGGTCCCTGTCTGGGCGGCCATATGGGCGTCCTGGCAGCGGGGGAGCGTTGCCTGGCCACCACCAACCGCAATTTTGTCGGGCGCATGGGGCATCCGGAGAGCGAGGTCTACCTGGCGGGTCCCTATGTGGCGGCGGCGACCGCGGTGACGGGGCACGTCGCCGTACCCCAGGAGGTGCTGGGATAATGATATTCGAGGGCAAGGCACACAAATACGGGCGTGACGTGGATACGGACGTGATCATCCCCGCGCGCTGTCTGGTCACTACCGACCCGGATGAGCTGGCCAGTCACTGCATGGAGGATATGGATGATGAGTTCATCCGGCGTGTCAAGCAAGGCGACATTATCGTCGCCGGGGAGAACTTCGGCTGCGGTTCGTCGCGGGAGCAGGCGCCGTTGGCCATCAAGGCTACGGGCATCGCCTGCGTGGTGGCGTCGTCGTTCGCGCGGATCTTCTACCGCAATGCCATCAACATCGGCCTGCCTATACTGGTTTGCGCCGGCGTGGCCGCCGAGGCCGGGACCGGGGACAGTATCAGGGTGGACCTGGACCGGGGCGAGGTCACCAACCTCACCCGCGACAAGGTCTACCAGGCGGACCCTTTCCCCGGGTTCATGCAGGAGATCGTAACCGCGGGTGGCCTGATGAGTCACGTGAAGAGAAAGCTGGGACAATAGATGGAGGATACATGCACAATATAGCTGTAATGCCTGGAGACGGTACCGGCCCCGAGGTTGTACGCGAAGGGCTCAAGGTTCTGGCGGCGGCGGCGGCGGTCTTCGGCTTCCAGTACCAGATCACGGAATATGACTTCGGCGGCGAGCGTTACCTGAAGACCGGTGAGACCCTTCCCGATGCCGCCATAGAGGAGCTCAGGGGCCACGACGCCATATTCCTGGGAGCTATCGGCCATCCCGATGTCAAACCGGGCATCCTGGAGCGAGGCATCCTGCTCAAGGCCAGGTTCGCCCTGGACCAGTACATCAACCTCAGGCCGGTAAAACTGTACCCTGGAGTGAAAACCCCGGTGAAGGACAAGGGTCCGGAGGATATTGATTTTGTCGTGGTACGGGAGAACACCGAGGGACTGTACGTGGGGGCCGGGGGGTTCCTCAAGCAGGGGACCGCCGATGAAGTCGCCATCCAGGAAAGTATCAATACCCGCAAGGGCGCGGAGCGCTGCATACGCTATGCCTTCGATTATTGCCGCCGGCGCGACAAGGAAAAGAACCTGACCCTGTGCGGCAAGACCAATGTGCTCAACTTCGCCCACGATCTGTGGCAGAGGGCTTTCGATGAAGTAGCCGCCGGGTACGATGACATCGAGACCGGTTACGCTCACGTTGACGCCATCTGTATGTGGTTCATCAAGAATCCGGAGTGGTTCGACGTAATCGTCACCGATAACATGTTCGGCGATATCATCACCGACCTGGGGGCGATGATACAGGGGGGTATGGGTATCGCCGCCGGCGGCAACATCAACCCGGAAGGGGTGTCCATGTTCGAGCCCATCGGTGGCTCGGCGCCCAAGTACACCGGGCAGAACGTGATAAACCCGCTGGCCGCCATCGCCGCGGTGCAGATGATGCTGGAGACCCTGGGCGAGGGTGAAGCCGCCGCCGCTGTCGATACCGCCATCGCCTACGCCACCTCGGAGAAGCTGGAGAGCATGGCCGTGGGCAAGACCGGATACTCCACCAGCGAGATCGGCGACCTGGTGGCGGACAGGGTCAGGAGCGAATAGGATAACAGGAGCGAAAAAGGGCGTAAGCCGGAAGCGTCTGAAAGGAACATGATGGCGATACCTGAGGTCTCAAAGATTTGGATGAACGGGGAACTGGTGGACTGGCAGGATGCCCAGATCCACGTGCTGACCCATGCGCTGCATTATGGTACCGGGGTGTTCGAGGGCATCCGTGCTTATGACACCAGCAAGGGTACCCATGTATTCCGGCTGAAGGACCACATGCGGCGGCTGCACAGGTCGGGCAGACTTTATTTCATGGATATCCCCTACAGTGTCGACCAGCTGGTCGACGCCACCAAAGAGGTGATCAGGGCCAACGGGCTGGAAAGCTGCTACATTCGCCCCATAGCCTTCCGCGGCTACGGCGAGATGGGCCTGTACCCGCTGGAGGCGCCTATCGATGTCGTCATCGCCGTCTGGCCCTGGGGGACCTATCTGGGTGACGAGGGCATCAAGCGCGGCATCCGGGCCAAGATATCTTCGTTCCAGCGCATCGGCCCCAACATGCTGCCGCTGGCCGGCAAGGCTACCGGCCAGTACATCAACTCGGTGCTGGCCAAGGTGGAGGCGGTCAAGGGCGGCTATGAGGAGGCGCTGCTGCTGGATCATAACGGCAAGCTGTCAGAGGGGACCGGCGAGAACCTGTTCGTCGTCAACAAGGGTACCGTGTATACGCCGCCGCTGGCCTGCGACGTACTGGAGGGCCTGACGCGGGACAGTATCACCGCCATCTGCAGGGATGAGGGCATCCCGGTGGAGGAGAAGATAATGGTCCGTTCCGAACTGTACAACGCCGACGAGGTATTCCTGACCGGCACCGCCGCCGAGGTGGTTCCCGTGCGCGAGGTGGACGACCGCCCGCTGGGAGAGCCGGGACCCATAACCAGGAAGGTGCAGGAGATCTTCTACAGCATCATCAAGGCGGAGAACGATAAATATTCCCATTACCTGGATTGGGTCTAGCCCGGAGCTTCCCGTGAGTAAACGCATAGAGATCTATGACACCACCCTGCGCGACGGTATGCAGCGTGAAGGCATCAGCATCTCCGTAGATGAGAAGGTGAAGATAGCCCTGCGGCTGGACCGGCTGGGTCTGCACTATATCGAGGGCGGGTTCCCCGGGTCCAACCCCAAGGATATCGAGTTCTACCGGCAGATGGGGGGGCGCCGGCTGAGGACAGCCAAGCTGGCCGCCTTCGGCGCTACCCACAAGCGGGGGACCAGGCCCCACCACGATCCGCTGCTCAAGGCACTGGCGCGGGTGGATGCGCCGGTGGCTACCATCGTCGGCAAGGGCTGGAAGCTGCATATCCGCAAGGTGCTGAGGGTAGGCCTGGAGGAGAACCTGGCGATGATCGCCGACACCATCCGCTTCCTGGTGCGCCGGGACAAACAGGTATTCTTCGACGCCGAGCACTTTTTCGATGGTTACCGGGACGACCCCGAATACTCGTTGAGTACCCTGAAGGCGGCGGCGGAAGCCGGCGCCGCCAGGTTGATACTGTGTGACACCAACGGCGCCACCCTGCCGGACGAGGCCGTCCGCATAATCCGCGATGTGCGCTCCCGGATCGATGCGCCGCTGGGCATACATGCCCATAACGACTCGGACTGCGCTGTCGCCATATCGCTGATGGCGGTGGAGGCGGGAGCGATACAGGTACAGGGGACGATGAACGGTTACGGTGAACGCTGCGGCAACGCCAACCTGGCGTCCATCATCCCCGCGCTGAAGCTGAAGATGGGGTACAAAATAATTAGCGACCGGCGACTGGAACAGCTGACGGAGACATCCCGTTACGTAGCCGAGATAGCCAATGTCAGCCCCGAGCCCCACCAGCCCTACGTGGGCGAGAACGCTTTTGCCCACAAGGGCGGCATGCACGTGAGCGCCGCGCTCAAGGACGCGCGCACCTTCGAACATATCGATCCGGCGCTGGTAGGTAACCAGCAGCGCATACTGGTGAGCGAGCTGGCTGGAAGGGCTACCCTTCTAGAGAAGGCGTCGGAGATGGGCCTGGATCTGACCGGCGACAGCAAGGTGATCGGCCGGCTGCTCAAGCGCCTCAAGGAACGGGAACACGCCGGGTACCATTACGAGGCGGCCGATGCCTCGCTGGAGCTGCTCATACGCCGTGAGCTCGGGTTACATAAGCCGGTGATACGGCTGGACAATTTCCGGGTCATCGTCCAGAAGCGCAAGAGCGCCGTCATCAGCGAAGCCAAGATAGTGCTCCAGGGCGACGGTAGCGGCGATCTGCCCATCGAGTTCGCCGAGGGCAACGGACCGGTGAACGCCCTGGATATCGCCCTGAGGAAGCTGCTGCTTTCCAGCTTCCCCAAGTCGGCCGGCAGGCTGTCGCAGATACGTCTGGTCAACTACAAGGTGCGCATACTTGATGAACATAAAGGGACGGGCGCCGTCACCCGCGTGCTGCTGGACTCCAGCGACGGCACCGACTCCTGGGGGACCGTGGGCGTCTCGGAGAACATCATCGAGGCCAGCTGGGAAGCCCTGGTGGACAGCATCGAATACGGCCTGATCAAGCGGCGCCGCGGTTAGGGCATGGCAGCGACGGGTCCAGGCGTCCCTCCCCGGGGCATCATCCGGCAGGGCACCCCCTCCAAGATAGTGGCCGTGGGCCTCAATTACCGTTCCCACGCCCGCGAACTGGGCATGGCGGTCCCCAGGGAGCCGATCCTGTTTCTCAAGCCTCCTTCCGCGGTAATCGGAAACGGTGATGCTATAGAACTGCCCGCGGGCGTTGGGCGTGTGGATTACGAGGCAGAGCTGGCGGTGGTTATCGGCAAGACCGCCCGTGGCGTAACCGTTGATGAAGCCCATGAATATATTCTCGGTTACATCTGCGCCAACGATGTGACCGCCCGCGATCTTCAGGAGGAAGACGGCCAGTGGACCCGGGCGAAAAGCTTCGACACTTTCTGTCCGCTGGGACCGGAGCCAGAGTCGGCGGCGCCAGAGTCCGACGCGCTGGTGGAGTTGGTGCTGAACGGTGAGGTACGTCAGAGCGCGCCCGTCTCCGACATGATATTCTCACCAACGGAGCTGGTTGCTTTCATCTCTTCGGTGATGACCCTGGAACGCGGCGACGTGATCATCACCGGTACGCCGCCGGGGGTGGGGCTGCTGACCGCCGGTGACCGGGTGACTGTGCGTATCGGCGGCGTGGGCGAGTTAAGCAACTTCGTCAGTGCCGCCCACTGAGCACCAGCGGCCGCCTTGCGGAACGCAACCGGGTCCGCCAGCGAGAACAGGAGACATCCCCTCGTCGTCGAAATTATCAGACAGCGGGTATTCTCGGGGGGTTGCCGGCTGAAGGAACACAAGCTTCCGTTGCCTGTACTGGCGACATGGGGAGAAACAGTTGAACCGGTTCGCCGCCAAGAGTAGAATCTTGGCGTCGTGAGTGTGAGGGAGAACTTTTGAGTGATTCATCCGCCAATCCAGTTGGCGATTCAGCGACCCCATCAGCATCTGGCTTCGTACACCTCCATGTTCACAGTGAGTATTCCATCCTTGACGGCGCCTGCAAGATAGATTCCCTGCTGGACCGGTGCCTGGAATTGGGCATGGGAGCCGTGGCCGTGACCGATCACGGCGTGCTTTCGGGCGCCATCGACCTTTACCGCGAAGCCCGCGAGCGGGACATCAAACCCATCATCGGTCTGGAGGCCTATGTGGTCGATGATCGCCGGAACAAGGCCAAGGTCAAGGAGCGCCGCCATCACCTCACGCTGCTGGCGGCGGACAATGCCGGCTACCGCAATCTTATCCAGATCTCCTCGCGGGGCTTCCTGGAAGGTTATTACTACAAACCCCGCGTTGATATGGAGGTGCTGCGCCTCCATTCAGAGGGGATAATCGTCCTGTCCGGATGCCTTAACGGGCGGGTGGCCCATCACCTCTATAGCGACGACCGGGAAGGCGCCCTGGAGCAGGTACGCGCTCTGGAGGAGATCTTCGGAGCGGAAAACCTCTATCTGGAAATACAGTACCAGGGGCTGCCGGAACAGGACAAGGTGAACCCGCAGCTCATCGAGCTGGCGGCGGAGGTGGGCCGGCCGTTGGTGGCCACCAACGACGTCCACTATCTCCGGCACGAGGACGCCTCTTCCCATGACGCCTTGCTCTGCATCCAGACTGGCAGCACCCTGCTGGAAGAGGACCGCCTCAAGTTCCAGGGGGACGGTTTTTATCTCAAGAACGCGGAGGAGATGGCGGCGGCCTTGCCGCAGGTACCGGAAGCATTGGCGATCACCACGGAGATTGCCGAGCGCTGCAATGTGGTTCTGGATTTCGGCCAGGTACACATCCCCAGTTTCGAGGTGCCGCCGGATGAGGAGCCGGACCAGGACGCCTACCTGGGGAAACTCTGTGACGAGGGTCTGAAGCGGCGCTATCCCGGCGGCGAGACGCCGGAGGTCCGCGAGAGGCTGGAATACGAGTTAAGCACCATCGCCGATATGGGTTTCGCCTCCTATTTCCTCGTGGTATGGGATTTCGTCAAGTTCGCCCGGGACAACGACATCGCTGTGGGGCCGGGGCGAGGTTCCGCCGCCGGCAGCCTGGTCTCCTATTGCCTGGGCATAACGGACGTAGATCCGCTTAAATATGACCTGCTGTTCGAGCGGTTTCTCAACCCCGGCCGCAAGAGCATGCCCGATATCGATATAGATTTCTCGCCCGAAGACCGGGAGAAGGTGCTGGCTTATGTCACGGAGAAATACGGCCGGCGCAACGTGGCCCAGATAATCACTTTCGGCACCATGGCCGCCCGCGCCGCCACCCGGGACGCCGGCAGGGTGATGGGTGTCTCCTACGGGGTGGTGGACAAGATTGCCAAGCTCATACCCGAGGGTCCGGGGGTCAGCCTGGCCGCCAGCCTCAGGCCGGGCCAGGAGCTCAGGCAGATGTACGACAGCGACCCTCAGACCCGCGAGGTGATCGACATGGGAAGGCCGCTGGAGGGCCTCATCCGCCAGGATTCCATCCATGCCGCCGGGGTGGTCATCTCCGACAGGCCGCTTACCGAATACGTGCCGTTGCAGCAGAAAGGCGACGCCGAGGTGGTGACCCAGTTTCCCATGAACGACGTGGAGGCTCTGGGGCTGCTGAAGATGGACTTCCTGGGCCTGAGAAACCTGGATATCATCAAGAGCGCCCTGAGACTGATCCGGGAAAGCTGCGGCATCGAGATAGAGCTGTCGGAGATCCCGCTGGACGACGCCAGGACCTACGAGATGATGCGCAAGGGACAGAGCGACGGCGTCTTCCAGTTCGAGAGTACCGGCATGAAGGAATCGCTACGCGAGGTCAAACCCACCTGTTTCGAGGATCTTTACGCGCTGGTGGCCCTGTACCGCCCCGGGCCCATGCAGCACATCTCCGAGTATGCCCACAACAAGCGGAATCCGGAGCAGGTAACCTACGATGACGAGCGGCTCCGGGAGATACTGGAACCCACTTATGGCGTGGCCATCTACCAGGAGCAGCTGATGGAGATCTCCAAGAAGATAGCCGGGTTCAAGCCCGCCGAGGCTGACGACCTGCGCAAGGCCATCGGCAAGAAAAACAAGGAACTGCTGGCCAGCCTCAAGAGCAAGTTCATCCAGGGATGTCATGACAACAAGGTTTCGCCCCCGGTGGCCGATTCACTCTGGGGCCTTATGGATGCCGCCGGAGACTATTCCTTCAACAAGTCCCACGCGGTCAGCTACGCCCTGGTGGCCTATCAGACTGCTTACCTCAAGGCCAACTATCCGGTAGAGTACATGGCCGCCACCATCTCCAGCGTCATGTCCACCAAGGACAAGGTACCTTATTACGTGCACGCTTGCGAGGGTATGGGCATCGAGGTGTTGCCGCCGGACGTGAACGAGAGTCATAACGATTTCGCGGTGGTGGAGGAGAAGATACGCTTCGGGCTGAATGCGGTGAAGAACGTGGGTTCAGCGGTGATCGGCGCTATTATCGCATCCAGGCAACAGGCAGGGCCCTTTACCTCTATCTATGACTTCTGCCGGCGCGTGGATTCATCCCTGCTCAACCGCAAGGCCCTGGAGAGCCTGATCAAGAGCGGCGCTCTTGATTCCACCGGCGCCACCCGGAAGGGCATGCTCGCGGTCATGTCCCGGGCGCTGGCGGCCGGCATGCAGAGCCAGGAGGACAGCCGCTGCGGCCAGGCGTCCATCTTCGACCTGGCGGATGATGACTCGTCCCGTGAGGTGATCGATCCCCCGGTTACCGGGGACGAGTTCAGCTCCGAAGAGCTGTTAAAACTGGAGAAGGAAACCCTGGGACTGTTCATCTCCAGCCATCCCCTGGCGGTCCTGAACGACGACGTCATGTCCCGTCACGGTTCGGTGCGTTTAAAAGAGCTGGAGCACAAGGGAGACCGCTCCATTATCAGTATCATCGGCATCATCTCCAAGGTCAAGCGCCTGACCACGAAAAAGGGCGACCCCATGGCGTTCGTCAATCTGGAGGACCTGGAGGACAATGTGGAGGTCATCGTCTTCACCGATCTTTACAGCCGCTGCCGCGAGCTGCTGGTCGATGACGCGGTCGTCAAAATCAAAGGGAAGCTGGACCGCAAGGGCAGGGACGAGATCAAGGTCATCGCTTTGGAGATAAGCCGGCTGGAGGGCGATAGCGGTGGTGGCCCGCAGGAAGAGGATACGGAAGGCAGGACCATCAACCTGGAAATAGATGTCGAGACCATCCAGCGTCAGCCGGACCTGCTGCGGCAGATGAAGGAGCTTTGCCGGGATTACCCCGGTGGCATGCCCATCTTTCTGCGCATGCTGGCCGACGGCGGCGTGCGCGTGCTCAAGTTGGGTTCAGAATTCAACGTCAAGCCGGACCGGGAGTTTCTCTCCCGCATGGAGGGGCTGCTGGACATGGGTGAGGTCATAGTCAGCACCGCCGATTAACCCCGGTACGAGTACGCGGGTCTTGTCTCCGGCACGCTCCTGTGATAGTTTTCCAATCTGCGGTTACTTACGATTGTAGCGATGGAGGATCATGCCTGACGCCCGTGAAGCCATACAGGAATTACTGGAGATGTCCGCCAGCATACGTGCGGCGGTACTGGTGCGGGGCGCCGACCAGGTACTGGCCAGCACCTACGACGGAAGCGGTAAGGAGGCGGCGGTGGTACAGGGCGCCAGGGCCATCCTGGAGGAGGCCCGTGCCGCAGCCCGGGAAATGGGCCGGCCGCCGCTCAGCCAGCTGTTCATTGAGACCCGGAGCGGCTGTCTGTTCATCATCGCCGGCGAGGGTGATACCTGGCTGGCCGCTACCACCGGCACCGAGCCCACGGTGGGGCTGGTGCTCTACGACGCCAATACCGCTCTCAAGACAGCCCTTGAAGGCCAGGCGGCGGATGATGAGACGGAGGAGGAGAGCGATGGCTAAAGGAAGATACTTTTTTACCGGGTTGCTGCTGTCGACGGCATCGGCCCTGGGGATCACCTACCTGCTTCGTCGTATCCGCCGGCAGCAGGGAGTAGAGCTCTATTTCGATGACGGTTCGATGCTGGCCATAAACGACCAGAGCTCCGAGCTGTCGGCCAAGCTCACAGCCATGACCGAGGATCTTCTCAAGCAATCCCTGTAGCGGTTCCGCGGCACCTGATCCTTTCGCTTATCCTGCCGGCGAGTGACGCCGCCCCGGCTCCGTGTGTTTCCGGATCCAGCCCCCCGTAGCGGACACATTCCACCATGGAGGAAAGCCGGGAGAAGTCGTCGCTTTCCAGAAAACGGCAGACCCTGTGGGAAAAGCTCCGGAGGGTCTCGCCGGGTTGTCGCCGGAGTCCCAGTTCCTGCAGGCGGGCCGTCAGGGCCAGGTAGTCCCTCAGGACCGGCTGGCTGTAATAGCAACGGTCCATGGCCATGGCCAGCTTTCTGCGACGGCGACGGCCACGCGTCAGACGTTCCGACCCCCTGAATATTACCAATGCCAGCAGAGCTGTTCCCAGCAGCAACGCCAGGGTGGGCATGAACGGCAGAGAGAGGGAAAAGGAGACGGCGGCGCGGATGGCGCCGACGGCGGGGGTGTCTCCCAGGAGCTGCCCCAGGTAGGAGAAGATCTTGCCCATCACCCACGGGTTCTGAGCACCGCCTGAGGGATAATCGAACCCCGGCGTTGGGTCGAAGGGGACCCAGCCGGCGGAGCCGAAGTATATCTCCACCCAGGCGTGCGCGTCGCTCTGCCGTATCTCCCACAGGGCGGTAAAGGGGTTGTATTCACCCCCGGTGTAGCCGGTGACCACCCGCGCCGGGATACCGGCGCTTCTGGCCATCACCGCCATGGTAGAGGCGAAATGTTCGCAGTAGCCCGCCTTCTGCTCAAAGAGGAAATAGGCCGTGGCATCCATGTCTTTGCTCTGCGGCGGGATGTCCAGTTTGTACGGATAGTTCTCCTTCAGGTAGTCTTCGATGGCCGCGGCCTTGTCGTAGCGGGTGTCATACGGTGCGGTGACCCGGGCGGCCAGCTCCTCGACGCGTTCCAGGCCCTGCCGATCCATGGATTCCAGCTGCGTGTACTGAGGATCGATCTTCAGATCGCTCTCCCGGCTGAGGGGAAAACGGCGCAGGAAATCCGGGTCATACAGCGGCTGGTCGGATATGACCGAATACACTGTACCGGCGGTCAGCTGGTAGGGGCTCCGGATACTTTGGAACTGGTCGGTCTTGATGCGGTCTACGGGAAAGTAGAGCTGGATCGGCTTCCAGCTGGCGAATATCACGTTGGGCATATCCTGCTGGACATAAAAGGTCTCCACCCGGGTCCTGGTCTCCGGGGCCAGGTAGTTGGACAGGCTGAAGTTGAAGGGAGGCGGATCCGCTGTCATCTCGTCGAACCGCTCCTCGCTGATATCCCAGCCCTTGCCGTTGTAGCGGTCGAAGACCACGCCCCGGTAGAAGTTATAGCCGGCGGACTTCACCTTGAACACTACATCGTCGCTCAGGTATCCGCGGGAGCGCAGATCCATATACGAATTGAAACCGTGGTATGAATCGGGGTTGAAGCGGGGTTCACGGCTGAAGGGATCACCACCGGACGGATAATAGGGATTGTTCACGTCGCCGCTGAAATCGCCCAGGAGGCGCTGCAGGTTCGAGAAGGGCAGGGTGTAGAGACGGGCCTCCAGGTTCTGGGGGATCAGGAACAGGACCGGGATCGCCAGGCATATGCCGGCCAGCCAGGTGATCGCCGCATATCTCAGTACATAACCGGCTTTCACCTGCGGGCGGCTATCAAGGCGCTGCGCCTCTTCAGAGATGTAGAAGTAGACCAGGGAGACCACGGCGGCCATGCTGAACAGGGCCAGACCCAGGAAATATTCCATGCCGGTGGAGAGAACGGCTCCGGCGGCCACCAGGGCGGCACCACTGGCCAGGGAGAACTTGAGGTCCTTGCGCGACGGCACATCGAAGGAATGCAGTACCTGCAGCCACAGGAGCATTTTGACCAGGGGCAGGCGTGTATCGTAGAGGTTGGTGGCCAGTTCGCGCAGGAAAATGATTGCCGTTACCGCTACCAGGAGTGACAGGAACAGCTTAAGCGCCAGATTGCGTCGATGCCGCAACTTCCAGCTGGTCACGTAACCGGCAGCGGTGAGCACCGGAACCGCTAACAGGTTCAGCGGACTGTAGTAACCCATGGCGAGGATGGTGACCTCGGCGATGATCACCGAGGCAAGGATGCCTATTCTCAGCGGCAGGCTCTCCTCGGGCTGCCGCCGCGGGTTAAGCTTCTGATAAAAATTTACAAGGGCTCCAGGCACGGTCTCAGGTCCTCGCCCGTCTCTATCGTCAGGAATCGGCATCCACGGGCATGGAGGCGCTCACCCAGGGCGGCCAGCCTGGATTCATCCATAAAACCGTTGCCGCCGCCGGCAATCCGCCGGCCGTCGACCATGATGACCAGGGAGCGGGGGTGGCGCTGGAAGAACGCGCTCCGGTGGATATGGGCATAGTCCCGGTGGCTGGCAAGCAGCAGCACCGGCATGGCATGGGACCAGGGGAGGCCGTCTTCAAGCTCCAGGGGCCGGCTCCCATCGGCCTGGATGCCGGAGAGCCAGAGCATAGCCGCTCCGGTGTCGTATCCCAGCTTCCTGCCGGCCGCGTCCGCGGGCGAATGACCCAGGCCGAACCGGTGGCCATGCTCCTCCTCGCGTTTGAGCAGCGATGTCGTGGTATTCACCAGGACCTCGAAAACTTCTTCACCCGCGTCACCTGTACCCCGAAAATTATCGACGATGAAGACCGGCGTGACCATCGTCTGGCGCGCGTATTCCACTACGGCCAGGCGGTTGCTGCGGGCCGTGGTCCGCCAATGGATCGACCGTGGGCTGTCTTCCGGGCGGTAGTCCCTCACACCCAGGTAGTCGCCGGCGGAGCACCGGCTGGGGCTGGTGCTGGAAGCGGCATGGCCCGTTTCCCGGCGATCACCGTTCCAGTCGCCGGCGAGGCGCTGCCAGGCCGGATACACGGTCAGGGGGCTGGCGACGGCATAGCTGCGGCGTGAGCGTACCAGCCCCAGCGGCGCGCTGCTGGCCAGCAGCGCCGTGCCGCCGGGGTATACTCCCCGCTTGAGCCCGCTGAAGCGGGTCTCCAGCCGGCAGGTTTCCCTCCCCCTGACGGTGGGTACGAAGAGACGCTGTCTGCCTCCCCCCAGACTGCAGTCGAGACTGAGGAAAAAACGGGGCAAACGTGAACGGTTTCTGATAAACAGGGTTGCGTTGACAGTACCGCCGGAACCCGCCTCTCCGGGTGAGAACAGTTCCAGTTCCAGATTGCGGGTGTTGGCGCGGCTGAGGATGAGGGATGCCAGCGGAAAGGCGATCAGCAGGGCCGCCAGGAGATAGAGCCAGCCGGAGCCGATGTTCCAGGCGATGAGGTACATCACCAGGGCGCCTGTAAGCCAGAAGATCGTCTTGCGGGTAGGCATGGCAACCTGTCCGGCTGCCTAGACCGGCACCCTGGTGGAGTCGATGATCGCCGCGATCAGTTCCGCGGCTTCACCGTTGTTCCGGGTCGAGCTTCTCCTGAGTACCAGGCGATGGGACAGCACCGGCCTGGCGGCGGCCTGTACGTCGTCGGGGGTGACAAAGGTGCGTCCGTTGACGAAAGCCAGGCTCTGACAGGTATGAACCAGCGCCACACTGGCCCGCGGTGAAGCGCCCAGGGTGATCTCGTCGCTGGAACGGGTAGCCTCGACGATATCCATGATATAGGCGAGAACGGTTTCAGACACCTTGATCTGCCGGACCGCGGTCTGCAGCTGTACGATCTGGTGGATATCGACCACCGGCTGAAGGTGCTCCAGTGGGTGAACCATCAGCTGATCCCGTATCATCTTCTCCTCACTCAGCCTGTTCGGCAGGCCCAGGGATATGGAGATAAGGAAACGGTCGGTCTGTCCTTCGGGCAGCGGGAACGTTCCATGCAGTTCATGGGGGTTCTGGGTGGCGATGACGAAGAACGGCGACGGCAGCTGGTGGGTGTCGTTATCGATGGTTACCTGTTGCTCCCCCATGGCCTCCAGCAGCGCCGACTGTGTCCTGGGGCTGGTGCGGTTTATCTCGTCCGCCAGCACGATATTGGCGAACAGCGGACCGGGAGACCAGTAGAATCGCTCGTTCCTGGGCGAATAGATGGAGCTGCCGGTGATATCCGACGGCAGCAGGTCGGGAGTGAACTGGATCCGGGAATAGCTGGCGTTGATGGACCTGGCGATGCATTTGGCCAGGGTGGTCTTGCCGACGCCGGGGATATCCTCCAGCAGGATGTGACCGCGGCTGATCATGGCGGCCAGCACCATCTGAATCACATCATCCTTACCGATGATGACCCGGCTGATATTCTTCTTGAGCAGGGCAAAGGTGCCGGCGAGCTCTTCCAGCTTCCCGGAATGGCCGGCCGTGACCGGTTCGCGGGTAAGGCCGGACAGACGCCGTCTATTGTTCATGATAGGTCCAGGAAGAATACTGTCATGTCACCCTTGTGGTCCGCCTCGTGGTTCGCCTTAATAAGGGCATTGTTCAGCCCGAACGCTTCTTATCCCTTATCGACAGGTGACCCGCAGGCATTTAGTCGCCTGTGGTTCGTGACCGCTACGTTTATCGGCACGGCCTCTTGGTATAAGATAAGCGGATTGACGGCTGCCGGCCGGAAGGGACCGAGCTACAGGAGGCATGCTTGCTGCTGGAAAAGCGAATGGTGGAGAGGGTTATAGCCCTGGCTCTGGATAAGGGTGCGGATTTCGCAGAAGTATACGCCGAACGGCGGGTGTCGACGGCTCTGAGTCTGGAGGACGGCAAGCTGGAGAAGAGCTCCAGCGGGCTGGACCTCGGTGCCTCGGTAAGGGCGATAAAGGACCGGAGCACGTCTTTTGTCTCGACGGACAGCCTGGAAGAGGAGCCTTTGCTGGAAGCCGCCCGCCTGGCGGGCGAGGGGGCCGCTGACGGCGGCGGTCGTGCTCATGCCCTGGGCGGCGGGGAAGTGATAGCCAGACATTTCATCCGGGTTCCACCGGCATCGGTGGCCGCCGCCGCCAAAGTGGAACTGCTAACTGCCGCTGACGGGGCGGCGCGCGCCGTGGGCACAGAGATAATCCAGGCAACAATCGGTTATAACGACACCTGCAGCGAGGTGATGGTAGCCAATTCCGATGGATGCTTTGTCACGGAAGAGAGGACGAGGGTGCGCCTGGTGGCCCGGGTGGTCGCTGTCCGTGAAGGGTTGATGCAGACGGGATACGACAGCGTGGGAGCTCACAAGGGAATGGAGCTGTTCCGGGAGCAGGACCCGTCGGCGGTGGGCGAGACAGCGGCGAAGAAAGCGCTGACCATGCTGGATTCCCGGCCCGCACCCAGCGGCAAGATGGCCGTGGTCATGCATCGCGGCTTCGGCGGTGTTCTGTTTCATGAAGCGTGCGGGCATGGACTTGAGGCGGACGCTGTGGAGAAGGGGGCCAGCGTTTTTGCGGACAAGATCGGCGAGAGGGTCGCCTCGGAGCTGGTGACGCTGGTGGATGACGGCAGTATCGTCGGCGAGTGGGGTTCCAACGCCATCGACGACGAGGGTGTACCCACCGGACGCAATGTGCTCATCGAGGCCGGTATCCTGCGGGGGTACATGTACGACCGTCTGCGGGCCCGCAACGCCGGGGTGGAGTCCACCGGCAACGGACGGCGCCAGTCCTTCCGGCATCCGCCCATTCCCAGAATGACCAATACCTTTATCCTCGATGGTGCAAGCAGTGTCCCGGAGGTTTTCGCATCGACGGACAGTGGTTTCTATGCCAAGACTCTCTCCGGAGGCCAGGTCGACCCGGCGACGGGGGACTTTGTCTTCGGCGTCTCCGAGGGCTACATGATCGAGGCCGGGCGGGTCACCTATCCCCTGCGGGGGGCGACTCTCATCGGCAACGGTCCGGCCGTACTGAAGAACGTGGACATGGTGGCGGACGATTTCGAGATGAACATCGGCGTTTGCGGCAAGGATGGGCAGGGCGTGCCGGCCGGCAGCGGCCAGCCGACCCTGCGTATCCTCGACCTTACCGTCGGCGGCACGGAGGTTTGAAGGCCATATGCTTGATATAGCCAACAAGGTGCTGGAGTACGCTTCAGGCCGGGAAGTGGAGCAGGCCGAGGCCTATGTGTCACGCTCCCGTTCTACCAGTATCAGGGTTTACCGGCGGGAAGTGGATGAACTGTTGAGCAACTCCGGCAGCGGCGTCGGTATACGGGTCATTTCCGGTGGTTCGGCCGGCTATGCCTACACCTCGGACCTTTCCGACGAAGGCCTGGCCCGTGCCGCCGCCGAGGCGATAGATAACGCCGCGGTAACCGCTCCCGACGAATTCACCGGACTGCCGTCACCGGCGACGGAATTCGCCGGGCTGGATCTGTATAACGATAAGCTGCAGCAGACACCTGTAGGGGAGAAGATCGAGTTGGCGAGATCGGTGGAGGCTGCCGCCCTGGATTATGACCGGCGCGTGGCCCAGGTGGAGCAGGCGGCCTACAGCGAATCGCAGGCAGAGGTCGCCATCGCCAACACCCTGGGGTTCGCCCGCTCATACCGGGAGACCAGTTGCTACGCCTTCACCATGGCGATAGCTCTCCAGGACGGCGAAATGCAGACGGGTGTTTCCTTTACTACGGGACGGGAGCCCGGACAACTGGACGGCCGGGCTTGTGGCCGCGAGGCAGCCGCGAAGGCGGTATCGCTCCTGGGGGCCAGCCAATGTGAAAGTATGACCTGCCCTGTAGTCATGGACCCCTTTGTGACCGCCGGCTTGATCGGGGTCATCGGCTCGGCGCTGACGGGGGAATCGGTACAGAAACAGAGGTCCCTGTTTGCCGGTCTGGAGAGCCGGCAGGTCGCCGGTACCGGTTTCTCGCTGGTTGATGACGGTATTCACCCCGAAGGCCTCGCCTCGGCACCCTTCGATGGCGAAGGCGTGCCCACTCAGCAGACGCCTCTGATAAAAAACGGTGTTTTGCAGGGTTTTCTTTATGATACCTACTCGGGACGTAAGGATGGGTGTGCTTCCACCGGCAACGGCATCCGGGGGTCCTACAGCGCCATACCCCACGTAGGGCCGAACAATCTGCGCGTCCAGGGCGGCGAGGGTTCCCGGGATGATATCATCGCTTCGGTGGAGAAGGGTTTCTTCGTCAGCGAGGTCAGCGGTATCCATTCCGGCGCCAACGCCGTATCCGGGGATTTTTCGGTGGGGGCGGCGGGGCATTTGATAGAAAGTGGAAAGTTGACAGTCCCTGTAAGGGAAGTCACGATTGCCGGTGATATACTGTCCATGTTGAAGGCGATAGAGACCGTGGGTGACGACTGCCGCTGGATTCCTTTCGGTGGCAGCATCCATGCTCCGACCGTGCTGGTGGGTAAGATGACGGTCAGCGGCAGATGAAGGGAAAATAGCTGTTTTCCGCTTGTAATGGGCAATATCGTCTGATAGTGTGCAACCGCCAGCTTCTGAAACCCTTAATGATCAGGAGGTATGGAAGTGGGAAAATCCGAGTTTATAAGTGCCGTGGCCGACAAGGCAGACCTGAACAAGACACAGGCTGCTGCAGCAGTTGACGCGTTCATCGAGACCGTTACCGAAGCGCTGCAGAGAGGTGAAGATGTACAGTTCACCGGGTTTGGCAAGTTCAGCGTTCAGCAGAGATCGGCGAGGACCGGCATCAACCCGCAGACCAAGGAAAAGATTCAGATAGCTGCCAGCACGGTGCCCAAGTTCAGCGCCGGCAGCCAGCTCAAGAAGGCCGTCAAATAGGCAGGCCGTAACCATAGCGTAATTACCGGGCCGCAGGCGAAAATCTGCGGCCTGTTCTTTTCCCGGGCGGTATAACCGTACGCCGGTGCAGGATAACCGGGGATAACGGCTAAAAAGTTAGGTGTGCGGTGCTTGTTCATCGGGTCTTAATGGCCCGGGAAAGGGTATAATTGGCTTTTAACCAGGAAGCACTGGGAAAGAATCATCCTGACAGGTACGATCCTCCGCCGCCGGCGGGTCCGGCAATGTCTGTCGAACGGCCGTTCCAGCTATCCGTCAGGAAGGCGGACTGGCGGCAGCTGGCGGTGGTGGAACTGCCGCTGCTGGCACTGCTGGCCATGCTGTTTGCTGTGACCTTCCTGTTCACTCCGGGCCTGAAGATGTCTCTTCTGGGGCTGGACATCCCGAATGTCGTACTTTGCCCGGTGCTGGCGCTTACCGGGGTACCATGCCTCATGTGCGGTATCACCCGCTCGTTCCTGTCCATGGGGGGCGGGGATATCACCGGCGCTTTCGTGTTCCATCCACTGGGTCCGGTTTTCTACCTGATGCTGGCGGGGCTGTTCCTGGTAACTCTCTTTTCAATTGTGACCCGAAAGCAGTTCCGGGTCTCGTTAAGTCGCGGGCTACGGCGAAACCTGATATGGGGCGGAACCGCGATCATCCTGGCGGCCTGGCTGGTTAAGGTGGTGATCTGGTACCAGGTAGGGCTTCTGTAGGCGGAGGTTTCTATTAATGGGACGAATCCTGCAAAGGCGGGGAAAGGAGGCGAATGATGGACAGTATGATGGCCCTTGACGTCGATTTGCGTCAAAGGGAGGCTACGGACTGGCAGACAACGTTTATCTCGGCCTTCCTGCTTACGATTATCACCTGCGGCATCTACGGCATATATATCCTGTATAAACTGATGGATCGCCGGCTGCAGCACTTCGAGCGTCTGGTCTCGCTCCGGGAGCACCTGATAGAGGTACTCAGGGAGAAGGCGGCGGCGGCGGGCAAGACGGCTGAAGTGGAGGAGGACCTTTCGCAGCTGGAAGGGCTGCACCTGGAGGCTACCGCCCGGGACCGCGCCGGCGAGAAGTCACCGGTGCTGTGGCTGGTGCTTACCATCGTCTTCAGCCTGGTCGTTTATTATATCTATTACTTCCTCAATGATGATTTCCGGGCGCACGAGGCCAATGAACAGCAGTTCATGGCCAAGGCCAGCGATATCATGACCAAGCTGGGGATCGTCCAGCAACCCATCACCCCCAGCATGGTAGTGCCTGAGCGGACCTTCGTGAAGTACCTGCTGCTGACCATATTCACCTGTGGTATCTACGGTATCTACTGGTGGTACACACTGATCACCGATCCGAACCTGCATTTCGATAATCATGCGACCTGGGAGACGCAGCTGTCGACGGCGCTTTCCAGCAGCTGACCGAGCATGGAGCTCAAGCAATAAAGGAGGAGTGCTATGGAGGGAGCAATACCTCAGCCGGAAAAAACCAGCGGCATGGCCACCGCCGCCCTGGTGCTTCCATCGTGGGCATCTTCTGTTGCGGCGTTGCTTCGGTCGTCGGCCTGATATTGGGAATCGTGGAGCTGGGCAGGATCAATCGGGGTGAATCATCGGAGAAGGGCAGGGGCTTTGCCAAGGCGGCCATCATCATCGGTGCCATAGCGGTAACTCTGGGAGTGATTGTGAACATCATCCTGGCTATTACCGGAAACTGGTCGTTCTATATAACGACATCCTGATTCGGCCGCCGTCAGAGGCTGCCGAACAGATATGGTGATGTTTCGCCGAGGCACGGCGGCGGGGGGCTTTCAGCCCCGCCGCCGTGCCTGCTGCGTCCCGCAAGCCATGTGGATGCGGGGAGGGAAGACTACGGACAGGCGGCTGACATGAACTGCACATATCACCCGGACAAGGAGGCTGCCGGCGTCTGCAGCAGCTGCGGCAGGCCCTTCTGCCGCGCCTGCATGGTCGAATCGGCCGGCAAGTCTTATTGCCGACCCTGCGCTGCCACGGCTATAGGCCAGAACCGGCAGGGTGCGAGCGACATGGCCGTGGGCGCCATCATCCTGTCGGCGGCCAGCATAGGCCTATGCGGCTTCACCGCGATTCCCGGGATGATCCTCGGTTTTATCGAGCTGGGGAGGATCAAGCGAGGCGAATCGCCGGAGGCGGGCCGGGGCATGGCCAAGGCTGCGGCCATCATCGGGGTAGTGATGACCGCTCTTATGATGCTGGCGATTCTAGCCACAGTTATCATCACCATCATAGGTATTGTTATCGCCATGCTGACCGCGGGATCATAGATGTATGAGTTTGTGCTAGAATCTCCCCCGTGAATGACGAGCTGCTGACAAGCTACCAGTTGGCCCCATCCATACTTTCCGCTGACTTCTCCCGGCTGGGGGAACAAGTGGCGATGGTGATGGAGGCGGGCGTCCGGGTCATCCATGTGGATGTGATGGACGGGCATTTCGTTCCCAATATCACCATCGGCCCGGTGGTCGCCCGAGCCATCAGCGGACAGGTCCACCAGGCCGGCGGGGTACTGGACGTGCACCTGATGATCGAGAACCCGGAGCGTTATGTAGACGCCTTTGCCGACGCCGGCGCTGACTGGATAAATGTACACGTCGAAGCCTGTGTGCATCTGAACATGACCCTTTCCCTGATCCACGCCACCGGCTGCAAGGCCGGCGTCACTCTCAATCCGGCAACGCCTCTGGCCGCCATGCAGGAGGTCACCGGCGACATCGATTACGCCCTGATGATGACGGTGAACCCCGGCTTCAGCGGCCAGGAGTTCATCTCCTCGGTTATCCCCAAGATCGAGAGGGCGCGGCACCTGCTGCCGGATCACGTGGGTCTGCAGGTGGACGGCGGTGTGGGCGTCGATACCGTCGAGGCCGCGCTGGACACCGGCGCCAACCTGTTCGTTGCCGGCTCCGCCGTCTTCGGCGCGCCGGACCCGGCGGCCGCGGCCAAAGAGCTGATGGCGTCCATGGCGGCCCGGGCCTGATACCGGCTCCCGCGGCTTCACCGCGGGCTCCGGCTGGCAACGACTTTCTCCTTCTGCTATCATTTTTTTGCACGAAAAAATCGAATAGCTGGTTTTCAGCGATGTCTTCAGGGCGGGGTGCAATTCCCCACCGGCGGTTACAGCCCGCGACCCTCTACGGAGGCTGACCAGGTGAAATTCCCGGGCCGACAGTTAAAGTCTGGATGGGAGAAGATAGAGCTAGAGGTCGCCTTGGCCACAGGTGCGACCATGCCTCTTCGTACGATTCCGCCTGTAGAATATCCTGAATTATCGGTTGAAACTGTTGCCGGTGACAGGAAACCGGTACCCATTTATGGCTACAGGACTAGATATCAGCCTCATGCAGAGGGCGCTCAACCTGGCTGACAGGGCCAGGGGGATGACCAGTCCCAACCCCACCGTCGGCGCGGTCCTCGTCAGAGGCGGCGAAGTGATCGGTGAGGGTTACCATGAGCGGGCCGGCGCCGACCACGCGGAGGTAGCCGCGTTAAAGTCGGTGGACGGTGACGCACGCGGCGCTACCGCTTACGTCACCCTGGAGCCTTGCTGCCACACGGGCCGGACCGGTCCCTGCACCGAGGCGCTTATCACCGCGGGCGTCACCAGGGTATTGGTGGCGGCTCTGGATCCTTCCGACAAGGTGGATGGCAAGGGGGTGGCGGCCCTTAAGCAGGCGGGCATCGAGGTGGAGGTGCTGGACGGCACGGTAGCCGCCAGGGCGCGCGCGCAGAACGAAGCTTTCCGCAAGTATGCGGTTACCGGCCGGCCGCTGGTGACACTCAAGAGCGCCATGAGCCTGGACGGAAAGATCGCCACCGCCAGTGGTGACTCACAATGGATATCCGGCGAAGAGAGCCGCAGGCAGGTCCATGCCCTGCGTGGCGAGGTGGACGCTATCGCCGTTGGTTCAGGCACCGCTCACATCGATGACCCCCTGCTCACCTGCCGATTGCCGGGCGCGCGGCGGCAGCCCCTGCGAGTCGTGTTCGACTCGGAGGCAAACCTTGATAGCGACAGCCGGCTGGTGCGTACGGCCGGTGAGTTCCAGACGCTGGTTTTCGTAACCGACGCGGCCCCCGCGGACAGGGTGGAGGCCCTGCGCCGGGACGGTGTGGAGGTCGCCCGGGTGCAGGCGCTACGGGGGCGCGTGGACGTAAACGATGCCCTGGGTTTTCTCGGTTCCAGGGAGATCCCCATACTCAGCCTGATGCTGGAGGGTGGGCCGACCCTGGCGTCTTCATTTGTGGCCGCCGGTGCCGTCGACAAGGTGATGACCTATATCGCGCCGATGATCATCGGCGGCGAGTCGGCCAGGACCCCGGTGGCGGGGGAAGGGTTCAACATGATCAGCGAAGCCGTCGAGCTATATCGCATGACCCACACCAGGGTCGGCGACGATGTCCTGATAACCGCCTATACGTCGAAAGATGAATGGTAAGGCCGTCTTTCGACCGGAAAGAGGGGGCTGAAGATGTTTACCGGCATAGTTGAAGAGATGGGAACGCTGGCAAGCCTGGAGATGAAAGCCGATAGCGGCATCATCACCATCGAGGCCGACAGGGTGCTGGAAGATGCCCAGCTGGGCGATTCCATCGCCGTCAACGGCGTATGCCTGACGGCCAGGGAGTTCGGCCGGAATTCTTTCTCAGCCGATGTGATGCCCGAGACCATCAGGAAGACCAACCTGGGGAACCTCAAACGGGGCGGCCGTGTCAACCTGGAACGGGCGCTGACACTTTCGGCGCGTCTGGGTGGCCACCTGATGCTGGGCCATGTGGATGCCACCGGCAAGGTGGTCAGGATACAGCCTGAGGGCAACGCTGTACTTTTCACCATCACGTCGCCGGAAGAGATCAGCCGTTATCTGCTGGCGCAGGGGTCGGTGGGCGTCGACGGCATCAGCCTTACCATCGCCCGTCTGGTTGAAGGCGGATTCACCATCTCGCTCATCCCCCATACTCTGGAGGTGACCACCCTGGGGCAGAACGGTGTGGGATACGAGGTCAACCTGGAAGCGGACGTTATGGGTAAATACGTGGAGAAGATCGTCAGGGGAGGGTTGCCCGGGGGCCAGGGGGAGGGAGGACTCACCCTGGAGAAGCTGGCGGAGGAAGGCTTTATTTAAAAGAGACAAGGAAGTATCAACACCAACAGGTAGGAAGGAAAAATGTCAGAAAAGGAAATGGAAAAACAGAAAGAACAGGAAGAGAATGATTCGCCGTTCAGCACCATCGAAGAAGCCGTCGAGGATATCCGCGCGGGCAAGATGGTGATCGTATGTGACGACGAGGACCGTGAGAACGAGGGTGACCTCACCATGGCGGCTCAGTTCGCCACGCCCGAGGCCATCAACTTCATGGCGACCCACGGCCGGGGGCTGATATGCCTGGCCATGACCCCGGAGAAGTGTGAAGAGCTGAATCTGCCCCAGATGGTGTACAAGAACGAAGCCACTTTCAGCACCGCTTTCACTGTATCCATAGAGGCCCGCCACGGCGTCACCACCGGTATCTCGGCGGCGGACCGGGCCCATACCATCCAGGTGGCCATGAACCCCGATTCAGGGCCTGAGGACCTGGTGCAGCCGGGCCATATCTTTCCTCTCAGGGCCAAATCGGGCGGCGTACTGGAGCGTACGGGACAGACCGAGGCCTCGGTGGACCTGGCGCGGCTGGCGGGGCTGGAGCCGGCCGGTGTGATCTGTGAGATCATGAACGATGACGGTACCATGGCCCGTGTACCCGACCTGACCCCCTATTGCCAGGGGCACGGACTGAAGATGATCACGGTCGCCGATCTGATCAAATACCGGCGTAAGACGGAGAAGCTGGTGCGACGGGTGGCCGAAGCCCGCATACCTACCAAGTTCGGCGATTTCCGTGCCTTCGGCTATGAGAGTCTGCTGGACGGTGAACAGCATGTGGCCCTGGTGAAGGGTGAAGTGGATGGTGCCGAGAACGTGCTGGTGCGGGTCCATTCGGAATGCCTGACCGGAGATGTCTTCGGCTCCATGCGCTGCGATTGTGGCGAGCAGCTATATCATGCTCTGCGCATGATAGAAGAGGAAGGGAGCGGTGTCCTGCTCTATCTGTCCCAGGAGGGACGTGGCATCGGTATCCTCAACAAGCTGCGGGCCTACGAACTACAGGAGAAGGGCCGGGATACGGTGGAGGCCAATGAGGAGCTGGGCTTCAAGGCGGACCTGCGTGAATACGGCATCGGCGCCCAGATTCTGGTGGATCTGGGTCTGACTTCCATCCGCCAGATGACCAACAACCCCAAGAAGATAAAGGGACTGGAAGGATATGGGCTGAAAATCGTTGAAAGAGTATCAATCGAGATGAAGCCGCAGGTGGAAAACATATCCTACCTGGCGGCCAAAAAGGAAAAGATGGGCCATATACTGCATCACCAGGACCTCAGGTATGAAAAAGAAAATGACTCCAAATAATAACGGGAATAGAAAGGAAAGCTGATGGCAGAGCGATTCAAGAGTTACGAGGGACTTCTCGACGCCAAGGGACTGAAGTTCGGCATCATCATCGCCCGCTTCAATGAGTTCATCTCCACCCACCTGCTGGATGGCGCCATCGATTGTCTGGTACGTCACAACGCCGGCAAGACGGCTATCGAAGTGGCCTGGGTGCCGGGCGCCTTCGAGATACCCCTGGTGGCGTCCAGGATGGCCGGGAGCGGTAAATATGACGCCATCATCTGCCTGGGAGCCATAATCCGTGGCGGCACGCCCCATTTCGATTACGTGGCCGCCGAGGCTTCCAAGGGCATCGCCAAGGTAGCCCTGGACAGCGGGGTACCGGTAGCCATGGGAGTGCTGACCACGGACAACATTGAGCAGGCGGTGGAACGGGCCGGCACCAAGGGCGGCAACAAGGGGTGGCAGGCCGCCGCCGGCGCCATTGAGATGGCGCAGCTGATGAAGAAATTCTAAGCGATCACGGCTTGGTAATATCTTCGTTGATCGGCTGTGCCAGCCGAAGTCTGGCGGCGAGGGCAATAACCATGAAAAGAACCGGCCTTATCCTGTGCCGCAATATCCACAGGAGCAGGCCGCAGAGCGTGCCGAGCAAGGCGCCGCCGATAACATCCAGGGGGTAGTGAGTACCGCAGTAGACCCGGGAGAATGCCAGCAATATCCCTGCAGCCAGGAGTATCCAACCCAGCCATCTGGACCTCAGCCAGACGATGCTGGTGATCGCGAAAGCGAACACCGTGTGGTCTGACGGAAAAGAGGGGTCGGGGGACCGGTTGAGGAGCAGTGTCACCAGATGGGTGCTGAAGGGGCGGGGCCGGAAGTAGATATGACCGATAAGCTGTGCTATCAGAAGACCTAACGCCGCCGCTACCACCGCCAGCAGTACTGACTGATAGTCTTCCCTTTTCGCCTTTCCGCTGCGGAACCATATAAATAGAAGGGCGGCAGGAAAGATGAAGGCCCCGTATTCAGCGAAGAAAAGAAACAGGGAATCGAGCGCTCCATACCTGCCAGCCGCGCCGTTCACCAGCTGGAACAGTTGAAAGTCCATGGTTCCCCTTTCCGGATAACCGTGACGTCGCTATCGCGAGAACGCCAGGTAGCCGGGGACCAGCGCGTTGAAGAAAGGCACCAGCACCAGTATTCCCCACCAGCCGGGCTTGTGACGGGCCTCGGCGATGTTCATCCAGACGATGACGGCGATGATGATGTTAAGCAGGGGGATGAAGAACAGAATCAGCCACCAGTCGGGGCGGCCGGCCATACGTACCATGAGCAGCAGATTGAGGATCGGTACCCAGGCCATCCAGCCGCTGGTGGTACCGGTTTTCTGGGCGATCACCATCAGGCAGACGGCGTAATAGACATAAGCCAGCGCCGCAAGCCCAACTACACCGACATAACTTCCCGTTGACATCCGCCGGCTCCTTTCGCTGCCATTTATTCCGCCGGTTCAGATCGCCTTCTGCACCTTGCCGGCGCTTATGCACTTGGCGCAGACATAGGCGCGGGTGGGCTTGCCGCCGGTGATGATGCGGATCTTCTGCAGATTGGGATTGAACCGTCGCCGGGTGGCTCGGTTGGAATGGCTGCGGTTGTTGCCGTAGCCGGGTTTCTTGCCGCAGACTGTGCATACTTTTGACATGTGTACCCTGTTTCCCTGTTAAACTTTACTTTTACACAAGGCGTCATTATGCTATAGCCGCCCTTTAATTGCAAGATAAGGTGGCAACAAACAGGTGGAGACGATGATCAGACCCCGGTGCCCGGTTCCTTTCTGCGGGTCTGCCTCTCCCCGGAAAAAACTGCCGCGCACTTCCAAGCAGAACTTTAACCCCAAGAGACTGGACGACCCCCTTACCGTGCTTTCCGGGGTGGGGCCGGCGACGGCCCGGGCGGCGGCCACGCTGGGGCTGTTCACCATCCGCGACCTGCTGTTCCATTTCCCCTTCCGCCACGAGGACTATACCAGCCATCGCCGTATCGGCGAACTGAAATGGGACGAGGAGGCAACGGTCTCCTGCTGCCTGGAGAGCATCTCCCGACGTCCCACCCGCCGCCGCAACCTCAGGCTGGTGGTGGCCACGGTAGGCGACGATACCGGCTACATGGAAGCGCTCTGGTTCAACCAGGACTACCTGGCCGACCAGCTTACCGCCGGCGACAGACTTCTTCTGCGCGGCCGCTACTACGGTGGCAGCCGGACATTCAGGGTGAAAGGCCATGAGTTACTGGGCAAGCAGGGAGCCGGTCTGCACACCACCGGCTTCGTCCCGGTATACGAGACCACGGCCAGGATATCGGTGAAGCGGCTGCGCGGCTGGCTGGGACAGTGCATCCAGCTGGCTGCCCGGATGGCGGATCCGCTACCGGCCGGCGTCAGGGATGGACTGCGCCTGCCGTGGAAGTCCGATGCGGTGATAGCCATGCATTTTCCCCGGACGCCTGCAGATTACGCGACGGCGCGGCGGCGCCTCGTCTTCG
The DNA here is from genome assembly GCA_002897715.1 of bacterium BMS3Abin01. GTDB lineage: Bacteria > Actinomycetota > Thermoleophilia > BMS3ABIN01 > BMS3ABIN01 > BMS3ABIN01. Next base: position 38,181 of record BDUA01000048.1, read on the forward strand.
AGGAGCTGTACCTGATGCAGCTGGGTCTGCTGTCCCACCGCCAGGCGTATGAACGGGAGCGGCGGGGGGTACGGCTCAGGCCCAGCGGCGAACTTACCCGCAGGTTCATCGAAGGATTGCCCTTCCGGCTTACCAGCGACCAGCAGCAGGTCTGCCGGCAGGTGTCTGACGACATGGCGGCCGGCCGGCCCATGCAGCGTCTGCTTCAGGGCGACGTGGGCTCGGGAAAGACGGTGGTTGCCGTGTACACCCTGCTGCGCGCCGTGGAGAACGGTCGCCAGGCGGCGCTGATGGCGCCGACGGAGGTGCTGGCGGAGCAACACTTCCTCAATATACAGCATATGCTGGCGGGGCTGGACGTCGGTGTGGCCCTGCTCTCCAGCCGGCATAAGCCGGCGGAGCGGCGGCGGTTGCTGGAGGATATCGCCGCGGGACGGATCAGCCTGGTGGTGGGCACCCACGCCCTTATCCAGGAGGACGTCTCCTTTCCGAGGCTGGGGGTTGTGGTAGTGGACGAACAGCATCGCTTCGGCGTGGACCAGCGGGAGAAACTGGCGGAGAAAGCCACCACCGGCGGCGTGACCCCCCATGTGCTGCACATGACGGCCACCCCCATTCCCCGGACGCTGGCGCTGACCCTCTACGGCGATCTGGATGTCAGTCTCATCACCACCATGCCGCCGGGCAGGCAGGCGACGGTCACGCGGCTGGTGCCTGAGCGGAACAGGGCGCAAGCTTACAGGTTCATCCGCCAGCAGCTGGACAAGGGCAGGCAGGGTTACGTGGTCTGCCCGCTCATCGAGGAGTCGGTGGCGGTGGACGCCAGGGCGGTGTCGGTGGAGGCGGAACGCCTGGCGCGCGGAGAATTCAAAGGCTACCGCCTGGGTATGCTGCACGGGCAGATGTCAACCGAAGACAAGCAGGAGACCATGGCTGCCTTCCAGCGCGGTGATATCCAGGTACTGGTGACGACTACGGTGATAGAGGTAGGCGTGGATGTGGCCAACGCCACCATAATGATGGTTGAGGAAGCGGACCGTTTCGGCCTGGCACAGCTGCACCAGCTGCGCGGCCGCGTCGGCCGCGGCGGGCACAAGTCCTACTGTCTGCTGTTCGGCGAGGGCCGCAGCCAGCAGGCGCGGCGGCGGCTGGCGGCGATGGAGTCCACCAGTGACGGTTTCCGCCTGGCCGATATCGATCTGGAGATAAGAGGGGAGGGCCAGCTGTTCGGCCTGAAACAGTCGGGCCTGCCGGACCTGAAGCTGGCGCGGCTGACGCGGGACCAGGAGCTGCTGGGGCAGGCGCGGGAACTGGCCAGGGACATGATAGAGTCTGACCCGGGGCTGGCCAGGCCGGAGCATACCCTGCTCAGGGACGAGGTGGAGAGGGTGTTCGGCGACTCGGTCAAGTGGCTGCGCCGGGTATGAGGTCAGGCTCGTATACCGGTTCTGTAAACAGGCGGCCGGGAGGGCTAGTTTGCGTATCATCGCCGGAAGCAGGAAGGGGACTATAATCGCCGCGCCGCCGGGGCGGAACACCCGCCCGACCGCGGACCGGGTGCGCGAGGCGGTCTTCAGCATCCTGGGAGACATCACCGGCCTGACGGTGCTGGATCTGTTCGCCGGCAGCGGCGCCCTGGGGATGGAGGCCCTGAGCCGCGCCGCCGCCGGGGCGGTCCTGGTGGAAAGCAGCGCTACAGCGGTCAAGGCGATGCGCAGGAACGTGGAGAAACTGCGTTTTGAGAACGTCGCCGTTGTCCGGCGCGACTACCTTGTTTTCCTTAAGGATGCAGCGAAAAAGCGCCAGCGCTTTGATTTGATTTTTACCGATCCTCCCTATAGAATGCACCGCGTTATCGAGGGGGAACTGGGAAGATGGCTGCCGCGGGTTGCGGCGCCGGGAGCGAGGCTGGTGGTGGAGAGTTCCTCCCGTGAGGATATAACCCTGCCGTTCCAGCTTTCCGTAAACCGGGTTTACGGCGACACCAGGGTGAGTATATATTTCCCCGGGGCCGGACCGGAGGCCTGACCGACATCTCTGTCTCAATGAATAACAATGACAAGATAACAGCCGTCTGCCCGGGCACTTATGACCCGGTCACCGAGGGGCACCTGGACATCATCCGCCGGGCGGCCATTCTGTTCGACAGGGTGGTGGTGGGCGTGTTGGCAAGCTCGCCGCGCAAGGACACCCTGTTCGGCGTCGATGAGCGGGAGGCGATGCTGGAGGCGTCCCTGCCTTCGAACACTAACATCAAGGTGGAGGTATTTGATACACTTCTGGTGGACTTCGCCCGCAAATGGGGGGCGAGCGCCCTGGTCAAGGGACTCAGGGCCATCTCGGATTTCGAGTACGAATTCCAGATGGCGCAGCTGAACAGGAAACTGGCGCCGGATCTAGAAACTATTTACTTAATGGCGTCGCCGGAATATAGTTTTCTTAGCTCCAGCGGCGTCAAGGAGATAGCCAAATACGGCGGCAACGTCGATGACCTGGTTCCCGAGGCGGTTATCAGGCGCTTTGAAGAACTTTTCCAGTAAACCTGGAATATTGGAGGAAAAGTGGACGTACTGGTTCTGATAGATAAGCTCGACGAGATAATCAACGATGCCCGTCCCATGCCCATGACCGACAAGGTCATAATCGACCGCGAGGAGATCTATGACATCCTCGACCAGATGCGGACCACCATCCCCGAGGAGATAAAACAGGCGCGCTGGATCGTCAAGGAGCGCCAGGAGATGCTGGCGGAGGCCAAGACGGAGAGCGACCGCATCATCAAGGAAGCCAACGACCAGGCTGAACGGCTGGTGTCCGAGCAGGAAGTAGTGAAGATGGCCGAACGCAACGCCGCCCAGATCATGGAAGACGCGCGGGCGCGCGAGCGCGAGATCAGGCTTGGCGCCGAGGATTACGCCGACGAGGTCCTGGAGACGCTCGAGGTGAACCTGGACAAGTTCCTGGACGCCGTCAGGAGGGGCCGCAACCGGCTCCAGGGCAAGAGCGGCGACGAGGAGACGCAGACGCTGACGCCCGGGGACTGAGCCGGCCGGCCGCTTTATACGGAACCTGCCGGCTTGTGAGGCGTTGAGCCGGTCCTTATCCGAACCAACCTTGATCGTACCCCTATCCCATGTCCGAGCCAGCGACAACCTTCGATCTTTATTCCCCGGCCCTGAAGAAGGGAACTGCCCGCGTCTTCACGCTGGAGCTCTATCTGCCGCCCATAAGCCTGGCCGGCCAGGCTTACCGCTTCCAGCCGGAGAAGGTGCGGACACGCCTGTCGGTGACGCAGGTAGGCCAGGGCTATATGGTGACCATGTCTTTCCACTGCAGCCTTTCCGGTGTCTGCTGGCGCTGCCTGGAGAAGGCCGAGCTGGAAGTGGCGGTCGAGGCTTCTGAATTCTTCCAGCCGGAGCTGCCGCCCATCGAGGCGATGGGCGAGGAGGAAGAGGGGTCGCTCTGGTATCTCGAGGACGGCATCATCAACCTGTCCGGCTGGGCCAGGGACGCGGTGGCGGAGGTGCTGCCACCCAAGATAATCTGCCGCGATGACTGCCCGGGGCTCTGCTCCCAGTGTGGGACCGACCTTAACGCTGGCGCATGCGGTTGCGAGCCGCCGACCGATTCCCGCTGGGACAAGCTCAGGGAATGGTGGCCGCCGGAGGACGGCTGATTTTACTTTGCCCCCGGCTTCCGCTATCCTACTCTCTTGGAAATCATGCCAGGGGGACAGATACAGTATATCCCCCTGCTAATATGAGGTAAGCGATAATCATGGCTGTACCCAAGCGTAAAACTTCAAAGGCAAGGCGCGACAAGCGGCGCACCCACGACAACCTGGAGGCGCCCAGCCTGAGCCTCTGCTCCCAGTGTCACAGCCCGCGGCGTCCCCATCACGTGTGCCCGGTCTGCGGCACCTACAAGGGACGCGAGGTCATCAAGTTCGAGGATTAACCAGAGGCTGAGAGACCACGGCATGTTTGAGCCGCCCGGCGGGGCGGCTTTTCTGTTTGAACAGGAAAATGTCAGGGAAATATCATACTTTTCGCATTGTCAATTCATACCAAAGTACTATAGACAGGTAAAGTCTCATCTGATAAGTTCCGGTCGCGTCCGAACGCCTTTCAGGAGAGTCTGCTGGGCCAGCTGGGACGACTACCCAAGCCACCATCTCTCCATAGATTACCGCATGGAAAACACCGGCAGCGGCATCCCGGGTCTCTGATCTGGTCCGAGAAACCCGGACCAGATCAATCGTCTCTCCTTTGATAGTTGTTTTGTCAACGTCTATCTTGGAGAAAGATGGCCGCTGTTCCTTTCGGCGGCTGTTGGAATTTACAGAATTTTAAGGGCACAACCGAGACAGGCAGGGAAACGCGTCTTCTGTGCAGAATAAATACCGTGACGATATGAGTACCACGAAGGATAAAAAAACCTCCACACAGCGTTACCCCTGCCACTGCTGCCATAAGCAGGGTGTGGTCTACTGGTCGGAGAGGCGGCAGAGTTTCATCTGCGAGAACTGCCTGAAGACCTTCAACCAGGAAATCATCGCCAAGCGCAACGGCATGGCGGTGGAGCAGCTCTCCTTCTGCTGAGCCGCAGGGAAGCCCGGCAACCCGCTTTGGTTCAAGGTCCGACAGGGCACCTGTTGGCCGTCAATAAGCTATGAACTGTCTGACGAAATTGTCAGTGTCCGTCAAATAGTCATATACTGCCTTGTCATTGATCTTTCCGTTGGCGATTATAAAGTTGCGGTGGTATGAGTAATTGGAATAATCACCGTCGGTATCTCCACCTCCCCACCAGAAACAGAGTTCCGGCACAACCTGCCAGCTCAAGGCGATATGCACGGTTTCAGGATTCCTGATATGCGTCGGAACGGTGTCGTCCCTGGACTTGTGAATGACGTCGCCCTTACCGTCATAGATATACAGGTCCGTGCCTGAAGCCGCGGTGTAGGAAATGACGAAACGCAGCCGTTGGCCTGTGACAAAGGGGACCTCGCCCGGATCCGTGTTCAGCCACGAGTCGCTCGCGTAATTGTTGAAGAAAAACTCGAACATGTCCTCGCTATTTTCAAAGTTCGCATATTTCAAAACAGGTCCGTTCGGTTCGTTCATTGCTGAATTGGCCTTTGGCGGTGAGATTGCGCAGGTCCAGGCGTTCATCTCGTCATAGGCGAGGATTATGTCATGCGTCGGCGCCGCCGGTGACTCAAAGCGGGTTCCTGAATCAAATCCCATTGTCACGTCAACCGCCATCCACCAGTCATCGCTTGGAACCCAGCCCACTTCGGAGTTGATGATTTGGGCACAGGCATAATCCTGAAAAGTAAACGGCCGGGCCATCTTCGCCCAAAAACCCTTTCCCGGCACAAACTCGCCGATGCCATGAATCTGCAACTCCTTGCCTTGCGGGATGACGGTGCCCATCCCTTTATCCATAGGCGCGACCAGGCGCTTGACCAGGTTATCGAATTCATAATCACCGGTGGGCACCGAGCCGTCCAGCATCGGCGGCCGGGAGGGATCGGAAACGGTAGGGACTGCGCGTGCCGGAGTGGTATCGGCAGCAGACTTACCGTTATCACATCCGATTAAAAAAATGACGCCGACAGCGACTACCATGATGCCGGTAATCCAGCTCTGCAGATAAGATCTTGAAAATATTTGAATTTTCTCCCTCCAGATTTCTACCATAATATCAATATTACCCTACATAAACTGTCTGTTCAAATTGGAGATAAAGGCATTAACCGGCAGGACACGCCGAAAAAAAAGTCTATGGCCCGCGGCGGTTTTCTGTTCCATGGGTTTCATTTTTTCCTCATGAGATATATCTTCTCTAATTGCTGAGTGAGATTAATCACGGATCTTATATTAAGGGAGGTTTGAACCATGGCCAGGAAAGTGGCGATGCTTACCGGGGGCGGGGACTGCCCGGGCCTCAACGCGGTCATCCGGGCGGTGACCAGGAAGCTGTCCGGTGATTACGGGATGGTCGGCGTGGAAGAGGGCTGGCGCGGGCTGATGGAAAACAACTACATGCAGCTGGATGTCAGGAGCACGGCGGATATCCTCCCCAAAGGCGGCACCATCCTCCG